>JBOHIU010000049.1:0-12198 GCA_050725855.1 Xanthobacteraceae bacterium | reverse complement strand
CCACTTTCCGTCCCGCCGTCGCGAGCGATCGCACATGCTCCTCAATCGCCCGCATTTTGCGCGACGGCCCTTCCACAAGGACCTGGTCGACAATCCCGGACTTTATTCCGACGACTTCGTTGGAAATTCCCTGCAGCGCCAATATTGGGTTAGTCGAAAGCTGAAGCAGGCGCATTACGGAACGCCGTGCCCTGAGGAAATCGAAACCTTGATTAGACCTTGGTCCAACGACAGTCGAAAGCTGCCGCAGAGATTCGCTTCTTACAACTCCATATAATGCAAGCTGGCCGGGCGCCATGTCTACGGAACGATAGTGCCTTTTTGCCGGAGGTATCCTTGGCCAGGGCACCTCTATCGAATGGTCAGTGATGACGGAGTCATTTTGATCCGCGAGCGCACGGCCAAGCGTCAGGCCGCGAAACAGTCTGCGCGCCGGACGCGGTCAGAGCTTGGATGATCTGGAGACCGAAATAGCTACGATACTGCGGATACCACGACGCGGGTGTTAAGCTTGAACGTTGTGCCTTTATTGGCTGTATGCTATTGTCATACGATGAAACGAAATGAGAGGTCGCTATGACTGAGGTGCTGAGCGTCCGGGTCAACGAGGAAGAACGTGCGCTGTTGGAAGCCGCATCCGAGCTTGCCCGCACCACCCTGAGCGATTTCATCCGGCGCAAAGCGCTCGACGCGGCCGAACTGGACGTGAGCGAACGGCGGATCGTCACTATTCCGGCCAAGGATTGGAAAAAATTTGAAGCATGGGCAACCCGGCCGGCCGTGGAGATTCAGGGGCTGAAGGACCTCGCCCGCAAGGCGCCGACGTGGCAGAAGTAACGCCGCCGCGTCCGCTTTTGGAATCCGACGATCGCACCCAGTTCGATTGTGGCCGAGAGTCCCTGAACCAATGGCTCCGCCGGCATGCTTGGGTCAATCACGTCGCCGATGTCTCGCGCACCAACGTGATTTGCCATGCGACCTCGCTGGACATCGTCGGTTACGTCACCTTGAGCGCCGCGCAGGTCGAGCGCGCGTTTCTCGCCAAACCGCACCAGCGCAACAAGCCCGACCCGTTGCCGGCCACGCTTCTTGGGCAACTTGCCGTCCACAAGGACCATCAGGGCAGAGGACACGCACGCTCTCTGCTCCTTTTCGCTTTGCGTACTGCGTTGCTGGCTTCCCGGGAGATCGGCAGCTTTGGCGTGTTGACCCATCCGATCGACGATCAAGTTCGCGCCTTCTATACCCGGTGGGGCTTTCAGGATCTGCCTTACGACCCGCGCCGCGCTATGATCGTGCGCATGATTGATCTTGAGAAAAGCGGCATCGGCCGATAGAGCCGCTGCCGCATCCAGGGAGAAAAACCTTGCCCATAATGTCTGGAAAACGCGCCTTTCTCGATCTGCTTCGGCAGGAGGGCGTCAAAGTGATGTTCGGCAATCCGGGCACGACCGAGCTGCCGCTGATGGACGCCTTCGCGGTCGAGGACGACATTCGCTACATCCTGGGCCTGCAGGAAGCCGCTCTCATGGCGATGGCCGACGGCTACGCGCAGGCCTCAGGCGAGCTTGCCGTGCTCAATCTCCATGTCGCGCCCGGGCTCGGCAACGCCATGGGCATGCTGTACGACGCGATGAAGGCGAATTCGCCGGTGCTGATTACCGCCGGCCAGCAAGACCTCGAATATATCGCCACCGAGCCGGTGCTGACCGCAGACCTCGCCACCCTGGCAAGGCCGTTCGTCAAATGGGCCGCCGAGGTGCACCGCGCCGAGGACCTGCCGCGCTATGTCCACCGCGCGGTCAAGACAGCGCTGGCACCGCCGACCGGCCCGGTGTTTCTGTCGCTGCCCGGCGACATCCTGAAAAACGACGCGGATATCGATCTGCTCGAACCGACGCGGGTTGCGCCGCGCCTGCGCGGCGATGCAGAGGCCGTCGCCCGCGCCGCCGAGATGCTCGCCAAGGCCGAGCGGCCGGTCATCATCGCCGGCGACGCGGTGGCGCAAAGCGGCGCGCACAAGGAGCTTGTCGCGCTGGCCGAGGCGGTCGCCGCGCCGGTTTACGTCGAGTTCATTCCGAGCCGGGCCTCCTTTCCCGCATCGCATCCGCTCTATCGCGGAATGATGACGCGCACGCAGGCCGGCGTGCGCGACGTGCTGGAGAAGCACGACCTGTTGTTCTCTGTCGGCGGCGATCTGTTCACTTGGTCGCTGCCGTCGAAGATCGATCCCTGGCCGGCGGGTCTGCCGCTCATCCATCTCGACACCGATCCGTGGCAGATCGGCAAGAACTTTCCGGCCCAGGTCGCGATCCTCGGCGATCCCAAGGCGACGCTGCCCGACATCACCGCAGCGCTCGACGCACGCATGAGCGTGAGCGCCAAGAGCGCCGCTCAGGCGCGTCTTAAGTCCACCGCCGACGCCATCAAAAAAGATCTCAATGCGTTTCGCGCCAAGGCCCGCGCCATGGCCGGCAAGACTCCCGTGCAACCGCACGCGCTGCTTGAAGCGATCGGGACGATGCTGCCGAAGGACGCCGTGGTGATCGAGGAGGCTCTGTCATCCGCACCCGGCATCCGCATGCTGATCAACAGCAACGACGAGCAGAGCTTTTATGGCCTGCGCGGCGGCGGCATCGGCTGGGGCCTGCCGGCGGCGATCGGCGTCAAGGTGGCGCTGCCGGATCGTCCGGTGGTGGCGCTGATCGGCGACGGCAGCGCCATGTACACGATCCAAGCGTTATGGACCGCGGCGCGTTATCGCTTGCCGATCGTCTGGGTCATCTTCAACAACACCAGCTATCGCATTCTCAAGCAGCGCCTGGTCATGCTGCGCGGCCTTGCCGAGCAGGCCGACAAGTTCGTCGGCATGGAATTGACCGATCCGGCGATCGATTTCATCGGTCTGGCGCGCTCGCTCGGCATCGAAGGCCAGCGCGCCAAGACCGTCCACGAGGCGACCGATCTGATCGGCAAGGCGCTGAAAGACGGCACCGCGATGGTCATCGATGTCGACATGGAGCGCGGCTATAAGCCGGTGTGATGCGTCGCGTCATTCCTGAGCGCGCGAAGCGTGAACCCGGAATCCATAATCCCTGTGCTGCGACGTTCTGCGCGAATCGTGGTTATGGATTCCGGCTCTCGCTCCACTCGGCCGGAATGACAGTGAGCATCATGTCGACGAAAATCTTATATTGCTGAGATTTCGGCTTCGCCTTGTCTTCCTCGCGAAGATACTCGACCGAGCTTTTGCCGAGATAGGAAGCCGGCAGGATCATCGCGCGGATGAAACGCGTCGGCCGGTCGGCGGCCTGCGCAAATACAGGGTCGGGTCCACTCTCGTACCAGGCACCGCCGGGACCATAACAAGTCGAGCGGCCGTGCGTGTCGATCCGGATACCGCCTTCGAGCAAGCAGCGAATGCCGGGCCCTTGATGCCGGTGCAGATAGGCGCAGCCGCCGGGCGGGAAGGCGACGCTGTCGCCGCGGAGGAGGAGCGGGCCCTGATGCACGGTTTCGAGACGGGCGCCGAGTTTTTCCAGCGAATACACGCCGTGGCCCGAAAGCGTGCCGGCCACACCATCCGCTGACACCATCTCCCAGCGCCACAGTGCCGCGCCCTTGCTACCGGCCTTGAGGCTGACCGTGCCCGCGCTGCCGGAAACCTCGCCATCGTGCACCGCGCGACCGCTCATAGCGACCGAGCCGTGCGCGACGAAGATCATGCGCGGCAGCGGCGGCAAGTGGATTTCGGCCGCGTCGCTCGACAGCACGTCCTCGTAAAGCCGAAGAAAAGGTTGCATGACGATCTCCCTTGTCATTCCGGGCGAGCGAGCGAAGCGAGCGAGAGCCGGAATCCATAATCACGGCCATTAGAGAAGTATACTGGTCGGCCGGTCCCGTGGTTATGGATTCCGGGCGCCTCGCGGAGCCTGTCATCGGGCCGCGCGACTTCGCGCGGGCCCGTTGGCTCGGCCCCGGAATGACGGGCCGGCATTTACAGCTTCGCTCGGGCATTGCTAAATCGCTGTTGACTTATCTCGTATCATGCCCCGTTGGGAGGCCGCCCATGCCGACGATCGATACCGAACGCTTCCGGCTGCGCAACTTTGTTGAAAAGCTCGTCGACGCGGGCGAATGCGACGTCCGCGAGCAGCCGATCGATCTCGTCGATGTCGCCAGCATACTCGACGGCAATCCGCGGGCGATTTTGTTCAAGGCGGTTGGGCCGGAGAAAGCCGAACTCGTCGGCAATGTGATGGGCTCGCGCAGGCGGCTCGCCAGCGCACTCGGCACCGACGAACGCGGACTTCTGAGCACGCTCAGTCAGCGCCTCAACCGCCGGCAATCGCCGATCAAGGTGTCGTCGCAGCAGGCACCGGTGCAACAGGTCGTGCTCAAGGACGACGAGGCCGACCTTACGGCGCTGCCGGTGCATCTGCAGCACTGCGCCGACGGCGCGCCGTACATTTCCGCCGGCATCGATTACGCGCTGTTTCCGGGCAGCGGTCTCACCAACGTCGGCTGCCGCCGCATCATGTTGCGGGGCAAACGGCATGCCGGCGTCGACCTGATCGCGCCGAGCGACATGCGCGCCATCTATCTTGAAGGCGCCGCCCGCAACGAGCCGGTGCCGGTCGCCTATGCGGTCGGTTCGCATCCCGCCGACTTTTTGGCCGCGATGACGGCGCTGCCCTCGGTCGATGAACTCGAAGTCGTCGGCGCCATACGCGGCCAACCGGTGCCGGTGGTCAAATGCGTCACCAATGACATCTACGTGCCGGCCGACGCCGAATACGTCATCGAAGGTTATCTGGATCCGGCAGGGCACGTCGAACCGGAGGGACCGTTCGGCGAATATGTCGGCTATTACGGCGTGGTGAAGCGCAATCCCGTGCTGCACGTCACCGCGGTCACCCATCGCGAGGATGCGCTGTTTCAGACCCTGACCATCAGCGGCCGGACGCTGATGCATACCGACACCACCCAGCTCTCCGCCGTGAAGACCGAGTCTGCCGCATGGGCGGCCTTGATGGCCTCGGTGCGCGACCCGCTTGCCGTGTATGCCACGTCATCAAGCGGCGGCATGTACAACGTGCGTGTCTCTTTACGCCAGCGCGTCCCAGGCGACGCGCGCAATGCCATCGCCGCAGTGTTCGGTTCGCACGCCGAGGCCAAACATGTGTTCGTCTTCGATCCGGATATCGACGTGTTCTCCGACGCCGAGGCCGATTGGGCATTTGCCACGCGTTTCCAAGCTGACCGCGATCTCATCATCGGCTCGGGTTTTCGCGTGGTGCCGCTCGATCCGTCGTTGGACGGCGCGCGCACCGGCGCCAAGCTGGGCTTCGACTGCACCATGCCGTTCGGCAAGACCGATTCATTGGAATTTTCGGTGCCGACACCGCCGTCCGGGAAAAAAGCAGCGATGCATAAATCCGTGGCGGAAGTGCTTGCCGCCGGCCCAGCGAGTTTTTTGGAGCTAATGGGCGCACTCGGCAGCAAGGACGGGCGGGAAATCGTGCGCGAACTCGATGCACTTTACGCCACCAAACGACTCGGCCGTCAGGATGATGGGCGCTACGTGCTGAAGAAGAATGGTTGACGTCATCACCGGGGCCGGCGCGCCGGCGCCGCGACCCGGCGATCCCGCAAAGGCGGGCACGGCCGCGCCCATTTGAACGGGATGGCCGGAACAAGTCCACGGCCATGACGAAAGAGGGAGTGAAACGATGAGCCAACGCACCACGCCGCCTTTCCGCGCCGACCATGTCGGCAGCCTCTTGCGCACCGCGCCGCTCAAAGATGCGCGCGCCAGAGTCGCGCGAGGCGCAATGCCTGCGGCGGAGCTGAAAGAAATCGAGGATCGCGAAATCGAGAGGGTCATCAGTAAGCAGGAAGAGATCGGTTTGAAGCTCGCGACCGACGGTGAATTCCGCCGGTCGTGGTGGCATTTCGATTTCTTCAAAGGGCTGCGAGGCGTGACCCCTTTCACCACCGACGGCGGCATCCAGTTCCATGGCGTGCAGACCAAGCACGAAGGCATCAGGATTGCCTCAAAGCTGGAATTCTCCGGTCATCCCATGGTGGAGCATTTCAAATTTCTGAAGGCGCACGCGCGTGTTACGGCGAAAATGACGATTCCGGCGCCGTCGACGCTGCATTTCCGTCAGGGCCGCAATCTCATCAGTAAAGAGATTTATCCGAGCCTGGAGCCGTTCTTCGCCGACCTTGCCGCTGCGTACCGCGCCGCGATCCGCGCCTTCTATGACGCCGGCTGCCGGTACCTGCAGCTCGACGATACCGCCTGGGCGATGGTGTGCGATCCCAACGAGCGCGCGCAGTCGAAGGCCCGCGGCGACGATCCCGATACGCTGCCCAAGCGCTATGCGCAGGTCACGCGCGCGGCGCTGGAAGGCAAACCCGCCGATATGGCGATCACCATGCATTCGTGCCGCGGCAATTTCCGCTCCACCTTCATCGCGTCCGGCGGCTACGAATTCGTTGCGGAACAGCTTCTGGGTCACACCAATCTCGACGGCTATTTCCTCGAATACGACAGCGAGCGCGCCGGCGGCTTCGAACCGCTGCGCTTCTTCCCCAAGGGCAGCAAGCAACTCGTGCTCGGGCTGGTCACCACCAAGTCCGGAAAGCTCGAAAAAAAGGACGACATCAAGCGCCGCATCGACGAAGCGACCAAATATGTCGCGCTCGACCAGCTCTGCCTGTCACCGCAATGCGGTTTCGCCTCGACCGAGGAAGGCAACGTGCTGGCCGAAGAGGAGCAATGGGCGAAACTGCGGATGATCGTGGAGTTGGCGAATGAGGTATGGGGTTAACGCGTCATTGCCGGGGCTGACGAATAAACAAAGGTGAGAATGACTGATGCAACGAACAAAAGCTCCATTCCGCGCCGACCACGTCGGCAGCCTGCTGCGCACCGCATCGCTCAAAGAAGCGCGGGAAAAGCGCAAGCGGAATGAGATTTCGCAAGAGGCGCTCAAAGAAATAGAGGACCGCGAAATCGCGCGCGTCATCGGCAAGCAGGAAGACGCGGGGCTGAAATCGATCACCGACGGCGAATACCGGCGCATATCCTGGAATTACGACTTTCTCGAAAATCTCGACAACGTCGAATCCTATGCCGGCGAGCGCAAGATCAAATTCGCGGTGACCGGCCCGCAGCCGCGTCCCATTCTGTTGCGCGTTATCGGCAAGCTCGGCGGCTATAAACCGCATCCGATGGTCGAGCATTTCAGGTTTCTCAAGGCGCATACGCGGCAGACACCGAAGCTGACGATCCCCTCGCCGTCATCGCTGCATTTCCGCTACGGCCGCGATGCGGTGCCGGAATCGATTTATCCGTCGATGGACGGCTTCTACGCCGATCTCGGCGAGTCCTACCGCAAGGTCGTGCGCGCCTTCGCCGACGCCGGCTGCCGTTATCTGCAACTTGACGAGGTCAACCTAGCCTACCTGTGCGATCCCGCGCTACGCAAGGTGATCGCCGACCGCGGCGAAGATCCGGCGGCGCTGCCCGCGACCTATGCCGGTATGATCAATGCGGCGATCTCCGACATTCCACCGGACATGACCATTACCATGCACCTGTGCCGCGGCAATTTCCGCTCGAGCTTCGTGGCCTCCGGCGGCTACGAGCCGGTGGCCGAGATTCTTTTTAATAGGATCAACGTGCATGGCTATTTTATGGAGTATGACACCGAACGCGCTGGCGGCTTCGAGCCGTTGCGCTTCGTGCCGAAGAACAAGACCGTCGTGCTCGGGCTCGTGACTACCAAAAGCGGCACGTTGGAATCGAAAGACGCAATCAAGCGCCGCATCGAGCAAGCGGCAAAGTTCGTCCCGCTCGATCAACTCTGCCTGTCGCCTCAATGCGGCTTTGCTTCGACCGAGGAGGGCAACGCTTTAGCTGACGAAGAGCAATGGGCGAAGCTGCGCATGATCGTGGAGACCGCCCAAGAGGTATGGGGTTAGGCGTCATCGCCGGGCCGGCGCGTTAGCGCCGAGTCCCGGTGATCTCGATCCGACCGGCGATACCCGCATAAGCGAGATGGTCGGACAAGCCCGGCCATGACGATAGGAGAACATGATGACTCAACGAACCAAACCGCCGTTCCGCGCCGATCACGTCGGCAGCCTGTTGCGGCCCGCGGCGCTGAAGCAGGCGCGCGAACGCCGGGCCAAGGGTGAGATCGGCGCCGAAGAGCTGAAAGCCGTCGAAGATCGCGAAGTCGAAAGAATTATCCGCAAGCAGGAAGAAGCCGGCTTGCAATCCATTACCGACGGGGAATTCCGCCGCTCGTGGTGGCACCTCGACTTCCTATGGGGGCTCGACGGCGTCGAACGCCACGTCATGGATACCGGCATCGCTTTTGCGGCGGTCACAACGCGCAATGAGGGCATCAAAGTCACCGGCAAGATCGGTTTTTCCAGCCACCCGATGATCGAGCATTTCAAGTTCCTCAAAGCGCACACGACCCGCACGCCGAAAATGACCATCCCGGCCCCGTCGGCGCTGTACGGCCGGCCGTATCCGACGCCGATCGGCAAATCCGTCTATCCGAACAAGGAGAAAATGTTCGACGATCTCGGCCAAGCCTATAAAAAGGCGGTGCGCGCCTTCGCCGATGCGGGCTGCCGCTACCTGCAGCTCGACGAGGTGTTCATCGCCATGTTGTGCGATCCGCATTATCGCCAGCAGATGAAGGACCGCGGCGACGATCCGGATGCGCTCGGACCCCTCTATGGTGACCTGATAAACACGGCGATCTCGGATATTCCCCGGGACATGACAGTGACGATGCATCTCTGCCGGGGCAACTACAAATCGACCTTCATGGGCACCGGCGGCTACGAGGCCGAGCAGGAGGTCTTGTTCGACAAGATCAAGGTGCACGGTTACTTCATGGAGTACGACACCGCGCGCGCCGGCGGCTTCGAGCCGTTGCGCCGGCTGCAAGAAGGCCGCTTGGCGGTGCTCGGCTTGGTGACCACGAAAACCGGCACGCTTGAATCCAAAGACGCAATCAAGCGCCGCATCGAGGAGGCGGCCAGGTTCACCAACCTCGATCAGCTGTGCCTGTCGCCGCAATGCGGCTTCGCATCGACCGAGGAAGGCAATGTCCTCGCCGAGGAAGAGCAATGGGCGAAGCTCGCCATGATCGGCGAGGTCGCGCGCGAGGTGTGGGGCTAATTTTAATTTCCTCCTCCTGAAAGGGGGAGGGTTAGGGGTGGGGGTCCACGATCGGAAAGCTTGCGCATTTGTAAAGGACTGACTCCCACCGGCTCGCTTTGCTCGCCACCTCCCCCTTTGAGGGGGAAGGAAATGGACTATGAGGACTTCATGCCAAACATCGTTCTCGGCAAAGTCGCCATCGTCACGGGAGCAGGACGCGGCATCGGTCGCGGCATCGCTCTTCTGATGGCGCGGGAGGGTGCGCGGGTCGTGGTCTGCGATATCGGCGCGAGCCTTGACGGCGCCGGTACCGACGCCGGCCCGGCGCAAGACGTCGTCGACGAGATCAAAAAAGCGGGCGGCGAAGCGATCGCTTCGACGCTGTCCATCAGCGAGCCGGGCAACGCCGACAAGATAGTAAAGGCCGCGATCGAGGCTTTCGGCCGCGTCGACATTCTGGTCAACAATGCCGGCATCCTGCGCGACCGCATCTTTCACCGCATGAGCTGGTCCGACTGGTCCGACGTGATCGCCGTGCATCTGAACGGCAGCTTCAACATGAGCCGCGCCTGCGCGACGCTGTTCCGCGAGCAGGAATCCGGCAGCTTCGTCCACATGACCTCGACCTCGGGGCTGGTCGGCAATTTCGGCCAGGCCAATTACATGGCGGCGAAGCTGGGCATCGTCGGATTGTCGCGCGGCATTGCACTCGACATGGCGCGCTTCAATGTGCGCTCGAACTGCATCGCACCGTTCGCCTGGACGCGCATGATCGACTCGATTCCGGCCGAGACCGAGGAAGAAAAGCAGCGCGTCGCCCGCTTCCTTGAGATGACGCCGGAAAAGATCGCGCCGCTCGCCGTCTATCTCGGCTCCGATCGCGCCGACGGCATTTCCGGGCAGATCTTCTCAGTGCGTAACAACGAAATTTATCTGTTTAACCAGACCCGCCCGATTCGCACGTTGCACCGCTCCGACGGCTGGACGCCGGAAAAGATCGATGCGCAGCTCAAAGGGGCGTTTGCGTCGTCATTCACTCCACTCGAGCGATCGACCGACGTCTTCTCGTGGGACCCGGTGTGATGCGGTTTTCTCCAAGGTCGTCCCGGCCAAACGAGCGACGCGGGTGCGAGCCGGGACCCCTAAACACAAACTGTGCAAACTGGGCGAACGCAGCGATTATGGATTCCGGCTCTCGCGGAGCCTGTCATCGGGCCGCGCGACTTCGCGTGGGCCCGCTGGTTCGGCAGGAATGACGGGAAAAACAATGACCATCGTCTACGACAAGCTTATGGCGCTCGAAATCCCGCCTCGCGAGCAGATTTACGACGCCAAGGACTGCATCCTCTACGCACTGGGGGTCGGCCTCGGCCAGGACCCGATGAACGAGGATGAACTGGCCTTCGTCTACGAGAAAAGCCTGAAGGTGCTGCCGACGATGGGGGCCGTGCTCGGCCATCCCGGATTCTGGATGCGCGATCGCGGCACCGGCATCGATTGGGTGCGGATCGTCAACGGTGAGCAGGGCGTGCGGTTGCATCAGCCGCTTATTTCGCAGAACACTGTCATCGGCAAACAGCGCATCGTCGAGGTCGTCGACAAGGGTGCGGGCAAGGGCGCGCTCATTCTCACCGAGCGCCAAGTGACCGACAAGGCGACCGGCGAACCGGTCGCAACCGTGACGCAGACCACCTTTTGCCGTGCCGACGGCGGCTTTGGCGGCCCGCCGCGCACCGCGCCTGAACCGCATCCGATCCCGGCGCGCGCGCCCGATGCGGTCTGCAACCTCGCCACCCGTCCTGAGACCGCCTTGATCTACCGTCTCAGCGGCGACCGTAATCCGCTCCACGCCGAGCCGGCTGTCGCCAAACAAGCTGGCTATTCGCGACCGATCATGCACGGGCTCGGCAATTTCGGCTTTGCCGGTCATGCGGTGCTGAAAACCATGTGCGGCTACGACCCAGCGAAGCTCGTCGCCTTCGCCTGCCGCTTCACCGCGCCGGTATTTCCGGGCGAGACGCTGCGCACCGAGATGTGGCGCGACGGCGACGTGGTGAGTTTCCGCACCCGCGTGGTCGAGCGCGACGTCATCGCGGTCAACAACGGCCGCGCCGAGGTCAAATCGTGAGCGAAAGCGCCGAGCTTGCGCCGATCCGCGAGGCGGTGCGCGCGCTCTGCGCAAACTTTCCCGGCGAGTATTGGCGCGGGCTTGATCGCGAGCGCAGCTATCCGGATGAATTCGTTGCGGCGCTCACCAAAGCGGGCTTTCTGGCCGCGCTTATTCCAGAGGAATACGGCGGCAGCGGCCTTTCCATGAGGGCAGCAGTTGCCATCATGGAAGAGATACAGGCGTCGGGCTGCAACGGCGCGGCCTGCCATGCGCAGATGTACACCATGGGCACGTTGCTGCGCCACGGCAATCCCGAACAGAAGGCGCGCTACCTTCCGGCGATCGCACGCGGCGAATTGCGGCTGCAGGCCTTCGGCGTCACCGAGCCGACCTCCGGCACCGACACGCTCAGCCTGCGCACCACCGCCGTGCGCGATGGCGACAGCTATGTCGTGAACGGCCAGAAAATCTGGACGTCACGGGCGGAACATTCGGATCTGATGCTCCTGCTGGCGCGAACGACTCCGCGGCCCCCTCCCAACCCTCCCCCGCAAGCGGGGGAGGGCAGGGCGGGGGCAAAGCGCACCGAGGGGCTCTCGGTCTTCCTCATCGACATGCGCACGGCAAAGCGCCAGGGCCTCAGCATCCGGGCGATCCGCACCATGATGAATCACGCCACCACCGAAGTGTTTTTCGATAACATGCGCGTGCCGGCCGAAAACCTGATCGGCGACGAAGGCCGCGGCTACCGCTACATCCTTTCCGGCATGAACGCGGAGCGCATCCTGATCGCGGCTGAATTAATCGGTGATGACAAATGGTTTATCGACAAGTCGGCGGCCTATGCCAACGGACGCGTCGTGTTCTGTCGCCCGATCTGCCAGAACCAAGG
>JBOHIU010000048.1:0-22230 GCA_050725855.1 Xanthobacteraceae bacterium | reverse complement strand
CTGGCCGACCTCCTCGAGGGTGTGGTCGGTGTTCATGCCGATGCCGAAGCGCATGCGCAGCACCCGCTCCTCGCGCGGCGTCAGCGAGGCCAGCACCCGTGTGGTGGTTTCACGCAGATTGCTCTGGATGGCCGCATCGATGGGCAGGACCGCGTTCTTGTCATCGATGAAGTCGCCGAGGTGGCTGTCCTCCTCGTCGCCGATGGGCGTCTCCAGCGAGATCGGCTCCTTGGCGATCTTCAGCACCTTGCGCACCTTCTCGAGCGGCATGGCGAGCTTCTAGGCCAGCTCCTCCGGGGTCGGCTCGCGGCCGCTCTCGTGCAGCATCTGGCGGCTGGTGCGGACGATCTTGTTGATCGTCTCGATCATATGCACCGGGATGCGGATGGTGCGCGCCTGGTCGGCGATCGATCGGGTGATCGCCTGGCGAATCCACCAGGTCGCATAGGTCGAGAACTTGTAGCCGCGGCGGTATTCGAATTTGTCGACCGCCTTCATCAGGCCGATGTTGCCTTCCTGGATCAGATCGAGGAATTGCAGACCGCGGTTGGTGTATTTCTTGGCGATGGAGATGACGAGGCGGAGATTGGCCTCGACCATTTCCTTCTTGGCCTGGCGCGCCTCGCGCTCGCCCTTCTGCACCATGTGCACGATCTTGCGGAACTCGCCGATCTCGAGGCCGGTCTCGGTGGCGAGCGTGTGGATGTGGGTGCGCAGGTCCCTGATGCGGTCCTTGTCGCGGGCGACGAATCCTTTCCAGCCCTTGACCGACAGCTTGGAGACGCGGTTGAGCCAGCGCGGATCGAGTTCGGAGCCCTGATAATTGCGCAGGAAGTCTTCGCGCGACACGCCGTAGCTCTCGGCCAGCCGCATCAGCCGGCCCTCGTGGCTGACCAGCCGCTTGTTGATGTCGTAGAGTTGCTCGACCAGCGCATCGATGCGCGCCTGATTGAGCCGGAGCGATTTCACCTCCTGGATGATCTCGTCCTTGAGCTTCTTGTATTTGCGCTCCTGATGCGGCGACAGCGACTCGTTGGAGAGCCGCTTCTCGATGTCCTGATCCTGGAGCCGCCGCAGCCGCTTGAAGGAATCGGCGATCTTGTCGAAGGTCTCCAACACCTTCGGCTTGAGTTCGGCCTCGATGGCGGCAAGCGACATCGAGTTTTCCAGATCGTCCTCGTCCATGTCGGCGTCGGCGATGGCGGCGGCCTCGCCGGCATCCTCGGGCTCGCCATCGCCATTGACGGCGCGCGGCTTGAACGGCGTCGGGGCGGGCGGCGCCGAGGGCGGGGCGACGGTCTGCGGCGGCTGCGCGAACGGCACCACGCCGCCGGATGAGGCCGGGTGGGCTGCCGGGGCCGCGCCGCCCTGACCATCGGCGGACGGCGAACCGGCCGGCATGCCCTTGGCATCCGGCCCCGCATAGGTCGCTTCCAGGTCGATAATGTCGCGGAGGAAAACCTTGCCCTCATTGAGCTCGTCGCGCCAGATGATCACGGCCTGGAACGTCAGCGGGCTCTCGCACAGGCCGGCGATCATCGCCTCGCGGCCGGCTTCGATGCGCTTGGCGATGGCGATCTCGCCCTCGCGCGAGAGCAGTTCGACCGAACCCATTTCGCGCAGATACATGCGCACCGGATCGTCGGTGCGCTCGGCCGGCTCACGGGCTTCCGACTTGGCCAGCGCTTTGGGCGCTGCCTCGACAAGCTCGCCGCCCTCGGACTCCTCCTCTTCAGGCTCCTCGCGCCCCTCCCCGCCTTCCTCGGTCTCGGCCTCCTCGTTCTCGACGACGTTGATGCCCATTTCGCTCATCATCGCCAGGACATCCTCGATCTTCTCCGAGGTGACCTCCTCGGACGGCATCACCGCATTGAGCTGCTCGTAGGTGACGTAGCCGCGCTTTTTGGCCTGCTTGATCATCTTCTTGACGGCCGCGTCGGACAGGTCGAGGAGCGGCAGCGGCGTATCGGGCGCTTCGGGGGTATCCTTCTCCGGCGCCTCGGTTTCCTTCGGCGGGACCGACTTCTGCACGGCCAGTTTGATCTTGCTGGCCATGGTCTTCATCCCGTCGCTCTTGCTCGCCATCTGTCTGTCTCCACCAACGCTGTCGTTCACACCTGGCCGCGACGTGCGGTCGCTGTCCCCGCCGCAGGTCAGGGGGCGGCAAAACACGGCCCCTGGCCTCACTTTCTCTCCGGCCATCTCCTGCGATGGTCCCGAACGTGCCAACCTCCTCGTCCAGGCCACACCCGCCAAGACGAGGCTCCGTGCTCCTTAAGGGCTCCAACCGCCCGCCGGACCGCCCGAAGACGACCCGTCCGAAGACGACCCGTCCGAAGACGACCCGTCCGAAGACAACCCGTCCGAAGACAACCCGTCCAACGATGACCGCGGCGGACGCCGTACCTCCCCTGCGGGGAAAGGGAGAAACACTTCCTCCTACCCTATGCGGAGAGAATCGAGGAGTAAGGTTTTCGCAGGCCTCCGTTAAGCTCCGGCTAACCCTGATACCCCGCGAGGGGCGGCCTGCCATGCCCGCCGCCGGTCGCGTGTCGCTCCAACGCCTACAATGATCGCGGGGTGCGGCCCGAGGACGCGCCGAAGCCTTCCACAAGCGCCTCGGTTCCGTCGAGCGTCGATAGCCTCGCCTTCACATCGCAGAGCCGGGCGTAATTCGCCTCGCTATTGTCCCGGCCGAGCGCCATTTCCGCATCCTTAAGTTCCCTAGTTAGGGAATGCCATTGTGTATGCAAGGCGACAAGCTGCTTCCACGTCAGCAAAACATCCACCGAAGCGGCTTGCGGCCTGGCGGCCCACACCGACGGCGTGGTGATCGTGCGCTCGATACGGGCGAGCAAATTGGCAAAACCACGGCGGACGAGTTCGGCCTGGAGTTCGGCGCGGGCCCGCTCGCTGTCGTGGTCCCAATCGCCGGCCGAATGGGCGAAAACGTCGATCAGCACGCCCTTAAGCTTCTGGCTATCGAGGTGGCGGAACTCGGCGGCGGCGAGTTCCTCAAGGTGATCATGCAGCAGCCAGGGATGGTTGAGCGCGGCTTGCAGCATCAGGGCTTCGCGCCGCGGGATCGCGGCGCGGTGGCCGCGATGAAGCGGACTTGCGGCCAACTGGGGGCTTGCCGCCACATAGGGTCGATCGCCAAGCCGCACCGGCGCAACCGCGCCGCGCGAAAACGCGCGTCCCGGTGAGGCGCCGCGCCGCCCGGCGGGATCGAAGCCGCGTCGGCGCGCCGACGCCTCGGGCGGAGCAAACAATTGGCGGAGCCGCCCGCCGAAGTCCTGCCGATAATAGCGGCGCACCGTCTCGTCGGCGATGGTGGCGGTGATCGCCGAGAGGCGCGTTTCGAAGGCGGCTCGCCGCTCCGGCGTGTCGAAGGCGCCCGCTTCGTTCTCGCGGTTCCAGACGATCTGAGCGAGCGGCATCGCGGCGGCGAGGACATCGGCGATCGCCTCGCGCCCGCCGGAGCGGGCGAGATCGTCGGGGTCTTGTCCATCGGGCAGCGCGGCGAATTTCAGGCTCTTGCCGGGCTTGAGCAGCGGCAGTGCCAGATCGGCGGCGCGGTAGGCGGCGCGCCGCCCGGCATCGTCGCCGTCGAAGCACAGGACCGGCTCATCGGCCATCCGCCACATCAGCGCGAGTTGGTCGGCGGTGAGCGCAGTGCCGAGCGGCGCCACCGTCGCTTCGTAACCGGCAGTCGCCATGGCGATGACGTCGACATAGCCCTCGACCGCGATGACCGGCGCGCCGTCGTGAGCGGCCTTGCGCGCGGCGGCGATGTTGTAGAGCGTGGCGCCTTTGTGGAAGAGTGGCGTCTCCGGCGAATTGAGGTACTTGGCCGCCACTTCCTTTTCCAGCGCCCGGCCGCCGAAGGCGATGACGCGGCCGCGCCAGTCGGCGATCGGAAACATGATGCGGTCGCGGAACCGATCGTAGGGCACGGCGATATCCTCGCCGGCGACGAGAAGCCCAGCCTCGACCATGTCCTCGACTGGAATCTTCGCCGCGCCGAGATGCTCCTTGAGCGCGTATTGCTCGGCCGGCGCATAGCCGATCTGGAATTTGAGCTGCGTCGCCGGCGCAATGCCGCGATCCGCCAGATAGCCGCGCCCGCGCGCGCCCTGTCTCGCCGCCAGGGTGGATTGGAAAAACGCCGCCGCCATTTCGAGAACCTCGTGCAGCGTCTTTCGTCGTTCCTCGCGCGCCTCGGCCTCGGGCGAATAGGCCGGCAGCGCAACGCCGGCCATCTCCGCCAGCCGTTCGACCGCTTCCGGGAAGGTGACCCCCTCAGTCTCCATCACAAAGTCGAAAATGCTGCCATGCTTGCCGGAGGAGAAGTCGTGGTAGAAGCCCTTCTCGTCGCTGACCGTGAACGACGGCGTCTTCTCCTTGTTGAACGGCGACAGGCCTTTCCACTCGCGTCCCGCCTTGCGCAGTTTCACACGCCGGCCGACGACGTCCGAGACCGGAAGCCGGGCGCGCAGTTCGTCGAGGAATTGGGGCGAGAATCGCATGGTGATTCGCAAGCGTAGCGAGGAAGCGGCACGAAGATAGGGCGAGCGGATTTTGCCGCAAGCAGGGCGAGGTTTGTCCCGGTTATCCACAGGATCGACGATGCGCCACTCTGAGAGGTTTCGTGAGTGCTTGCCGGCCGAGCTAATGGCCTCATCAAACCGGTTACAACTTCCGCTTTCGGCTATCGTCTCTCAGGGTTTACCGCCTGGGCGCGACCTCGCAATTTGATGCCCACCTCGTCAGAAACGTATCGAGTCGGGATGCGGCTGGCCGTTGTACCAGCGAGCGGGCGTCGTCCTGATAGTCAGATGGAAAATCAGAGTACTCCATTCCGCGACTGCCCGGATACTCTGAAAGGCATTCGCGTGCTCCACCCGGCAGGTCTTTGACCCGGTATTTTGGATTCAACCTGGTCAACAGAACGAGTTCGAGATCGTCGGTATTCTGCCACAGCGATCGATGTGCAGAAAACAGCGCAGATGGACCACGCCCTGGACCAGCGCTCGCCTTACAAACCGTTAGGCATGAAGCGAACGGCGCGGCAAATATTAACGAAGCCTGAGTCCTCGCGGTGATATCGGGGGGCTATCGTGATGAATCCCCGTGACGAGCCAGGCTCCGGTCAAAGGTCCGCCAAAGGTCCACAATGGACAGCATAGCCCCTGCCGAGAGCGTTCCATCGGCCGCCGCCCGCAAAGTCATCGGCCGCGTCACCTCCGTCTCGGGAGCACGGGCCAATCTGAGCCTGGGCGAAATTTCCGCGACCGACGACGACTGGGCCACTGTCGGAAAGTTCGTGGGAATCATCAGCGGTCGCGCTCTGATCATCGGACTGATCTCCGACGTCAATGAAGACCAGCTCCCATTGAGAGATTTGCGGCCAGTGAACGAGCGAGCCTCGCGCAGCCTCGCGCAGATCGAACTGATCGGCGAGATCGGGGACGCCGGAGGCGCCGTGCATTTCCAACGGGGCATCAAGACTTATCCGAAGATCGGCGACGAAGCCGTCCTGATGACCGAGCGGCAATTGCGCGTCATTTACGGCACCGCGGACGGCGACCGCGCCCAGATCGGCGATCTGCAGCAGAACGCCAATATCGGCGTGCACATCAATATCGAGGATCTGGTCAGCAAGCACTTCGCCGTTCTGGGAACCACCGGCGTCGGCAAATCGAGCGGCGTGGTCGTCATCCTGCAGAAGATTCTCGATCTGCGGCCCAATCTGCGGATCTTCCTGATCGATCCGCACAACGAATACACCCATTGCTTCGGCGACAAGGCCGAGGTTTTCAATCCGGGGAATTTGCGGCTGCCGTTCTGGCTGTTCAATTTCGAGGAAACGATCGAGGCGTTCCTGGGCAGCCGCTCCGGAATCGACGAGGAAGTGGAAATCCTGTCGGAAGCCATTCCGGCGGCGAAAGCCGCCTATCTGCAATATCGCGGCATGGACCGGCAGCTGGTCAAAAAGCGCGAGACCAAGGCTGTCGGCTTCACCGCCGACACGCCGGTGCCTTACCGCATCGACGACCTGCTCAGTCTCCTGGATGAGCGCATGGGCAGACTTGAGAACCGGTCGTCGCGGATCGTCTACAGCAAGCTGATCTCGCGCATTCAGGCGGTCCGCAATCATCCGCGATACGCCTTCATGTTCGAAAACGCCAATTTGGGCGGCGACAGGATGGCCGAGATTCTCGGCCAGTTGTTTCGCTTGCCGCCGGACGGCAAGCCCATGACGATCATGCAGCTTGCCGGCTTTCCGGGGGAAGTGATCGATTCGGTGGTTTCGGTGCTCTGCCGCATGGCCTTTGATTTCGGCCTGTGGAGCGACGGCATCGCGCCCCTGCTGTTCGTTTGCGAGGAGGCGCACCGCTACGCGGCCGCCGATTCCGAGCTGGGCTTCGGGCCGACGCGCCGCGCGCTGTCGCGGATCGCCAAGGAGGGGCGCAAGTACGGCGTCTATCTCGGCCTCGTCACGCAACGGCCATCGGAGATCGAACCCGCCATCATCTCTCAATGCAACACGCTGTTCGTGATGCGGCTGTCGAACGATCGCGATCAGGCGTTTATCCATTCCGCGGCGTCCGACGCCACCAACAACCTGCTTTCGTTTCTTCCGTCGCTCGGCACGCGCGAGGTGTTCGCTTTCGGTTCGGGCATTGCCGTGCCGTCGCGCATGCGCTTCAAGGAGCTGCCGGCTGCCGTGCGGCCCAACAGCGAGGCCGCGGGCGACACCCGCTCCGATGCCAGCGCCCGCATGAGCGGAGATCTGATCGCTTCGGTGATCGAGCGCTGGCGGAACGCGAGCGTGCATTACCGCACCATGACGGAAAGCGACGCGGCGGACCTCGATCCGGCGCGGCCGCAGATGCCGCTCTCCCCGGCTCGTCCGTCCGCGCCGCCGATCGACCCGGCCGCGCAATCGCCGCGACTGCTGCGGCGGCCGCTTGAGGACGTGATCGGCACCGCTGCCCCGGGCAAGTACACGCGATAAGGATCGAAACTGGCCGGGCGAACTGCCTATTAGGGCGCGCCGCCGAGAAGCTTTTTCACCAGCGCGCCGGCCCTGGCGAAGTCCATCTGTCCGGAAAAGCGCTGTTTGAGCGCCGCCATGGTGCGGCCCATGTCCTTCAGCGTCGCGGCTTCAAGCTCCTTGATCAGCGCCGAAATCGCCTCGGCGGCTTCGAGGTCAGCCATCCGCTTGGGCATGTAGTGCGAGATGATCTCGATTTCCTCGCGCTCCTGAGCCGCAAGTTCGCTCCGCCCCGCCTTCTCGTAGATGTCGAGCGATTCCTGGCGCTGCTTGATCATCTTGCCCATGACATCGAGGATCTCGGCGTCAGTGAGCTTTGTCCGCTCGGCGCCGCTTGTCTCGCGCTTCAATATCTCGGCGTTGATCAGGCGCAGCGTGGTGACGCGCCGCGCCTGCCCGGCCTTCATCGCCTGTTTCAGCTCGTTGTTGATCTCGTCGCGCAACACGGCTATGGCCTCTCGCAACTAAGCCCGCGGGGCTCGGCGGGCGGAGCATGATTTAGGCCCCGTGATGTAAGCCTTTGCCGATGCAGACACAACCGCAACCGCTGGCGCACTGGGACGATGCGAGGCCCACCGCGCTCCTGGTGCTTGCCGACGGCACCGTGCTCGAAGGCATGGGCCTCGGCGCCTCCGGTCACGCTGTCGGCGAGGTCTGCTTCAACACCGCCATGACCGGCTACGAGGAGATCCTCACCGATCCTTCCTATGCGGGCCAGATCATCACCTTCACCTTTCCGCATATCGGCAATGTCGGCACCAACGATGAGGACATCGAGACCGTCAGTCTGGCGGCGACGCCGGGAGCGCACGGCGTCATTCTGCACTCCGCCATCACGGCGCCATCGAACTACCGCTCGACCCGCCATCTCGATGCCTGGCTGAAACGCCGCGGCGTCATCGGGCTCGCCGGCATCGACACCCGCGCGCTGACTGCGCTCATTCGCGAAAACGGCATGCCCAACGCCGTGATCGCGCACGACCCTTCCGGCCGTTTCGACCTCGACGCGCTCAAACGCGAAGCACGCGATTGGCCCGGCATGGTTGGCATGGATCTGGTGCCGATGGTCACGACCGGACAACGATTCACCTGGGACGAGACGCCGTGGCGCTGGGCCGAAGGCTATGGGCACCGCGACCGCGCCGAATTCAACGTGGTCGCCATCGACTACGGCATCAAGCGCAACATTCTGCGCCAGCTTGCCGGCAATACGTGCAAGGTGACGGTGGTCCCGGCGCAGTCGTCGGCGGAAGACATCCTGGCGCTCATGCCGGATGGCGTCTTTCTCTCCAACGGACCGGGCGATCCGGCCGCGACCGGCGAATACGCGGTGCCGGTGCTCCGCACGCTGATCGACAAGGTGCCGATTTTCGGCATCTGTCTCGGTCACCAGATGCTGGCGCTCGCGGTGGGAGCGAAGACGGTGAAAATGCGCCAGGGTCATCACGGCGCCAATCATCCGGTGAAGGACCTGCTGACCGGCAAGGTCGAGATCACCTCGATGAACCATGGCTTCGCGGTGGATCGCGCGACGCTCCCGGCGAACGCGATGGAAACGCATGTCTCGCTGTTCGACGGTTCCAATTGCGGGATCAAGCTCACCGACCGGCCAGTATTCTCGGTGCAGTATCATCCCGAAGCCTCGCCCGGACCGCAAGACAGCCACGGCCTGTTCGGCAACTTCACCGCGATGATGCGCGCGTTCAAGCGGAATTGAGCGCGCCTGGTGGCGGTTCAGAAGTCCGCATCATTCTTACGCGGGCTCCTTGTCGGATTTGACAGTCGCTTCGCGAGGTCGCGGCTTGAGGACAGTGAATGTCAAACCCGCGCCACCAACATCGCAATCCGACGTTAAAGAATCGCAGTTGAAGTTATCGTAAAAGAAGCGCCGCCAGCCGAAGGCAAAAGCACCCTGCATGACCGTTGCCACCAAACATAATTCCCCGATCCACCACAAGTTTGCCGACGACGGGCTCATTCCCAATAACCCGGCGCTGCCGCTCGTGCTCTATCGCGGCGGCATCGACCTTGCCGGATCGCCCGATCCCGAACAGGTGATCGAAAAGATATTCGCGGCGAATGGCTGGGGCGGGATGTGGCGCAACGGCATTTACCGCTATGCGCACTATCATTCGATGATCCATGAGGCGATGGGCATCGCCCGCGGCCGCGCCACTGCCCGCTTTGGCGGCAAAAAGGGCAAAGAGATCGAGATTGCTTCCGGCGATGTCGTCGTCCTGCCGGCTGGCACCGGTCATCAACTCATCAGGCAGACCCAGGAGCTGGTCGTGATCGGCGCCTATCCGCCGAGCGGCAAATACGATTTGTGCCGCGGCACCAAGGCCGAACATGAGAAAGCGCACGCTCGCATCGCGAAGGTCCCGGCGCCCGAAGCCGATCCGGTTTTCGGCCAAGACGGGCCGCTGATCGCGCTGTGGCGACAATGATGTCCGACTGGCTGTCCTTCTGGGACAAACCGCACTCGATCTACGTCAACGCGCGCCACAAGGATGCGCATTATCGGCTGATCGCCGCGGAGATCGCCGCGCGCGTGCCGTCATCGAACGCGCGCGTACTCGACTACGGATGCGGCGAGGCGCTGCATGCCGACCGGGTCGCGGCGGTTTGCGGCGCGCTTTTATTGAGCGACGGCGCGCCCGCGGTGCGCGCTTCCATCGCCGCGCGGTTTGCCGGCAACGCCAGAATAGGCGCGCTCTCCGCTGAAGACGTCGCACAGCTGCCGGACCGAAGCCTCGATTTGATCGTGCTGCATTCGGTGGCGCAATATCTCACGCCGCAAGACACCCAGTCGCTGCTGATCGTGTTCCACAGGCTGCTGCAACCAAACGGCCTGTTGCTGGTCAGCGACGTGATTCCGCCGCAGGTCACGGCCTGGACCGACGCCACGGCGCTGCTTCGCTTCGGCGCCGCCAACGGTTTTTGGCTGGCGGCGCTGGCCGGCCTCGCACGCACGCTGTTTTCCGACTACCGGCGGCTGCGGGCGCGCATCGGGCTTAGCCAGCACAGCGAAGCGGAGATGATTGCGGCGCTGAAAGCGGCCGGCTTCGACGCGCACCGCGCGGAAAAGAACATGGGTCACAGCCAATCGCGCATGGCTTTCGTCGCGCGGCCGCGTTGATCGCACGCGGCCTTTCGAACGCCCCCACGAGTTGTCCGCTCCGCCCGCCCTCGCGGCAATACGGAAGTTCCAGATTGGGAACCAGCAGCATTGTTTGCCGTTATTTAACGAGGCATCTGGGCGACGAGGCGGTTGCCGTCATAACGAATGTCCCGCCCCTTCCAACGGAGCGTTGAAGCATGTCGCTTGCCGCCACGCTCGCGTCACGGAATCTTTTCCAGGATCGGCTGCGCTTTGTCGCGACCCTGATCGGTATCGTATTCTCGGTCGTCCTGGTGATGGTCCAGATCGGGCTTTACTTCGGCTTCGGCCGCATGGTGACCACGATGATCGACCATGCACCCGCCGATCTTTGGATCGTTCCTCACGGCGCCAAGAGCTTCGAGGATCTGTCGCTGCTTGACACCAGCATGCGCGGCAAGGCGCAGGCGGTCACCGGCGTCGCCGCGGTCGTCCCGGTCGTGATCGGATTTTCCGATTGGCGCTTGCCCGGCGGCGCGATGACTCCGGTTTTTGTCGTCGGATCGGACTTGAAGGATCGCGGGCTGCTGCCGTGGAATCTTGTCGGCGGAACGGTACAAGGGTTGAACAGCCGCGGCAGCGTGGCGATCGACCGATCGTATGAAAATCGCCTGGGCGTCTCCGGCCTCGGCTCGACCGCCGAAATTCGCGGTCTTCGCGTCAAGGTCGCCGCGGTCACCAGCGGCATTCGCTCCTTCACCACGACGCCTTACGTCTTCGCGGACATCGGCCGCGCGCATTCCTACATCGGACTGCCGGCGAACAAGGACAGTAGCTTCGTCGTCAGACTGAAGCCCGGAGCCGACGTCGATCACGTGCGCCAGGACATCCAGGCCGCGGTGCCCGGCGTCGACGTGCTCACCTCGCAGCAATTTCGCGGCCGGAGCCGGTCGTTCTGGCTGTTCGGAACGGGCGCGGGCGCGGCGCTGTTCGCCGGCGCAATTCTCGGAGCGATCGTCGGAACCGTCATCGTCGCCCAGACGCTCTATTCCAGCACCAAGGATCATCTCTACGAGTTCGCGACGCTGCGAGCCATCGGCAGCTCCAGAGCTTACATTTATAGGGTCATCGTTTTTCAGGCCCTGCTCAATGCCGTCATCGGCTTTGGCCTGGCCGCGCTGATTGGCGCTGCGGTCGTCACAGGGACGGCGGGAAGCGCGCTGCCGGTCGTCATTACCGCGAATTTGATGGGAGGGCTGTTCCTGCTCACGGTCGCCATGTGCGTGGGCGCGGCGATCCTCGCCATCATGCGCGTCGTCCGCATCGACCCGGCGATGGTTTTGACGCGATGAACGAATCCCTGATCGAGGTTGCCAATGTCACGAAGATTCTCGGCAGCGGGCCATCGCAGGTGCGCGCGCTCGACAACGTCAGCCTGTCGCTCGCCAGCGGCAAATTGACGGTATTGATGGGCCCGTCCGGCAGCGGCAAGACCACGCTTCTTTCGATCCTCGGATGCATGCTGGCGCCGACTACGGGCACGGTGCAGGTCTGCGGCATCGACACCAGCGGCGCCGATGCCGAGCGGCTAACGAAAATACGGCGGCACTATATCGGATTCGTGTTCCAGTCCTATCATCTGTTTCCCACGCTCACCGCGGCGGAAAACATCCAGATGGCGCTCGACGTGCGCGGCGAACGCGGCGCCGTCGCCCGGTCCAAAGCGCGCGAAATGCTGGCCCGCGTGGGTTTGGCGAACAAACAGAGAGCGTTTCCGCGCCAACTCAGCGGCGGCGAACAGCAGCGCGTCGCCATCGCCCGCGCCATCGTCGCCGAGCCGTCGGTCATCCTCGCCGACGAGCCGACCGGGGCGTTGGACGGCGCCAACGGTCAGGCCATCATGAGCATTCTGGCCACCATCGCGAAGGAGCGAGCCCGCGCCGTCCTGGTCGTCACCCACGATTCGCGCCTGCTCGGTTTTGCCGACAGGATCCTCGGCATCGAGGACGGCGCGCTCACCAAAGGCGAACCAGCACGCTCGAACGTCTATCCGATGCGAAGTATCGCCGGCCGCTAATCGTTTGCGCGGCTGGAATCCGACGCGTGTGCGGCGCAGGCGGCGCTTCGCTGAATTGATAACCCCATGGCGGTCGAAGCGCGCTCGCGCCCGGCCCAATTGTCGGCAAGCAATCAACCAGGGGAACAAGAGACGGCAGCGGGCATTGGTCCGAGAACACGGCGATGGAGTTGCCAAATGAAAATTGCTGCAGGCTGCGCCCTTCTGGCGCTTGTCATCTCGGTATCGGCCACGCCGGCCTTGGCGAAGGGATGCATCAAAGGTGCGGTGGTTGGTGGCGTCGCGGGCCATGTCGCCGGACATCACGGCGTCCTGGGAGCAGCGGCCGGATGCGCGATCGGGCATCACGAAGCCAACAAGAATCAGAACGGGAAAAATCAGCAGCAGCGGTAATCGCGGTCGCGCGTGTCCGCTGATCAAAGCAACACAGTGGCCGCGATGCTCGCGAGCAACGCGGCCGGCATGACGATCATGCCCAGAGCCAGGAATTTTGCGGCGCCGACGGTTTGGCCCTCGCGGCGGAGCGCCGTGAGCCATAGAATGGTGGCGAGCGAGCCGGTGACCGACAGATTGGGGCCGAGATCGACCCCGATCAGGATTGCGCTCGTCACCTGATCGGGCGGGCCCGCGGCATGAACCGCGCTTGAGGCAATCAATCCCACCGGCAGATTGTTCGCAAGATTGCTGCCAAGCGCGGCGGCAACGCCGGCGCCCCAACCGGCCCATATCGCCGATCGCGCCGCCGCGTCGTGCAGCAGCATTCCGCTATTCGCGATCAGGCCGGTCTGATTCATGGCCTCGACCAGGACAAAGAGGCCGGCGACCAGCGGAAGAATTCCCCAGGAAATGTCCTTCAACACCGGGCCGGCCTTTGCCAGCCACGTGCGCGGCGGCCGACGAATGAGGACGATCACCGCCGTGAGGACGCCGGCCATGCAGGTCGGCAGTCCGAGCCGCATATCGAGAGCTGACGCGCCGAGCAGCACGATCGCCGTCGCGGCAATTCCAGCGGCCGCGATCTTGCCGCCGCCCGACAATGCCGGAACGGGGACGGATTGCGCGAGGCGCTGATGCAGCGCGGTCCGCTGCGTCCATTTCAGCACCACATAGGTCACCACGATCGAGAGGACCGATGCCAACAGGAATTGCGGCAGCCATTGCCCCAGCGGCGGCATGTGGCTGCCGTAGAGCACAAGGTTCGCGGGATTCGAGATCGGCAGGACGAAGGAAGCCGCATTGGCGATGAACGCGCAGATCAACAGATAAGGCAGCGGCTCCTCGACCTTGGCGGTCCTGGCGGCGGCGGCCACCGCCGGGGTCAAAACCACGGCCGTCGCATCGTTGGACAGCAATATCGTCACCGCCGTTCCGACCAGATAGATGAGAAGGAATAATCGGTCCGCCGACCCCTTGGCGTGACTGGTGGCGAGCGCGGCGAGCCAGTCGAACAAACCTTCGTTGCGGGCGACCTCCGCCAGCAGCATCATCCCGGTCAGGAACAGATAAACGTCCGTACCTTTGGCGACGCCGGTCAGTGCCACGCGCGGCGAGATCAAGCCGAAGACCAGAAGAATGGCTGCCCCGCCGACCGGCCATACCGCCCCGACGATCTGGAATGGCCGAACGATCATCCCGGCGACCGCCAGAGCGGCGATTATCCAGATGACCACGTGCGGCGCTGACGACAAATCAGGAATCATGCGCGGCGACGCCAGGCGAACAATTCGCTGTTAGCTCGATCTGGTGGCTCGACTTTGGTGACCCGTCTCTCACATTTGCGTCCGAGTTCGGCAGGCGCCGGTCGATCGATCAATCGCGCCGATCACCGCGGTCGCGCTTGGGCCGGCGAACGGCTCTGACCTTCCCGCTCGTTTCGCCGCCGCAGAAAAACCGATCGCCGCCATCGAATTCGAGACCCGATACAGCGATACCGGCCGGCATGTCGAGCCTCTCCAGCACCGCGCCGGTTTGCGGATCGACCCGCCGCAACTCGCTCTGGTCGTCTTCCCAGGTGGCGTGCCAAAGTTCGCCATCGGCCCAGGTAACGCCGGTGACGAAGCGGTTTGATTCGATGGTGCGCAGAACCGCGCCCGTGTCGGGGTCGATTTGATGGATCTTCCGGTTCCGGTATTGCCCCATCCAGAGCATTCCTTCGGCCCAAGCGAGTCCCGATCCGGCGCCTCCAGGGGCCGGAATAGTGCCGAGCATACGGCCGGTACTCGGATCGATCTTCTGGATCTGATCGCCGGAAAGCTGAAACAGGTGGCGACCGTCGAACGCCGTTCCGGCATGGGCGGCAACATCGATCGCGCGGATCTGTTTGCCGCTCACCGGATCGATGGCGTTAAGCTTGTCGCCCGAGGCAAACCAGACGTGTCGACCGTCGCAGGTGACCCCGGCAACGTTTTCGACGCCCGGATAGGGGCCGTATTCGCAAACGATTTCGGCGGCTGATGTCTTCATGCGCCGATCCTAGCGGCTCGGCGGCGCACTGGGGAGTAACAAGGTTGTCGTGAAAAGCTGATGCCGGCGGGGTCACAGCGGCATGCGCAAGCACGGCGCTGCGAGTACTCGCTCGCTGCTGGCCGTTCTCCACGCTGGTCGCTTGAATGTCCGCTGCGCAAAGCGACCGAAGGCCAGTGTCCCGATTCCGAAGTTCGCATCATAGTGCGGCCCCCTCGTTTGCGAACTTCGGATCGAAAGGACACTAGCAATTATTGACCTAGTGTGGCTTTGGTTCAGAAGTCCGCATAACGAGCTTTGCCGTAAGGATGATGCGGACTTATGAACCGCCACACTAGTGGAGCGATCCGCCATCCCATTTGCGCCGCCGCGGCCGGAAACAGCGTCATGTATCGAATTGACGCTCGAGTTTGATGGCTTCTTCCGCTCGCAGAATGCCCACTTCCTCCAGCGCGTGCGCAAGCTCTTGCTGCTTGCAAAACCGCGAAAGTTGCGCGCAGCGCTGCGCCAAGCCCCGCAAGTCCTCGATGATGATCTTCAACATTGACCTCTCGCCAATAATCCTTATTTTGTCGCCACTTGGCGACAATTACAAACCTCCCTTTGTCAATGATTATCGAAACTCGATATAGCAAGCCTCAGGGAGCGTCAACAGAAAAGTCGTCATTTGACGACTTTTCCAACAACGGAGGAAAACCGCATGACGGGACATCCAAAACCCGGCGGCAGGCGCGCGACGCGGCCGAAAGCCCCAGGCAAGGCGCGCGCCAAGCCGCGCGTGGCGCGCGGCCAGCGCGGAACGATGATCCTCGACAAAGCCATCGATTTTTTTGCCGAGCACGGGCCGAACGCGCAAACCAGGGCGCTCGCGGCGGCATGCGGCGTCAATCAGCGCCTGCTCTATCGGTATTTTTCTTCAAAGGCATCATTACAGGCGGCGGTCTTTCAGGAAGCCATCATCACGCCATTTCAGGCGGTTTGGCTTGTGCAACTGAAAGACCGGTCGATACCCTTCGAGCAGCGGCTGGCGGAGTTCTACCGGAACTATTATGCGGCTGTGCTGACCCGTAAATGGCTGCGGCTGTTCTTGTTCGATTCGTTGGCGGAAACCCGCATGGCGCCGGGTTATTTCGAACTCGTCATCCTGGAACTGCTGGAGACGGTCGTCATCGAGGCGTCGCACGACCTGGCCGTCAAACTGCCGAAAAGCCGCGCGCTGGTGCACGAAATCGGCTGGGTGTTGCACGGAGCCGTGTCCCATCTGGGCATCCGCCGGCAGGTCTATGCAGCCGGCAGCCACGTACCGGAACAGCACGTCATTGTTCTACTCGTCCGCGGTTTTCTCGCCGGCTTCGCCGCACTCGTCACCGAGGCCCGTGCTTTTGAAGCGGCCGGCAAGTAAAGGGAGCCGAACAAATTTGCGCTCGATCGGGGACCATTTCGGGTAAGCCTGTTCTCAATGGACCGGCCGACGAATCAATAGCCTTGCAGTCGGCCGCCGTGACCGGAACGGATAGCTGCGACAAAGATGGCCTTGCGGAGCCGGCCCGGAAACGAGAAAGCGGCGTATAGATATCGACCACGTGCTCGGCCCTCGATTGCCGGAAAGTTCCGGTACTCGCGAAGACACAATCGCAAAGGGCCGACCCGACAAAAGAAATAGGCTCCTTATGAAACGGGCATTTTACACCGGTGTTGGCGGTCGTCGCGCCTTTGGCGCCGTCGCAGCATGCTTGCTATTTGCCGCCTTGGTGCTTGCCGCCCCGCCGGCAATGGCGTGGAATTCGACGGATATGACCGGCACGCTGCCGCCGCTCCAGTTCACGATGACGCGCGCTTCCGACGGCAAAACGGTGACCGCCGGCGACTACAAGGGCAAGATCGTTCTACTCTATTTCGGCTACACGTTCTGTCCGGACGTTTGCCCCACCACGCTGTTCAACATCGCCACGATGCTCAAGAGCCTTGGCAAGCGGGCCGATGACGTGCGGGTGTTGTTCGTCACCGTCGATCCCAACCGCGACACGCTGCCGGTGCTCAAGCAATATACCGAGGCTTTCGCGCCGCAGGTGGTGGGCTTGCGCGGCACACCGGCGCAGCTCGCCGTTCTCGCCAAGCGCTATCGCGTCGCCTATTCGGTAAAGGCTGCAAGCTCGGGCCACTCCTACGAGGTCACGCACAGCGCGGCGGTCTATGTCTTCAACCGGAGCGGCGACATCAAACTGTTGTTCAGCGGGCTCTCGCTGCCCAAGGCGCCGATCGCCGGCATGACCGGCGACCTACAGCAGATGGTCGCCGGGACCGGCAGTGAAAGCTGGTGGCGGCGCATTCTCGGCTCGCTCTGAGGCGGACCGGAAAGGCAGCACTAACGCGCGGTCGCGCCCTTGATTGGAAACTGCGCCGTGATGGTCTTGCCGTCGGCGAATTTGAGCGTGACGGGCACTGCGGCGCCCACGGAGATCGCGCTCTTCGGCGACATGCACATGAGGTGGTAGCCGCCGGGCGCAAAGCTGACGCTGCCATGTGCCGGAACCGAGATGCTTTTGACCGGCTGCATTGATTCCACGCCGTTGACTTCCTCGGACCGGTGCAACATCACCATGCCGCAGGCGCTCGAGGAGGCGCCGGTCAACTCGAGCGCAGAGCCAGTGTGGTTCTCCAAGGTAAAATAGCCGGCGGCCGGCCGTGACTTGATGATAAAGCGCATCCATGGCTTTTGCACACTGACGCCGGAAGCCGCCATTGCCGCGGCCCCCATTAGGGCGGAGCCGCCGAGTAGAATGGTGAGCGCCGCAACGGCAAGCTTCGGAGCGGCACTAAAGCCCGGTCCATGAGCTGGAATCCACGACCCAGACGTCCTTGTCATTGTCTGCCTTGTCATTGTCCACCGCCTCTCCCTCGGTCTTGCGCATGTAGTTCAAGATAAACAGGATCGCCACAACGCTCATCATGGCCGGCGGAATCCACATCATCAAGCCGCCCATAGCTTGGTCGAAACCTGCGCCGAGCTGCGGATAGATGCGGCCGCACAAATTGTAGTACGGGTACAGATCGCGGGAGCTCAAGGCGATGATGGCGCCACCGAAGATCTGCGGGAACATCACCGCAAATGCCAAGCCGGCGCGCGCACCGAATGACACGCGCGCCGGCGGCGCCGGTCGCGGATCAAGCACCAGGAACCAGAACAAAATGCCATCGACGACCATCGTCCAATTCATCAGGCTAAACAGATTCGGATCGATCATGGCACGGAAGTGAATCCCGGGGATCAGCCAGAAAAAGAACGAGCCGGAGAACAGGAACGCCGCGAGGACAGGCTGCTGGAGAAAGCGAACCATTCCTCTCAGCAGCGGATTGCTGACGATGCGGCGCACGGGTGCCGGCAACCCCTGCCAAAGCACTGGTCCCGGCCAAGAAAGGCCCAGGAGCAGCGGACCCAGATGATGCATGACCACATGCTGAATGCGGTTAATAAAGAATTGGTGTTCGGCGTAATACTCGAAGCGGGTTTCGAGAACGCAGTAGATTACTGCCACCCCGGCAAAGAATGCGATCCGCCGCGCCAGCGAAGGCCGGTCTTCCGGAGCAGCCAGAGCGAGCCCGCGTATGTACCACCAGACGGCAAACCACGCGGACAGAAATTCGACGAAGGAAAAGTCCCACGGCGCCCAAAACGGCAGGATCGAGACGTGCGTCTTGCACAGCCACCATAGCAATACGGCGACGACGAACAGCAGAAGGTAGCCGATCTCCGCTGGCTTTCTGATGGGATTGCTCGCGTAAAGGAGTTCAGCCGTGATCGAGCCTCTAGACATGGAAAAAGAATTCTCTGAGCAACCGGCGCGTCAATGGCTGCCCGGGTCTATCATGGCAAGGGCTTGGGCGGTTCGCTGCCTAGGGGGGGTTCGCTGCACCGCAGCTCCGAAAGCAGCACACAGCTTGCAGCCAAGTTAGCTTTCGACGCGGCGGCTGATGAGGTCGCAAATCGTCGCGCCCTTTCGCCATGCCGATATCGCATAAGTGGACAGGAATTCTACATGGCGCCCCTTGCCACCTTGCACGGCACTTTCGGACACGGCAGAAGGGCGGCATGAGATTTTACTTCCGCAACGGCCGCTATCGGCGCTTGGCCAGAGCGACATGGGCCCGCTGGCAACGCCGTGCGATCTTTCTGCTCGGCGGCATTATCGTCGGTGCGGCGGCGGTCGCGCTCACCTTGCTCTCCAACCAGGCAATGGCCGCATTCTCCGGGCTTGTCGCCAAATTCCCATATGCCTCGTTCGTGGTCACGCCCGCAGGCTTCATGCTGTCGGTGTTCCTCACCAATCGCTATTTCCAGAATTCGCAAGGCAGCGGCATCCCGCAGGCGATGGCCGCGCGGACGCTCACCGACAAAGCCGGCCGCGGGCGGCTGGTCTCGATCCGCATCGCGATCGGCAAGATCCTTTTGACCTTGCTCGGTTTGTTGTGCGGCGCCTCGGTCGGCCGCGAGGGTCCGACCGTGCAAGTGGGCGCCTCCATAATGTTCGCGATCGGCCGCATGTCGCCGCGCCGCCAGCCCGGCCTGATCCTGGCTGGCGCCGCGGCCGGAGTGGCGGCTGCGTTTAACGCCCCCATTGCCGGCGTCGTGTTCGGCATCGAAGAGATGAGCCAGGCGTTCGATGTCCGCACCAGCGCCTTGATCATCGCCGCCGTGGTCGTGGCCGGCCTGACCTCGCTGGCCCTGGTCGGCAACTACACCTATTTCGGTACCAACGCGTCCGTGCTGCAGTACGGCGTCGATTGGCTTGCGGTTCCGGTCTGCGGCGTCGTCGGCGGACTGCTCGGCGGAACGTTCAGCCGCATCGTCATCGTCGTGGCGCGCGATTTGCCCGGTGCGCTGGGACGCGCCATCAAACGCTATCCGCTTCCCTTTGCTCTTGTTTGCGGCGTCGGCGTTGCGCTGTGCGGCCTGGCGTCCGGCGACACGATTTTCGGCACCGGCTATTCGCAGGTGAAGGGCATGCTGGACACCGGCACGCCACTGCCGTGGAATTTCGGCATCCTCAAATTCGCCGCCACCACCCTGTCGACGATCAGCGGCATTCCCGGTGGCATTTTCTCGCCGTCGCTCGCCGTCGGCGCCGGGCTCGGGGCGAACGTCGCGCGTTTCTTTCCAGCCGCGCCGCTCGGCGCCATCATCCTTCTTGGCATGGTGTCTTATTTTGCGGGCGTCGTGCAGGCGCCGATCACAGCGTTTGTGATCGTCACCGAGATGACGCAGAACCACAACATGGTGCTGCCCTTGATGGTGGCCTCGCTCATTGCCTATGCGAGTTCGCGTCTGGTCTGCCCCGAAGGCGTTTATCATGCGCTGGCGAAGGGCTTCCTGCAGGGGGAAACCGCGCGGCCCATCGCGAAGGCGCATCCCGCTTTGTAATGCGGGGCAAATGCCTGCTCGGACACCCGACCGTTCAGGAACGAACTTGGGCTCCCAGCGCGTATTAGCGGACGCCTAACCTTCGGCCAATGCGGGGCTCTTTCCGATGAGGGAAACCTCTTCCTGCAACGTAACCGCATCCTGCAAGTCAGCCGCCATATCCAGGAGCTCAAGGATTTTCCGGATGAGGTCGCCGCCAACCGCGTCCCGGATTTCCTGCAAGGGAACGCCGGCCGTGACCGCGTCCACGCGACATTGGCCCGCGAGCCGCACCGAGGCGGCCACTCGCTCGACCGCGGGCAACGGTCCGATGTATTTGCCTAACCAGTCGTTTAGGAAAAAGCGGGCTCGATCGCTCATTCTACTCTCCACGCAACGCTTACATCGAAGCTCAAGGGAACGTCGACACGGCGGCCAAATTAGGGAAGGCGAGAGTCGAAATCGCGGTCGCTATTCCTTCACCTCTTCGATTGGCGTGCGCTTAACCATCGAAACCGCTTCACCTTTTCTTTTCCCTCCTTATTTCCGCGCCGTTTAGCGGCGGGGCGCAAAAGCCATCGCGGGACATGCGTCAGGGAGTTGGGGACAATGAAAAAGCTCGAGTCGGAGGCAACCTATCTGCGTAAGCTTCTGATGTGGCTGCAGACCTATTGGACTGACTGACAACGCGAGACGGATGCCGATCAATATTCAGTTCGATTGGCAAGCCGACGTGCCGCCAGCCGCACGCGCGTTTTGAATCAAGTTTGAGTCAGCAGGGGCCCGGTAGGATAAATAGCTCGTTTCCGCTTTAACCAAGCGTTGGGCGATGACCTGTAACTTAGCTCCTAGTGGTCCGATTCTAACGTTCGCATCCGGGCTCGGCAAACTTTCATGCGAACGTTGGAATCAAGGGACCACTAGCAAATATAGTATCTTAGTGGAGCTTTGGATTTGACATTCGCTTAGCGAGTTCGCGGCTGGGTGGCTAGCGAATGTCAAATCTGCTCCACTTAGGTAGCATGGTCGCTTTCAATGTCTTGGAATCGGCACCGCAGCTACGCACTGGCCATCACACTCTGTGTGATTGCAACGGTCATTCTGGTGGCGATCACCTCCGATCCGCTGGGGCTCTTTCCGTTCAAGGGGCAATCGGGCAGATCGAATGAAGCCGCCGGCAGCGGCGGTTATCGGGTGGGGTCGATCATTTTCGACAGCGATCCCAATCGCTGCCAGGAAATCAAATTCGACAACGTGACGGGTGGCTTTTCCGAACCTGGACCGTGCGACAGCAAGGTCATCGGCTTTAACGGCAAGCCGATGCCGATGGGCACGTTCAGTCGCCTCGAATCCATCCGCCAGTCGTTTGTTGGACACCAACAACGCGAATCCAGTTCCGCAACCGGCGAATAAAGGCGTCGGATTTGCGCCCGTCCGCGATTGGATGAATACACGCCTTAGCCGCCGGGGAGCGGACCTGGAAGCAGCAAGGTCGTCGTGAAGCCCGGCACTGGCCGGGCCATCCAGCGGCGCGCGCGCCCGTGACCATGCGAATGTACCTTGCCGGCAGCCCCGAGCGCATCGAGCGCGCGCTGCACGGTGCGCGCGCTGGCCCCGAGCGCAAGCGACAGCGCCGAACTCGACCACGCTTCGCCGTCGGCCAGGAAGGCAAGCACCGACGCATGCTGATCTTCGACCGGCGGTGCGATCACGACGACGTCGCGGGCGCGGTGCGGCGCCAACGCAAAGCCTGACGTCGTCGCGCCGACGTCGGCGAGAGTTCCGAGATTGAAACGAAGGCGCCCGATTTCGACCCGCAACCGCACGCGATGCGATTCATCGGCATGCTTCGCGCGGAAGGCGCGTGCGAGCAGCGTGCTTCTCGGTACGTCCGCCGGCCACGCCTCGCCCAGCGCGCGGGCAAGCGCGAACAACACCGGACGAGCCGCGAGCGAGACGACGTTGTCCGCGTCGCGCACGACATGACGGCAAGCGTCCACGACGAGCGCTCCCGAAGCGAGCAACGCTTCGACCTCCTCAAGCAGCAGGAGCCGAGCTTCGCCGGGTGCGATCAAACGCGCGGCAGGCGTATCGAGGATGAGGGTGGTGCTTTCAACCTCCGCCATCAGCGC
>JBOHIU010000047.1:0-7521 GCA_050725855.1 Xanthobacteraceae bacterium | reverse complement strand
ATCTACTTAAGCGCCTTTCGGCGCTCGCCTCCCTTTTTGTTGCCGGAGGCGGATCTAAAAGAGTCGCTTTGGTGGAGGGTGGTCACCACAGCTCGGGCGCAAAAAATGCGCCGCGAGAACGAGATTGCTTACCTCGCCCCGCGTGCGGGGAGAGGTCGGCCGCCGAAGCGTAGCGAAGGCGGTCGGGTGAGGAGGTGCTGACGAAATCCAGAGCCGAGAGGTTGAAATGTGCCGCAATGCCCTCACCCGGCTCGTCGCGCCGCCGCGCGACCTCGCCACCCTCTCCCCGCAGGCGGGGCGAGGGACGTGCCGCCGCGAGAAGGGCGTCTGGCAGGCGACACACAATCGCCCGGAAGGCGGCCGAAAGGCTGCGATTGGCTGCAAAAGGCGGCCGCCTGCTTTAGGCTTTGGGCGTTTAGGCTTTGGACGTTTAGGCTTTGGACGTTTAGGCTTGGGGCGGAAGCGCACGCGGGTTCCTGTAGCTGACTGAAGGAGGCTCGAAAGCGCCGTGCAGACGACGCTGCTCGGACTGGCAATCGCGTTGATTCTGGCGCTGGTTGCGGCGATCGTGGCGCCGCTGGTCGTTGATTGGAACCACTACCGGGCGCCGATCGAGGCCGAGGCGAGCCGGCTGACCGGCTTGAGCGTGCACGTCAACGGCCCGATCGACGCGCGCCTGCTGCCGTCGCCGCAGATCACGCTGCGCGATGTCGACGTCGGCGGCGCCGGCCAGAAGCCGCAAATGCGCGCCGGCGTGCTCAAGCTCGAACTGGCGCTCGGCCCGCTCCTTCGCGGCAAGGTGCAAGCCATCCAGGCGGATCTCATCAAGCCGCAGCTCAGCCTCGGGCTCGACCGTTCGGGCGCGATCGATCTGCCGAAATTATCGCCGTCGTTCCATCCGCAGGCGCTGTCGATCTCGCATTTCAGCGTCACCGACGGCCGCGTCACGCTGTCCGACGCGGGCTCCGGCAAGAAGATTGTTCTGCATAAGCTCTGGTTCAATGGCGACGTTGTTTCATTCGCGGGACCGTTCAACGGCCAAGGCGCCGCGGTCGCCGGCGATCAGCTTTACGGCTATCGCATTATCGGCAGTCCGGCGGCCGGCGGCGGCACCACGATCAGGCTGAGCGTCGACCCGTCGGATATTCCGTTGACGACGGAATTCGACGGCAAGCTCAGCTTCGTAGGCGGCGTCCCGCATTTCGATGGCACGATGGCGCTGGCGCGGCCGGTCGGCGCCGCGCTGGCGAACGGCAAGCGCGTGGTCAGCGACCCGTGGCGTGTGACCGGCGCCGTCAAGGCAACGCCCGCTGCGGCGGCGATCAGCCGTCTGGCGTTTCGCTATGGGCCGGAAGAACGCGCCGTCAACTTTACCGGCGCTGCCAACCTGAGTTTCGGCGCGCAACCGCATCTCGCCGGCACGCTTTCGGCCATGCAGGTCGACGTCGATCGCGCGCTGGCCGCGCCGCAAGTCACCGATCGGCCGCCGCTCGTCTTGCTCAAGAGTTTTCTGCAGGACGTCGTCACAGCCGCGAAATTGCCGTTTCCGGCGCGGATCGGCCTGCGGATCGACGCGCTGACGATTGGCGGCGCCACTCTCGAGTCGCTGTCGGGCGATCTCGACTGCGACTTGAAGGGATGGCGCGTCGACAAGTTTCACTTTCATGCGCCCGGCCTGACCGACGTGGATTTGGCCGGTCGGCTCACCGGCTCGCCGCAGGGCTTCACCTTCAGCGGACCGGCCACGCTCGCTTCCGCGGATTTCGAGGCGCTGTTGAAGTGGCTCGACGGCAGCGGCGGCAATCGTGCCGCCGGCGACGCGCGGACTTTTACGGCGCACGGCGACATCACCATCGCCAGTGACCGCATGGCGGTCGAAGGTCTCGACGCCGCGCTCGATCAGGAAAAAATCACGGGCAGCCTCGGCTATCAGTGGCCGTCCGGCAGCCATCGGGCCCGCCTCGATGCCGAATTGCGGGCGCAAAAGCTCGATCTCGACGCGTTTTCGGCCTTCGCCAAATCGGCCGGCGGCGATGGTTTCGCGTTGCCGCAGCAAGCCACGCTGGCGCTCGACGTTGACGACGCCACCTTCGCCGGCGTCGATGCGCGCGCGGTTGCCGCCCAGGTCAAATACGATTCCGGGACATTGCAGATCGACCGCCTGTCGGTGGGCGACCTGGCCGGGGCGAGGCTCGCTATGAGCGGACGCATCGACGAATTGTCTTCGCAGCCGCGCGGCCGCATCACGCTTGACCTCGATGCGAGCGCGCTGGACGGGTTGAGCGACGTTGCCGCCAAATTCGTTCCGGAGCGCGCCGATGTGCTGCGCCATGTCGCCGCTCGGCTCGCTCCGGCGCAGGTGCACGCAGTGCTCAGCCTGACAAAAGCCGCCACCGGCGGCAGTACCGCGGAGCTGAAGGTCAACGGCAATCTTGCCGTCATGCGGCTTGCTCTCGACGGTAGGGCGAAGGTCGATCTGGCGCATCTGCGTGACGCCGGACTGCGGCTCGACGGGCGCCTCGATACGGATGACGGCTCCGCGCTGGTCGCTCTCCTTGGCCTCGATCATGTCGTCGCCGTCGATCAGTTTCCCGGCGAGCTTACGCTGACGGCTTCCGGCCCGCTGAACGGCGATGTGCATGTCGCCGCCAAGGTCGCGGCGAGCGGTCTTGATTCCACACTCGCCGGCACGCTGCATTTGACCGGCAGACAAACGCCGTTCGCCGCGCTGCAGCTACAGGCGGCGGCCGGCGATCTGCGGCCGCTGCACCAAGCCTTGACCGGGCAGCCCGGACTGGCGGTTCCGGTGTCCGCGCGCGCGGCGCTGGCCGTGACCGGCACCAAATGGTCGTTCAGCAATATTGCGGCGACCGTCGGCAAGAGTTCGCTGCAGGGAAATCTGGCGGTCGACTGGACGCATCCGACCGGTCTCGAAGGCAATGTCGATGTGAAGGACGCCAGCGCCCCGAGCGTCATCGCATTGTTGCTTGGGCTGCCGACCAATGCCGCCGCCGCCGCGGAAACGCCGAGCGGCGCCCGTGCACAGCGTTCCGGCGCGTCATGGTCCAGCCGGCCGTTCGGCTCCGGCGCATTCGGCGGCATCAATGGCACCGTCAATTTCAAGCTCGAAGGCGCGGCGTTCACGCCGGCGCTGATCGCGCCGCAAATCGATGGCGTCGTGCATTTCGATCCATCGGCGATTGCCGTCGATCACATCGACGGCCGCCTGGCCGGCGGGCGCTTGAGCGGCTCGCTTTCATTCAACCGCAATGCCGATGGGCTTTCCGCGCACACGGCGATCTCGCTTTCCGGCGCGACGGCACAAGCGATCATCGGCCCGAGCCTGGATGTCACGGACGGGCGCATGACGCTGCAACTGTCGAGCGACGGCTTCGGCGCAAGTCCGGCCGCCCTTATCAGCTCGCTGCAGGGCAATGGGACCGCAACGCTCGATAATGTAGCGTTCGCCGGGCTCGATGCTGCGGCATTCACAGCCGCGCGGCAGGCCGCCGGCAAGACCGGCCCGATCGACATCGGCAAGGTCAAATCTGCCGTCAGTGCCGCGCTGGCGAACGGCCGTCTGATCGTGCCGCAAGGCAATATGCATTACACCGTCACGTCGGGCGCCCTCGATCTGGACAGCGTGACGCTGAAGGCCGCCGATGGGCCGGAGCTTTCGATCAGCGGCGCCGTCGATCTGGTCGCGGCCGCGATCGATGGGCGCATGACGCTGTCGGAAGCCGCGCCGGCCGACGCGCTGATCGCCATGCGCCCGGCGCTTTCCGTGGACATCAAAGGACCGATCGCGTCGCCACAACGCAGGCTCGATACGTCGGCTCTGACCAGCTGGCTGACTTTGAGCGCGGCGGAACTGCAGACCCGCCGCATCGAATCGATGGAAGCCGGCCAACACCAGGGCGCCGCCGGACAGGACACGCATCCGGCCTCGCCGGACGTGCATTCGCTCTCGCCCGGCACCATCGTCGAAACGGCGGTGCCGGCGAAGCTCATGACCGCGCCCGTTGCGGGGGCCGGCGGGATCGAGCGTCTGCAGCCGCAACCGGTCGCGCCGCCGCTCATCCCAGGAGCAAACGGCTCGGCTGTGACTCCTGGACAGACTGTCTCTCCCGGGGTTGCGGGCCCGATGGCGATCCGGCCGAACGGGTTGCGGCGATCGGGTCCGCGCGGGAGCGCCGCGACCGCCGGCGTGTCTGTAAACAATCAGCGCCCCGCCGTGCCGCGACAAGCAGGATCCGGAATTACCCCTGCGGAATAAATTCGCGTCGTTCGCCGTTGCGATTTGGGTCGTCTTCGCGCGCATCGGGTGTCTTGCCGCTCGTTCGCGTCTGAAAATAGTCGAGCACGAACAGCCGCATGGCAGACGACAAGTTGCCGTGAACGCGGTCCGAATCGATCGTTGCCGCCAGTTCCGACAAAGTCATGTGTCGGGCTGCGGCGATCTCCTTCAGGGCGCGCCAGAATGCATCCTCGAGACTGACGCTGGTCTTGTGTCCCGCGATCACGATCGAACGTTTGACAAGCGCCGACTTCATGGCTTGCTTTCGATCCGATGCTGATCGAGCTTCTCGAGGGTTTTCTCGCTCTGGGCCCGCTGCAGTGCCTTTTCGGCCTTCGATCGTCCGTGGGCGAGGCGGTTTTGTGCCGCTTCCTGCCCGGCTCGATGCCGTTTGGCCTGCTTGCGCGCGCTGCGAAGATTGACGATAGCGCCCATGAAAGGCTCCTCCGGTGATCCGATGCCCACATTGCGCGCCGGCATCACGGATCCGGGTGAGTCATGCGCCGTGGTTGCACCAAGCGGTCGAATTCCTGCGCCGAAACATAGCCGAGCTTGACCGCTTCTTCGCGCAACGTGGTGCCGTTCTTGTGCGCCGCCTTGGCAATCTGCGCCGCCTTGTCGTAGCCGATACGAGGCGCCAGCGCCGTCACCAGCATGAGCGAGTTTTGCATCAACTCGCGAATCCGCGGTTCGTTGGCGCGGATGCCGGCCACGCAATGGTCGGTGAACGAGTTTGCCGCGTCGGCGAGAAGCCGGATCGATTGCAGCGCCGCGTAGGCGATCACCGGCTTGAACACATTCAACTCGAACTGGCCTTGGCTCGCCGCCACCGCGATCGTGGTCTGGTTGCCGAACACCCGGCAACACACCATGGTCAGCGCTTCGCACTGGGTAGGATTGACCTTGCCGGGCATGATCGACGAGCCGGGCTCGTTCTCGGGCAGGATCAGTTCACCGAACCCCGAGCGCGGCCCCGAGGCGAGAAAGCGGATGTCGTTGGCGATCTTGAACAGGTCGGCGGCGAGCGCGTCGAGCGCGCCATGGACGAAGGTAAGCGCGCCGTGGGAGGCGAGCGCTTCGAATTTGTTCGGCGCGCTGACGAGCGGCAGCCCGGCAAGTGAGGCGGCTTTCCGGGCAAACAGCTTGGCGAATTGACGCTTGGCGTTGAGGCCCGTGCCGACCGCGGTGCCGCCCTGCGCCAGCGGAGAAAGCTCCTTGACCGCGGTTTTCACGCGGGCGATGCCCGAGGCGACCTGGGCGGCGTAGCCGGAAAATTCCTGCCCGAGGGTCAGTGGTGTCGCGTCCTGGGTATGGGTCCGTCCGATCTTGACGATGGAGGCGAACGCCTTGGACTTTTCCTTGAGCGCCGCGTGCAAATGCGTCAGCGCCGGGAGCAAGCGGTGCGCAATCTCCTGTGCCGCGGCGATATGCATGGCCGTCGGGAAACTGTCGTTCGACGACTGGCTCATGTTGACGTGATCATTGGGATGGATCGGCGATTTGCCGCCGCGCTCGCCGCCGAGCGTCTCATTGGCGCGGTTGGCGATCACCTCGTTGACGTTCATGTTGGTCTGGGTGCCGGACCCCGTCTGCCAGACCGAGAGCGGAAATTGGCCGTCGAGCTCGCCGTCGATGATCTCTTGCGCGGCCTGCACGATCGCCTTGGCGCGGCGCGCGTCGAGCGAGCCGAGCTCGCGATTGGCTTCCGCCGCCGCGCGTTTGACAATGGCGAGCGCGGTAATGAGCGGCCGCGGCATGCGTTCTTCGCCGATGCGGAAATTGTTGCGCGAACGCTCGGTCTGGGCGCCCCAATAATTCTCAGCCGGCACTTCGATGGGACCGAAGGAATCCGTTTCGGTGCGCGTGCCCATGCCCATGCCCATGCCCATGACCATGCCCATGCCCATGCCCATGGAAATTCACAGGCCGGAAGCCGAAAATCGGAAACGGGAAATAGGAATTCCGAGCCTGCCGGAAGTTGTGCGTGGCGGCACGCCGGTCCGGTCCGGTTTCCGACGTCCGAATTCAGATTTTGGCTTCATTTCTTCCTGAACCGGTCGAGACTGACCACCTCGGCGCCTGACTCGGACGGCTTTTCGTCCTTGGCGACCTCGGCCGGCCGTGGATCGGGCTTTTTGCTTTCCGCAAGGGAATTGGGGACGGCAACGGCCGGCTTTTCAGATACCGAAGCTTCGCCATCCGTTTCGGCGGTTGATTCGGCTTCCCCGGTGTCGAATTGAAAGCCGAATTGCACCGACGGATCGAAAAAGGCCGTCACCGCATGGAACGGCACCGTGAGCTTCTCGGGAACGCCGCCAAACGACAGCCCCACATCGAAAACATCCTCACGCACAGCCAGGTCCCAGAACTGATGTTGCAGGATGATGGTCATCGCTTGCGGATATTGCGCGCGCATCCGCTCGGAAAGCCGGACCCCGGGCGCCACGGTAGCGAAGGTGATCTTGAAATGATGGTCGCCCGGTAAGCCTTTTTTGGCGGCGTCGGCGAGCACGGTGCGCACCACGCCCCGCAGGGCGGTTTGGGCAAGCAGGTCGTAGCGGATGAGATCTTCAGGCATCAGGCGTCGGGCATCGAGAGTTTGTCGTCCACTCGTCAAATGACGTAAGAAAGCTAAGGAATGGATCGAGGAAGTCCAGTCAATCCGAGAGCTGATCACCGATTACTGACCCCGATCCCTGGAAAGTGGAGGCTTCTGTTGCCAGGTGCCTCCGAACCCCGCCTGACGCTGCTAAGACGCCAGGACTTTAGTCGGTCTTTCGAGCTGCGTTACGCAGCCAGAGCAACCGGAGCATAGTTGTCGTTTGCAACTATGAATTTGGCCCGATAACGGCGGAACCATGCCGAGCAAAAGTCCGTCCTTTACGCCCTCGTCGATCCTGGTTCGGCCCCGTTGGTGGAGCCGCCGGGTACTGCCCCCGGGTCCGAAAGGTTTATTACGACAGCCATTTATCGCCATAGCCGGCTTGCGCCGACAGTTCCCAATATAGGGCCAAACCGTTGACGATAAAAGAGCGCATCGTGAGAGAACGGCAGGCCTGGTCTGCGTCATGACAAAATAGATTGGCCGGGCGGTTGCGGAACGGTAGTCCTCGCCAATGTCTGATTCATCGTCCCCGGCGGCGCCGATAACCGCGCCGACCCTCCTCCAGATCCTGGCCTCGTTTTCGCTGATTTCGCTCTACGGCTTCGGCGGCGTGCTGGCT
>JBOHIU010000046.1:0-4228 GCA_050725855.1 Xanthobacteraceae bacterium | reverse complement strand
TGGAAGTTGGCGTTGATCTGCTCGTTGACCCAGTGGATCAGTTCAGCCTCCGTTTGCTGGCCGATTAGCGTCTGGGCGTAAATGTGCGGAGCCTGGCCCACGCTGTTGCACTTCGGAAATGAGCCCTGATAGCGCTCTCCGAGTCCAGTGCAGCGGCTCAGCAGGTACAGATTATTGCCCTGGTGCGGCAGGCCGAAAATGAAGTGGATGGTCGCCATCAGCACCGCGTCGATTTGCTGGATCAAGTCGATCAAATCCGGCAATGACCCGATCTTCCGTTCCACGCGATGCCGGCTTGCAGGCATGCTATTCTTCGCCCATGAAAGTCGAAGACATCGAAGAAGCCATCCTCAAGCTCCCGCCCGCGGAACTGGCAAAATTCCGCCGCTGGTTCGCGCAATTCGAGTCCGGCATGGCGCCGCCGAAAGCGCCGGAGGCGGCGGCGGTCAAGCTCGGCCGTCTGGCCGGACGGGCGTTCGCCGAGATCCGCAAACGCGCGCGCGAGCCGTAGCGCACATGCAACACGTCAGCAGCGACTGGACGCTTTCGCTCAAGGCGGCGAGCCGCCTTCGCACGAGCCGCTTGAACTGCTCTGCGAGGACCATGTCGGCACTTATGTCCTGCCATTCTCGTGTCGCTTCGTGGACGCCCATTGGCACAGCGTCGAAACCGGTCAGCGCATCGAGGCTACCGTGCTGGGATGGCGACCGCGCAGCTAGAACGTGACTCGTCCGCCTGCGGTTTGTCAGGCCGTCGCCGGTTCTCCGCGGATCACCGATCGTGCTAGATTGATGATCCGGGCGAGAAGCCCTGCAAAGGTATGCCATGGGTAAACCGCGATCCAAAGAATCGGAGTACGTCGAACGGCAGCAGGCTGCGGCCAATGCCAAAGAAGCGATGCTGGAAAAGTTTCGCGCCAGGGCCGCGGATCACGCCGCCGTGCCGGCGGAAACTGCACCGCTCGAAGGCGACCGCAAGGCACGGACCGAGCAGAAGACCTCGTCTGAACCGCGCGACACCGCCGGCACGGCGAAATCAAACCCGAGCCCGGGCGCGAAGAAAGCCAGGCGCTGAGGGGGAGTTGTTCCCGAATGGCGACACTGCACGCATCCGTTATGCCGGCCTTGTGCCGGTCATCCGCGCCTTGTTTGGACGGCAATACTGAGTAAGTAAGGCGCAGATGGCCGAGCATAGGCGAGCGAAGCGACGGCATTGTTCGAACGGTCATGCCCGGCCGTGACCTCGGCACCCTCATGAAAAAAATCGGCTTCCTCTCCTTCGGCCATTGGTCTGCGTCGCCGCACTCGCAGACGCGGACGGCGTCCGATGCGCTGCTGCAATCGATCGAACTTGCGGTCGCCGCCGAAGAGCTCGGCGCCGATGGCGCGTTCTTCCGCGTGCATCACTATGCCCGCCAGCTCGGCTCGCCGTTCCCGCTGCTCGCCGCCGTCGGGGCGCGCACCAGGCGGATCGAGATCGGCACCGCGGTCATCGACATGCGCTACGAGAACCCGCTCTACATGGCGGAGGACGCCGGCGCGGCCGACATCATCAGCGGCGGACGGCTCCAACTCGGCATCAGCCGCGGATCGCCCGAGCAGGTGATCGACGGCTGGCGCTATTTCGGTTACGCGCCCCCCGACGGCGAGACCGACGCCGACATGGCCCGCCATCACACCGAAGTGTTTCTGGAAGTGCTGCGCGGCCAGGGCTTTGCCAAGCCCAATCCGCAGCCGATGTTTCCGAACCCGCCGGGGCTCCTGCGCCTCGAGCCGTATGCGGAAGGCTTGCGCGAGCGCATCTGGTGGGGTGCGGGCTCAAGCGAAACGGCCGAATGGGCGGCCAAGATCGGCATGAACCTGCAGAGTTCGACCTTGGTTTACGACGAGACCGGCGAGCCGCTCGCCGTCCAACAGGCGACGCAAATCCGGAAATTCCGCGAGGCCTGGAGGGCGGCCGGACACACGCGCGAGCCGCGGGTGTCGGTCAGCCGCAGCATTTTCGCGCTGGTCGACGATCGCGACCGCACCTATTTCGGGCGCGGCAGCGAGAGCGAAGATCAGATCGGCCTCCTCGGCGACGGCACGCGCACCGTGTTCGGCCGCTCCTACGCCGCCGAGCCGGTCGCACTCGTCGAGCAGCTCAAGCACGACGAGGCCATCGCCGATGCCGACACACTCTTGCTCACCGTACCCAATCAGCTCGGCGTCGATTACAACGCCCACGTCATCGAAGCGATCCTCAAGCATGTCGTCCCGGCGATGGGCTGGCGGTGAAATGCAAAGGCGGCGCCATGCCGGGCAGCGACCGTGGCCGTAGCAGCAGGAGATCGCGAGCAAGTCACAGCTTAAACGTAATTAAATGCCCGTTATTGTTTGTTGTTCTGGACGTTCTTGAGGAAGCTCTGATCGATCATGTCGGCAACGTTCACGGTCTTCACTTTGGAGTTGCCGGCGGCGAGCCAATCCTTGTCCGATTGGATCTGCGCGATTTCCGGCATCGCTCCGAGCGAGAAGATATCGTTGGCGTAGAACTCATAGGTAAAATCGAGCTCGGCCTTATCCTTTATCCCGAGGTGCTTGGTGATTTCCTCCTCGGTGAAGGCGCGGTCCGTCCTCATGCGGTGGAGCGTCTCCGCCAGCGCGTCGACCACGTTCTGAACGGTGGCGCGGTGCGTTTCTATGTAAACGGCAGGCACCCAGACTCCGGCGCTCACCGAGGGGATCTTCTTTTTCACCAGATCGACCAAATCCGCGAATCCGGCGCGATTGAACCGATAGGTCGCGGGCGGATGAGATGCCGCCGCCGCTATGCTGCCGGCGATGAGCGAGTTGTTGACGTTGACGATGCCGCCCAGCGGCGTGATCACGACATCGGAGGTGGTGAGATCGAGCGCCTTGAGCGCCAGAAGCGTGGCGGTGTAAAGCGACCCCGTGGTGCTGGTGATGCCGACACGCTGCCCCTTGAGCGCTTTCGCGCTGGCGTATTGCGGCCGCGCCCAGAACTGGAAGACATTGATCGGCGAGAAGCTCATCACCAGCTTGAGCTTCGCGCCCGCGGCCTGCGCAGAGACGGCGTCGGAGCCGCCGATGCCGGCGATCTGAACCTGGCCGGCCACAAGCGCGGGAATGCCTTCCTGAGCCGGGAAATAGTGCACATCCGCGTCAATGCCGTGCTGTTTGAAGTATCCGGCGTCGACGGCCGCATCTATCGGCAGAAAATCGACGTTCTTCTGGCTGAACGACATGCTGACTTTCTGCAGCGGAGCGGCGTCGCTCGCGCCAAACGAGGCGCCAAGCGCCACCAATGACGCAGCCAGGACGAGCCGAACGGAGAGCGCGCGCCTCAATAAGATGCGGTGGACCAAGTAACCCTCCCTTCGTTCTGATCGAACGATTCCGAGCCTAGGGGCTGCAGTAAAATATTCAAGTCCATCGGCGGATCGAAGAGATCGTTTTTGGTGCAAGCCAGACTCACCTTGCGTTTCCCAGAAGCAGCGCATTTTGCGCTTCGGGAGGAACGTTCTGCAAGATCCCCTCGGATTTGGCGAGATAAAGGAATTTCCACTCCGCGTCCGCGACTTTGCGGTTCCAGCGCGCCAGGAAAACCTTCTTCGCCCCGAGCTGCTTCTCGTAGGTCGCAATCTGCGCCGCGCTAGTGATGCCGGCAAGCTCGCCGTATTTTTTAACGATGGCGGCGAAATTGTGCGGATCGCGCAGCCACCGAAATGACTCTTCGGTCGCATCCGCGAAGGCCTTGGCGCGCGCCGGATCTTTTTTCACCCAGCTTTTCCAGGCGACCAGCGGCGCGTCCCAGACGAGCGGATAGCCGGTCTGCTTGATCCAGTAACCGTTCGGCGAGAAAAGCACGCGAAACTTGGCCGGCTGCGCCAGCGCTTTCATGGTGAAGGAGCTGATGCTGACCATGGCGTCGACGCTGCCGTCTTCCAGAAGCTTGTACAAAGCCGGCGCAGGAACCTGCTCAAGCTTGGTGTCTTTCGTGATGTCGAAATGGTAAGCCGCAAGCGCCGCCGTCCTTACCGCCTTGAACGCGCCCGAGCCAGTTGACTGCACCCCGAATGGCTTGCCGCGCAGGTCCGTTATCGACTTGAACGGCGAATCGCGGCGGACGATGACGACGTTCACCACGGTCAGCCCGCCGCCGATGATCGCCAACGGCACGCCTTGGTTGATCTTCTGTATGGCTTCCAGGCCCGGATAGGTCCCGA
>JBOHIU010000045.1:0-5197 GCA_050725855.1 Xanthobacteraceae bacterium | reverse complement strand
TTCGGCTTGCGCTCGATCAAGCCCTGTTCGAACGCATACTGCGTCAACGCCTGGATCTCCGGCATGTTCTCGGCGATGCCGTACCGCCAGAAATCCTCGCCCATGATCGCGGCCGTCTCGTTGGTCTCGGCTTCGAGCCAGGGCAGCGTCACCATCAGCGCGTTGACGTCGCGCAGGTCGATCATCGCCAGCGCCTTGGCTTCGCAGAACGCCTTGTAGACGCTGGTGGCGAGCCAGGGATATTTCTCGCACAGCGAGCGGCGGATGCCGATCAGGTGCATGATCGGAAACAGCTTGGTCTTCTTGTAATAGGCCTGCTCGGCGCGGCGCGTATCGGGAAACAGCCGCGCGATGTGCGGCTCGCCCTTGAGGAACGACGATGGCGCGCGCGCGGTAAACAGCGCGTCGAGTTCGCCGTCGCGCAGCATGCCGACAAGCGTCTTGGTTTCGTCGATCGGCCTTAGGTCCAGTCCGGGAATCGGCTTGAGCGGCGTGCGCTCGTGGCGGCCGGCTTGTTCCTGGCCGCCGCTGCTCCAATGGATTTCAGACGGCTTCACGCCGTATTCGTGCTGCATCAGCCCGCGCATCCACACCACCGCGGTGATCTGATATTCCGGCACGCCGATGCGCTTGCCGCGCAGATCCTCCGGCTTGTCGATGCCGGCGCCCTTGCGAATGTAGATGCCGGAATGGCGGAAGATCCGCGACACGAAAGCGGGAACGCCGATGTAGGGAGCGTTGCCTGCCGAAACCGTGCGCAGGTAGCTGGAAAACGATATCTCGGAAACGTCGAATTCCTGGAATTTGAAAGCGCGGTGGAAAATCTCCTCGGGATACATCGGCAGATAGGTGACGTCGCAGCCCTCGACTTTCACCCGCCCGTCGCGGATCGCCTGCGTCCGGTCATAATTGCCGCAGGCGATCGTTATCTGCACGTCACCCATCGGTCCTCCGCTATATTGATCCTTCGCGGCGGCAAGCTACCGGCTTCCTGCGGGCCTGTGAAGTGAGCTTCGGCATGGCTGCCGCGCCGCTTCGCGGTCGCTTGTTGTTCGCGGCCGCGCGCGATAGCCTCATGGCAAGGAGAAACGCCATGATGTCGCAACCATGAATTCAACCGTGATCGGCGGCGCCATGCTGCCGCATGCGCCCCAGTTCTTCACCATGCCGGACACCGAGGACAAGGCGCTGGTCGCCCACGTCCGCGAGGTCGCCGCCGATGTCGGCGAGCGCCTGCGCGCGCTCGATCCCGATCTGTGGATCATCTTCTCCAACGATCACGCCGAGCAGTTTTTCCATACCGCCGCGCCGCCGTTCACCGTCCATGTCGGCGGCGAGGCCACCGGAGAATTCGCCGGACGCAAATTCCGCTGGAAAATCCCGAGCGAGATCGGCTTCGAACTGGTGCGCCAGCTTTACCGGCAGAACTTCGACCCGGCGTTCACCTCGACGGCGAAGATCGACTACGCCATCGGTATCCCGCTCACCCACCTCGGCCATACCGGGCCGGTACTGCCGATCTACGTCAATGCCTATCTGCCGCCGCAGCCGACCATGGAGCGCTGTTATCAGTTCGGCCAGGCGGTGGCGCGCACCGTCACCGCGCTCGGTCTGAAGACCGTGATCCTGTCGAGCGGCGGCATGTCGCACTTCCCCGGCACCGACCGCTATTCCAATCCGGAACTGGCCTGGGACAAGCGCGTGCTGGAAAAGCTCGCCGCCGGCAATCTGAAATCGCTGATCGGCTACGACGAGAACGAACTCGACGACACCGGCAACATCGAGCTGCGCTGCTGGGCCTGCGCCGCCGGCGCGCTGGGCGAAAGGAAGCCCGACGTGGTGTCGATGGATCCGAGCTGGCACCACAATTACGCCTCGCTGGCCTGGATCGGAGGCGGCGCCGAGCAGCCGCGCGGGGCGCATTATCCGTCGATCAAGCCGGAGCTGGTCGAGCTGACCTCGGCGCTGCACGGTCTCGCTCACGACGCCGGCATGCGCGCGGCGTACATCGAGGATGCCGCCGCCTTCGCCGACCGCTTCACCTTGCCGCCCGACCAGCGCGCCGCGCTGATCAAGCTCGACCTGCCGGCGATCGTGAAGATGGGCGCCCACCCGCTGGTGCCGTTCCTGGCGCAGATGCAGGTTCAGCGGTTAAGGCCGCGAGGGTGAGCAAGCGTAGAATAGCTTACGGCCGCGGGGGTGAGCGGATCAGCGTAGCCCGGATTGAGTGAAACGAAATCCGGGTCGGCCTCGCGGTCGGATTTCGCTGGCGCTCAATCCGGAATATTCTCTCGACATGGTCCGCTACCGACGGAATTTCCTTCCAGGCGGGACGTTCTTCATCACCGCGACGCTCCTCGATCGAAGGTCGCGCGTGCTTGTCGACCGAATGGGAGCGCTGCGGACAGCAATAAGATTGACGCGCCGCCGCCATCCCTTCGGCGTCGATGCGATTGTGGTGCTGCCCGATCACCTGCACATGATTATGACTTTACCGGACGGTGATGCGGACTTCTCTATTCGATGGAGCTTGATCAAGCGCCGGTTTACCGGTGCCGTCACTTCGGCGGGAATGCAGCTTCCTCGGCACGCTAATGGCGAGGCTGCGCTTTGGCAGCGTCGATTCTGGGAACACACCATTCGCGATGATCGCGATTTCGAGCGGCACGTTGACTACATTCATTTCAATCCGGTGAAACACGGACTTGTTCGGCGCGTGTGCGAATGGCCCCGTTCATCGTTCCACCGCTACGTTCGGCTCGGCGTTCTGCCACGGGATTGGGCTGGGGAGAGTCGGCAAGTGCGCGGCGACTTCGGCGAACGCAGCCGCTGACCCCGGATTTTGCTGCCGCTCAATCCGGGCTACGGTTGCTCGACATGCCCGCGATCGTGAAAATGGGCGCCCACCCGCTGGTGCCGTTCCTGGCGCAATTGCAGATGAAGCAGTCGCGGCCGTAGGGATAGAGCAAACAACTGTAGCCCGGATTGAGTGAAACGAAATCCGGGGCCGGCCTCGCGGTTCATTCCCGGATTTCGCTCGTGCTCAATCCGGGCTACGCTTGCTACGCTCCGCCCACCCTACATTCTGATCCGGCGCGCGCCGCAAAGGCCAAGAAAACGAGGCGAGCGAAGCATCGACGCCCGCAATTCGTCCACGATAACGATTAAACCGCTGCGCCCGTAGCCCAGATTGCGCGCAGCGCAATCCGGGAACTGAATTTGCGCGACGTGGCTGCGCTTGCTTGCCGTCTGCCCCGGATTTCGCTGGCGTTCAACCTATCCTCCGCGCTGTCGTCATCACCGGGCCGGCGCGAAGCGCTGAGACCCGGCGATCCATCTTCGGACCCAAAGATGGATGGCCGGGTCAAGCCCGGCCACGGTATGTTCGCAAAAGCGCAGGGTTCGCTGGCAATTCCAAATATCAGCATCCCACGCGCTCAAACGTCATGCCCGGCCTTGTGCCGAGCATCCACGTCTTTATACTTACAGTTGTCCAGTATTAAGACGTGGATGGTACTGACCGACCGGTCGATCAGAAAAGCGAAAGCACCGACAGTGTCGCCTTCGACGATAACAATCAAAGGCTGTCTATTCTGCATAGCGCGTCCTAATGCTCCAAGCCCCCTGCTGGTCTCTCCTCGCTTCAAGCGGCTGAGCTTCGAGCAGTCCGATGGCTAACCATAATGGTGATGCGATGGAAGTACCGGAGAAGATACGTTTGGCGGCGGCGCGTCTAAAGGAAGGTCGCCGAGTCAATCGTATCACTGTAAGAGATTTTCTCAAGCATTTTGATGCGGAACGCCGAGGTTACAGAAAGGTACAAGAAATTCGCAAAGCTCTTGACTCCTTGGACCTTGTTACAGAACCAGATTTCGAAATTGCATGGATCGATGATCCAATCTGGCTCAAACTTAAACACGGCGTCGTTCCTCAGAGGAACAATCTTAATGATGACGCCGGAGAAGCGGTTCTCGGGGGTACGCCGGCGGCTGTCGCGCATGCTGAAGAGCGGGCAAAGGATGCATTGATTTCAGTGGGTGGCAGCAGAACCGAAGATCAGGCAGCTCAAGATGATGAGTATTTCACCGATGATCCAACTTTTCGGATCGGCGGCTTGGCAGTCGCGAGAAAGGTTCTGGTTTATGTTAGCAACGATGCTCCTCTAAAAACGGCCGTGACGTTGATGCTGCATCACGATTTTTCACAGTTGCCCATCATGCAGGGGCAGCGGGAGGTTCGGGGGGTAGTCTCTTGGAGGTCAATTGGCTCTAAGCTTTTTATAGGAAACGGCTGCGCCATCGTGGGAGATTGCGGGGAGGATGCGCGCGTCATCGATTCACATAGAACCCTGTTCGAGGCTATCCCGATGATCGTGGAAGCGGGATATGTTTTAGTTCGAGATCGACAAGATCGCCGTATTATAAGCATAGTGACGGCGAGCGACCTGAGCTTGCAGTTCCAAGAGCTTTCTGAGCCATTTCTTCTGATAAAAGAAATCGAGCTTTACGTTCGGCAGGTCCTTCGATCAAGACTTGTCACATCGGATTTTGATGTACTTAAAGCTCCGTCTCCTCCTGCGGTTAGAAAGATCGAAGACGTAGATGAGCTTACCATGGCTCAATACATCACGCTATTTCGCAATGACCAAATTTGGAATCGAATTGGGCTGAAGGTGGATTCGCGAGAATTTGCGGCATTGCTTGAAAAGGTCAGATCGATTCGCAACGAAGTCATGCACTTCGACCGTGATCCCATCACCAAAGATCAATTGGATGTCTTGAAACGCGCCGCGCGCTTTATGCAGAAGCTGAATGAATTATCGCCCGATGAATCGCGCGAATAAGCCGTTTACTCGGCGTCATATGTTTTCCGATTGTCACCGGCGCCGGCGGCGTCGAATTATCCGGTTCTGGCAGGACGCGACCGGCACGGCGCCCGATCGGGCGTCGCGCCACAACATCAGCCAGCGACGAATAGTAACCGACTAAGATGTAATGGTCACACGATGAAAGATAATTATTGACAATCGTCGCGCCGAGGCGTAGACGCTCTCCATCTCGCTCGTCCAAGGGGACGTCAACCGGTGACGGCCGATTGATGCGGGCGGGAGCGGTGCCCCGGAGGAGGTTCGTAACCTCGTCCGCGGGCGGTTCGGAAACCCGCCCGGCCCGCCACGACGCGGGTCTGCCAGGAGCTG
>JBOHIU010000044.1:0-4244 GCA_050725855.1 Xanthobacteraceae bacterium | reverse complement strand
GATCACGCCAAGATCGCCGCTTCGCACGGTCTGCGCAATGAGGCTCAATCCCACTTCATCCGGCCTGAATAGGCCCAGTCCACCATCCGGCCCTCGGGGCTCGCCAAGCCCGCAAGTTGCGCCATCTCGCCGTCGCCAAGCGTGAAGTCGAAAATGCCGGCGTTCTCCGTCAGCCGTTCGAGCTTGCTGGTGCGCGGGATGACGACGATGTTTTGCTGCACCAGATAGCGCAGGCAGATTTGCGCCGCCGTCTTCTTGTGCGCCGCGCCGATCCGGGCCAGCACGTCGTGCTTGCGAAAATCGCCGCGGGCCAGGGGACTATACGCGACGGTCGCCATGCCGTGACGGCGGCAGGCGGCGATCACCCTGGTCTGGTCGAGAAACGGATGACACTCGACCTGATCGCAGACCAGCGGCTCGCTCGTCACCGACAGCACTTCCTCGATCAGGGCCACCGTGAAATTGGACACGCCGATGTGGCGCGCGAGTCCCTGGCGCTTGGCGTTGCACAGCGCGCCGATGGTGTCGGCAAGCGGCACCTGGGGATTGGGCCAGTGCAACAACAAAAGATCGACCTCGGTCACGCGCAGGCGCACCAGACAGTCGCGCGCCGCGCGCTCAAGTTCGCGCGGACGGAAATGACTGGGCCAAATCTTGGTGGTGAGGAAAACGTCGCTGCGCTTGACGGCCGAGGTACGCAGTCCCTCCCCCACCTCGCGCTCGTTATCGTACATTTCCGCCGTATCGATGTGCCGGTATCCAAGGCGCAGCGACTGCTCGACCACCCGCGCACAGGCACGGCCGCGCAGTTCCCACGTGCCAAGCCCGAGCAATGGAATTTTTGCTCCATTGGCCTCGATGCCGGGGATCGGTCCGACGATGCTCACCTCGGGCTCGCTCTCAGGAACGCGGATCTACCAGCAACCAAGATCGGGTTTTCCGATCGGGATTTCCAGTAGGGCGAATGTCAGGAGGGCGACTCAGCCCGACCGGCCCGGCAGCCGCCGGGATCCACACGAAGCCGATCCGCCCTACCGCCCCTTGCCGGCGAGCACCGCAAAGGCGGTCTCCGGCGCCTGTTCGATCACCTTGAGCAAGGCGCGCGCCGGCCCGCGCGGCGTGCGCTTGCCCTGCTCCCAGTTGCGCACCGTCTCAACCGGCACGCCGATGCGCGCCGCAAACGCGGCTTGCGTAAGCCCGGTTCGGCCGCGGATATTGCGGGCGTAGCTCGCATCGTCCAGGCGGGCGTCAGCCGAACGCGCGGCATTCCTGGCTGCCGTCACGATCGACCGGGGATCGGGTGAAATTTCGCGCTCGCCGCCGTTCGGCAGCACCTCGACCAGTCGTCCGTCCGCCTTCAATCGCACGCGCAGCATAGCGCAGGCTCCAGCCTTCGCGGCTGCAACGATAATAGCTGATTCGCCGCAGATTCAATGAGTTAACGCTCCCGCAAACCGTAGCACCGTATCGCCTTCCCCTTGAGGGGAGGCCGGGCCGCGCAGCGGTCCGGGAGGGGGTATTCTTTACCGCAGCCGGCGCCCCCCTTCCGTCATTCGCGGACAACTCCGCGAATGACGACCTCCCCCTCACGGGGGAGGTGAAAGTGTCCCGCCTGCCCGCCTGATACGCTTCGCACGCGTCCCCTTCCCCGTTACGCTGCCTACCGGGAAATGACACCGATGCAGAACCTGCAAATCGATTCCCGGCGGCTGTGGGACACGCTGATGGAAACCGCGCGGATTGGCGCCACGCCCAAGGGCGGCATCTGCCGGCTCACCTTGACCGATCTCGACCGGACGGTGCGCGACTGGTTCAAGGCGCAATGCGAAGCGCTCGGCTGCGCCGTCACCGTTGATGAAGTCGGCACGATGTTCGCGCGCCGGCCGGGTCGGAACCCGGCGCTGCCGCCGATCGCCATGGGATCGCATCTCGACACCCAGCCGACCGGCGGAAAATTCGACGGCGTCCTTGGCGTCTTGGCCGCGATCGAGGCAATGCGCACGCTGCACGAAGCGGGTTACGAAACCAACGCGCCGATCGAGATCGTCAACTGGACCAACGAGGAAGGCGCGCGTTTTGCGCCGCCGATGCTCGCCTCCGGGGTTTTCGCCGGTGCGTTCACGCCCGACTACGCCTACGCGCGCATCGACCGCGACGGTAAAAGCTTCGGCGAGGAATTGCGCCGCATCGGTTACAGGGGTGACGCAAAAGCCGGCGCCCACACGCTCGCGGCGATGTTCGAATTACACATCGAGCAGGGCCCGATCCTCGAAGCCGAAGGCCGAAAAATCGGCGTCGTGCAAGGCGTGCAGGGCATGCGCTGGTACGAAGTCACCGTGACCGGACAGGCGGCGCATACCGGCGCAACGCCGATGCGGCTGCGTAAGGATGCTCTCGTCGGCGCCGCCCGCATGATCGACCGTATCGACGCCATTGCGCGCGAGCATGCACCCGACGCGGTCGGCGCCGTCGGCCTGATCGAGAGCCGGCCGAACAGCCGCAACGTGGTTCCGGGGGAGGTGTTCTTCTCCGTCGATTTTCGCCATCCCGACGACCATGTGCTCGACGCCATGGAGCAAAAATTCCGCGCCGCGCTGGCCGCGATCCTGCAACCGCTCGATCTCGCCTACAGCGAAACGCGCATCTGGACTTGCCCGCCGGTCAAGTTCGCCCCGGAGCTGATCGATTGCGTGCGCATCGGCTCGCACAAGGCGGGCTTCTCCTCGCGCGACATCATTTCCGGCGCCGGCCACGACGCCGCCTATGTGGCGCGCGTCGCGCCCACCACCATGATCTTCGTGCCTTGCGCCGGCGGCATCTCCCACAACGAAGCCGAGTGGACAGAGCCCGACGAATGCGCCGCCGGCGCCCAGGTGCTGCTCAACGCCGTGCTGGAGTTTGATCGCAGGCTGAGGTGAAAGCACGCGACGCGTCAAGCCGGTGTTGTATCACCGGATAAGACGAACCTCGACGCGCGAAACCGCTCCGACCCAGCTTCGATCGCCTGTCAGCGCCGGTACGCCTTCCCGCTCCGCCAAAGCGAGGCAAGCACGGTCGCCGAGCGACACGCCGCGCTTTGGCGTTTCGCCGCGCAATCCGCCGGTTCGCAGCGCCAAGGCGACGTCGAAATCGACGGTCGTCAAGGCGATCGACTGCAAAGCGGCTTGCGCAGCCGACACAGTGCCGCCGCGCTCGACCAGCTTTGCGACAACCTCCGCGTAGTTCACCGTCGAGACGAGCGCGTCATCCATCATCGATTCGACGACATCAACACCCGGTTCGGCATTCAAGACGGCGAGTATCGCCGACGAATCCAAAACGGCACTAGCCATGATCTCGCTCACGTTCGGATTCGCGACGGCGGTCCTCGATCAGTTCATCGACCAGGCTTGTCCCCTCGGGCACGAATTGGCGCACAATCGCCTGCGCCCGGCGCACCGCCGCCCGGCGTGTCAAAAGATTGAGTTCGCCATCATCGATGGAGGCGATGAGGATATCGCCTTCCGCAAGTGCAAGCGCATCGCGGAAGGCGGCGGGGATGACAACGCGGCCGTCCGGGCCCAACCGTACTTTGGCCGGAGGCAATTTGGCCTGGCCCGACAGCGCCGTTGCCGCGAGCTTCTTTGCGTTACGGGCCTCGTCCTGGACGAGAACGTTGCGCACGAACTGATAACGCGTGCCAAGGAAGTCGGCGATCGCCGTGCGCCTGTAGCCCGCTTTGGCAAGCGCGCGCATCTTGTCCGACTTCGACGCCAATCCTTCGGTCAACCGATGCATTCGCTGCTGATCGGTCTGCATTGCCGGACCCTCTGAATACGTCCCATATCATAGATATATGGCGGACTACATGATACTTGGCAACAGGAACATTACCGTCTGCCGCGTCGCGCCACCATCACCTTCGCCCTTGCGCCGGCGGCATCTCGCACAACGAACGCCATGACGGTCGCGATATGTCCTTGCGAATCGTCGTTTCATCACCATCAACGCGCCCGTTTTCTCGCGCGCATCGAAAACACGCGGCGCGAGGACGGTGCGCTGTGCGTCTCTGGCCCGGTCGCACGAGGTATTCTGCTATGCCGCCCCTCACCTACCTAGCACACCGGGGCGCTCGGCGGCTCTCCCCAAGGGAGGGTCCGAAGAGAGCCAGATGTCCACTGTCGCGATGCCTACATACTGGCAAATGCCTCGCGTTCTCACTACGTTCGACTGGCCGGTTTCTTTGCGCTCAACGCCCCACGGCC
>JBOHIU010000043.1:0-33228 GCA_050725855.1 Xanthobacteraceae bacterium | reverse complement strand
TCATCGGCGTGCTGATCGGTACGATCGGATTTTGCTCGACTTTTGTTGCGCGAATGGTCGTCGACCGCATGCCGGTAAGCGTCCATACCGCCATTCTCGATGGCGTCGTGATTTTGGGCGCCGGCATCATGATCTTCGATGCCCTGTGGCTGTAATACCGCTCTGCCAATCGCTTATTGCTTCCCATATCGCTGTTCCCATAAATAGGGTTATGAAGACAACCAGCGAAATTGCCGATCCGCTCTTGCGCGAGGCCCGCAAAGTTGCCTCTCGCGAGGGCGCCACGTTGCGTTCCTTGGTAGAGGATGGGTTGCGGCGCATTATCGCGGAAAGAAAGCGAAAAACGGTGTTCCGCTTGCGCCTCGTTACGGCGGGCGGCCATGGTCTGAGGTCGGAGCTTACGGACGCGAGGTGGGACGAAATCCGCGACCTCTCCTACGAGCGTGGCAAAGAGTGATCGCGGTCGACACCAACATTCTCGTCCATGCGCATCGGACGGATTCACCTTCCATGCCGCCGCAGCCAAAAGCATAACCCAGCTTGCGGAAGGACCGGGCGCCTGGGCCATTCCGTGGCCTTGCATGCACGAACTGCTCGTTATCGTGACGAGCCCGCAAATTTACAATCCACCGATCGCAGTCGATGTGGCGCTGGAAGTTGCCGAAATGCTGCGATGATCGCCAAGCCTCGTGCTGTTGACCGAGACTGAACTGCATTGGCAAACGTTGAGCGCCTTGATCGCTGTGGGCTGAATCGCAGGCGGTCGCGTTCATAATGCGCGGATCGCTGCCATCTGCATTCAACACGGCGTAAAGGAATTGTGGTCCGCCGATCGGGATTTTTGGCCGCTTTCCCGGCTTGACCGTCGTCAATCCGCTGATGTCGTGACCTTCGCGTCGCTACGGCCATTTCACCACCGGCGGCAGCGAGGACAGAATCGAGTCGACGTTACCCCCGGTGGCCAGCGAATCGTGCGCGATGATTTATACATCGTACGCGAGTCAGCCGAATTCTGCTTCAATTTCCAATTTGAATCGGCGCACAGGTTTTGCCGAGTGCCTCTCTTGCCCCCGGTACACTGCACAAATAGCCGTTGGGCCGGTATTTTGCCCGAATGAGATCAATCTGATTCATCGCCAGGCCCATAAAGGCATAAAGCCGCAGAACCTGGTTGTTCAATCGCGTCTGAAGCGTTTTCTTTCTACCGAGTAACGTCTTCCGTTCTTCGGTGCTGGGTTGAATTTTGGAAGCCCATTCACGCAAAACCCTAATGCTATTGTGCGTGAGGTTGAAGCAATAATATATCGTGAGCACATTGTGCTTTGCGCTATACCAGTTGATGAGAAGCGGCGGCTTCTTCTTTTGAGGGTCGGGCAAGGCGAGTAGATGATTATTCGGGCCGAAGCTAGGCATGTTCGTTTCGCAATTGAATTTGTAAGCGCCCAGGTCGGAAGTGGTGATCGGATCGGCCGTCGGAGCTACATTCTTGGTTGGGTCGTGCTGCGCATTGCTGGGCCAATCCAGATCAATTTCCATCTTTTGTGCCAGCAGGTTAATGCTCTCACGTAAAGTTGTATACGCTGTTTCGTACGGCCCATCTATGGCGTGCGCATTCTTCGTTACATAGGCATTATCGTCGTTATCCACCCCCTGATCCACCGCATCGAAATAGCCGAAGATCAAACGTTCCTGTAGCGATAGTGGAACGGACAGCGCAGTTGACGCGTCGGTGAAGGCCTGCGTCGCCGCGGTCAAGTCATCCTTCGCGAGCGCGCTGACTTTGGCCTCGTAAGCCGACAGGTTTTGGAAATAGGCTCCGATCAGCGTGCCTATGAGACTGACCAGCGCCAGTCCCTTGAGAAACGCGTATTCCTTTTCGGTTCGTATAATCCCGTTTCTGAACCTTGCCCAAATACTAAGCTTGGGTTGAACCTGATGGTGGCCGCCGTCGCCCACAGACATCACATCAGTCTCCCTCCCGTCGCAAGGAGAGGCCAGAGCTAGCACAATCAAAGATTGTTTGGCAACATAAATCAGTGGCGCCAGTTACGCCGTCTACGGCCATTTCACCACCGGCGGCAGCGAGGACAGAATCGAGTCGACGTTGCCGCCGGTGCGCAGGCCGAAAATCGTCCCGCGGTCGTAGAGCAGGTTGAATTCCACATAGCGGCCGCGCCGCACCAGCTGCTCGTCCCGTTCGGCCTCGGTCCAAGGCTTGTCGAAGTTTCTGCGCACCAGTTGCGGATAAATGTCGAGGAACGCCCGCCCGACGTCTTGCGTGAAGGCGAAGTCGGCGTCGAAGTCGCCACTGTCGAGCCAGTCGTAAAAAATCCCGCCGATGCCGCGCATCTCGCCACGATGCTTGAGAAAGAAATAGTCGTCGCACCAGGCCTTGAACTTGTCGTATGGCGCGACCCGCGGATGCGCGTCGCAGGCCGCCTTCATCGCGGCATGGAAGGCCGCCGTATCCTGGTCCGATTGCCTGCGGCGGCTCTCGAGCAGGGGAGTGAGATCGGCGCCGCCGCCGAACCAGGATTTGGTGGTGACGACAAAGCGCGTGTTCATGTGCACCGCGGGTACGTGCGGATTGTGCGGGTGGGCGATCAGTGAAATGCCGCTGGCGAAGAAGCGCGGGTCTTCCGCCGCGCCCGGAACATCTTTGCGGAATTCCGGCGCGAATTCGCCATGGACCGTGGAGACATGGACGCCGGCCTTCTCGAACACGCGGCCGTGCAGCAGCGCCATCACCCCGCCGCCGCCCGGATTGCCGGTGTGATCGGTGCGGCTCCATGGTGTGCGCACGAATCGGCCGGGCGCGCGGTCGGCGAGCGGCGCGCCGGCGGGGAGGGCCTCTTCGACCGCCTCGAAGGCCGCAACGGTTCGATCGCGCAAGCTTTCGAACCATGCACGCGCGCGCGCCTTTCGCTTTTCGGTCTGAACGCTTTCCATAAAGGCGTGCCGCTATTCGGCTTCAACCTTTTCCGCCAACCACACCTTGATCAGCGACTGATACGGAACGTCGCGCTTGTTGGCTGCGACCTTGATGCGGTCGAGCAAGCCCTGCGGCAGGCGCAGCGAGATGGCAGTCGTCGAGAGTTTCAGATTGGGAAACTGTACGCGCCGCGCCTTGCTCCAATCGACATAGTCCGTGGAATCATGCGTCTCCCAGAACTTGCGCTCCGCGGCCTCGTTCTGAAAGCGGGGAATTGGTTTAAGCTTTTTGTTCATAGGAGGCTCTTTCCTTTCGGTTCATGCCGCGCGCAAAGATCACCCTGATTTTCGTCTGGCTGTACCGAAGCGTGAACGTTATGTGCACCAGGCGGCCGCCAACCGTCCGTCCCAGCGCCTGATAGCGTGCTTCATCCTCGCTGTGCCTCACATCGTCGGCGATCAGCAATTGACTGTCGGCAAAAACCTGCTCAGCCTCGGCTTGAGAAACCGAGTGCTTCTCGACGCTTTTGGACCTGTTGCCTTCGTCCCAGTCGAATCCGACGATCTGAGCCAAGTCGATCATGAGTGTATATTAACATAATATACGCCTGGTCGGCAAGCCGCCGCTACTGGGCTCTGCTCGTGTCCCCGATCTGCCGCAGCGCCTCGCCGGCCGCCATGGCCGCGGCGATCGCGACGTTGAGCGAGCGCAGACCGGGACGCATCGGGATCACCAGGCGGGCGTCGGCAGCCTGGTGAACCTGTGGCGGCACGCCCGCCGATTCGCGGCCGAACAGGAGAATATCTGCCGGCCGATAAGCGTGATCGAGATAGGACGACGTGGCGGCGGTGGTGAACAGAACAAGGCGCAAGTTTTGCTCGCGCCGCCAGGTTTCGAAGGCCTGCCAGGAACTGTGCCGCACCAGGGCGACGGCATCGAGATAGTCCATGCCGGCGCGGCGAAAGGCGCGGTCGGAGATCGGGAACCCGGCCGGTGCGATGATATGTCCGTTGATCCCAAGACAGGCGCACAGCCGCAGAATCGTCCCAGTGTTCTGTGGGATATCCGGCTGATAGAGAGCGATGTGCACGGTCATCTCTAGTGTCCCGATTCCGAAGTTCGCATTATTATGCGGCCCCTCATTTGCGAACTTCGGAATCGAGAGGACACTAGCAAGGTATTGATCTGGTGTGGCTTTGGTTCAGTAGTCCGCACAATGAGCCCGCCGCAAGAATGATGCGGACTTCTGAACCGCCACACCAGGCAAGGTCAGGCCACACTTGCGCTGAAGCGGCAAGGGTGCCAATAGAACCCCGCCGGATTGCGTCGCGTCCGACCTTCCCCAGGCCGGTGCGATCGGACCATCCTGCGAGCGCGCTGTTCCGGCCTTTCCGACTGGTGGGCAGGCAGGCGGCGGTCCGTAACAGGATGGTCGATCGGCAAGACGTTAAAGAGGGTCGGGACCTTGACTGTAATATCAACGGCGGAGCCAGCGCGCCGCGACATCCTTCCCGCTTCTTCGATATCGGCCAAGCTTAAGGTTGGACTATGAGCGGACATCCCACCTATCAGCCGCAAAGCCCCTTCATGAAATGGTTGGAGCGCCGGCTGCCGATCGCAAGCCTCGTCTATTCGTCGTTCATCGCCTATCCGACACCGCGCAATCTGAACTACTGGTGGACGTTCGGCGGCATTCTGAGCTTCATGCTTGGCGTACAGATCGTCACTGGCGTCGTGCTGGCGATGCACTATACGCCGAACGTCAACCTCGCCTTCAATTCCGTCGAAGGCATTATGCGGGACGTCAATTACGGCTGGCTGTTGCGCTATATCCATGCCACCGGCGCCTCGTTCTTCTTCGTCGCCGTCTACGTCCACATCGCGCGCGGCATGTACTACGGTTCCTACAAGGAGCCGCGCGAGGTGTTGTGGATCCTCGGCGTGATCCTGTTCCTGTTGATGGTGGTTACCGGCTTCATGGGCTACGTGCTGCCCTGGGGGCAGATGAGCTTTTGGGCGGCGACCGTCATTACCAACCTGTTCTCGGCGATTCCAACGGTCGGGCACGGTATCGTCACCTGGCTGTGGGGCGGCTACGCGGTCGGCAACCCGACGCTCAATCGCTTCTATTCGCTGCACTACCTGCTGCCGTTCGTCATTGTCGGCGTGGTCGTGCTGCACATCTGGGCGCTGCACATGGTCGGCCAGAACAACCCGACTGGGGTTGAGCCGAACAACGAGCGGGATACGGTGGCGTTCACGCCCTACGCGACCGTCAAGGATGCGTTTTTTATTGGCGTGTTCTGCATCGTGTTCGCCTATTTCATCTTCTACGTTCCGAACTATCTGATGCACTCGGACAACTATATTCCCGCCAATCCGAGCCAAACGCCGACCCACATCGTGCCGGAATGGTATTATCTGCCGTTCTACGCCATCCTGCGCGCAATCCCGAGCAAACTCCTCGGCGTCACCGCGCTCGGCGCGTCCATCATCGTTCTTGCCTTCATGCCTTGGCTCGATACCTCGGCGGTGCGCTCGGCGAATTACCGGCCGCTCTATCGGCAGTTTCTGCTGATCTTCTTCGCCGTCGTGATCGGGCTTGGCTACCTGGGCTCGCAGGAGCCGGTCGGCGGCTACGTGCTCGCCGCACGATTGCTCACCGCCTACTACTTCGGGTTCTTCTTCATCATCCTGCCGCTTCTCGGCTTGTTTGAAACGACGAAGCCGCTGCCGAAATCGATCTCGGAAGCGGTGCTGCACGAGGGCCTTCCGGCCGGCGCCTCCGCGCCGCCGCCCTCAAGCGCCAAGGTATAGCGGGAGCAGGATATGACGAGGCATCGCAGCATCATCACCACCTTCGCCCTGGCGGCGGTCCTGTCCGGTACCGCAAGCTTGAGCGCTTACGCCCAGGTGGAGGCGCCGAATCCGCCGATGCAGCAGTGGTCGTTTTCCGGGCCGTTCGGCCAATACGATCCCGAGCAGCTACAGCGAGGCTTCAAGATTTATCGCGAAGTCTGTTCGACCTGCCACAGCATGAACCTGCTGTCCTTCCGCAATCTGGCGGATCCGGGCGGCCCCGGTTTTACCGAGGCGCAGGCGGCGGCGATCGCCGCGACGTTCCAGGTGACCGACGGGCCGAACGATAAAGGCCAGATGTTCCAGCGGCCGGGAAAAATCTCCGACTATTTCCCGCCGCCATTCCCGAACGACGAGGCCGCGCGCGCCGCCTTGGGCGGCGGATTGCCGCCGGATATGTCGGACCTTGCCAAGGCCCGCGGCTACGACGAGGGTTTCCCCTGGTTCATCGTCGATGCGTTTACGATGTATCAGGAGCAGGGGCCGGATTACATTCACGCGATCATCAACGGTTTTACCAAGGCGCCGGCGGGATTCAGTCAGCCGCCTGGTACCTATTACAACGAGTATTTCCCCGGCCACGCCATCAAGATGCCGCCGCCGCTGCATGATGGCCAGGTGAAATATACCGACGGCACTCCGGAGACAGTGAACCAATACGGACGCGACGTCGCCGCCTTCCTGATGTGGGCGTCCGAGCCGAACCTCGATGAGCGCAAGCGCCTCGGTTTCCAGGTGATGATCTTCCTCATCGTGCTAAGCGGCTTGCTCTATTTCACCAAAAAGAAGATTTGGCACGAGGTGGAGCTTCATCCGGAATTGGAAAAGCCGCGATCGTCGCCGGAATATCGTAGCTAAAGCGGATCGCTGTCGAATCGAACTGACGGTGAATCAAATATTTCGATGCAGCGGGCGGCCGATCGCAACAGTCGCCGTTTGCCGAGAAAATAGCTATTTTCTTAAGACACGTCGCGACCCTGCGATGACGGCATTTTCCGGCTCTTGATTTGTCTCCGATTGAAAAGGAACAGGCTCGAGCCGGACGAAGGGGGCGCGCAGGCTCAACGACGACGATGCGCCGAGCGGCTTATTCATGACGGCGTTCTGCGGTTGCGTCCGGCCTCACGGTTCGTCAGAGTGCGGCCGGCTGCAAGCAAACTTTCGCGCAAACGTTTGATGAAGCGGGGCTGCCGACCATGACTACTGGCGTCATCGAGAACGACCTTAAGGCCGCGATCCGGACCATCCCGGATTATCCCAAGCCCGGCATCCTGTTTCGCGATATCACGACGCTCCTTGGCAACGCGCGGGCCTTCCGCCGGGCTGTGGACGAACTGGTGCAGCCGTGGGCCGGCGGCAAGATCGACAAGGTCGCCGGCATCGAGGCGCGTGGCTTCATCATTGGCGGCGCGGTGGCGCACCAAGTCTCCGCCGGCTTCGTTCCGATCCGCAAGAAAGGCAAGCTGCCGTTCAAGCGCGTCAGCATCGGCTACTCGCTCGAATACGGCATCGACGAGATGGAGATGCATGAAGACGCCATCGCGCAGGGCGAGCGCGTGATCCTGGTCGACGATCTCATTGCCACCGGCGGCACCGCGGAAGCCGCGGTCAAGCTCTTAAAGCAGATCGGCGCCAATGTGCTGGCCGCCTGTTTCATTATCGATCTTCCGGATCTGGGCGGCGCCAAAAGGATCGAGAAACTCGGCGTGCCGGTCCGCACGCTGCTGGCATTCGAAGGCCATTAGATCAGCTGGAAAATTGAGGAAGCATTCCCGGCAGTCGAAGCGGCGGGGCCGATAATCTCATTGTCCGCGCTGGCGGTGTTTCGGGGTGCGGTCCGGGGTTGCTTTGCCGCCTTTCGAACCGGTCCAGTTCACCGCGATCTGCCAAATGACCTCGAACACCGCGACCGCGACGAGCAGCGTGATCGCGGCGGCCAACAGGCCGATGCCCAACTGCGCCAACTGCGTGCCGCGGGTAGCGCCGAAGATGATCGCCGTGGCGGCGATCAAGCCGGCCCACCACCAGACCACGGAAGCGTTGTTCTTCAACCACGAATTCATTTATCACGCTCACCGTTACGTCCGGCGGCTCGCTCGATGACCGTCGCCAAAGTGGACTGCCTGCCACGCGATTGGGTCTAACGCCATACTATTTCGCCAGTTCCGGCAAGCCTTGCATCGCTCACCCGCGCGAGGTGCGACGTTTCGCGTCATCTTGCGCGGCGCGGTCGGCTCGAATGGAAACGGCACGACCTCGGCGCCGTTGTTCCAACAATCGCAGAGCAGCAAGGGCAGGCGCTCGGATGAGCGGTCAGGCACGCCTATCCACGACCCAAAAGGTCTTGGAAGGAATATTGCAGGAACGGCCGCCGGCAGACCTGCTGGCGCGGCGGTCCTATTATCCCTGGCTGGTCGTTGGCACCGTGTGCATCGGCGCCTTTATGGGGCAACTCGATGCCAGTATCGCGCAGCTCGTCCTGCCGGTGCTCGAACGCGATTTTCATCGCCATCTGAGCGCCATCAGCTGGGTCGCTATCGCCTACACGTTGACACTTGCGGTGCTGTTGCCGGTGTTCGGTCGCGTCGCCGACCTCTACGGCCGGAAGATGCTCTACACCATCGGCTTCTTGGTTTTTATCCTCGGATCTGGCTTATGCGGCATTGCACCGGATCTGAACTTTCTCGTTGGCTTTCGCATTTTTCAGGCGATTGGCGCCGCGCTGTTGCAAACCAACAGCATCGCCATCGTGGTGACCGCGGCCGGGGAGCGGCATCGCGGGCGCGCCATCGGGATGCAGGCGGCGGCCCAGGCGGTGGGTCTGAGCGCCGGCCCGGCGGTCGGCGGCTTTCTTATTCATGCGCTGAGCTGGCGCTGGGTATTCTGGATCAACGTGCCCTTCGGGCTCGCCGGCGCTATCGTGGGCTGGTTCGTGCTGCCGCAAAGTGCCGCTTATCTCGGCAATCGGCAATTCGACTGGCGCGGGGTTCTGCTCCTCGCGCCGGCGCTGACCGCGCTCGTCCTCGCTATCGATCAGGGCCATGTGTGGGGCGTTCTATCGCCCGTCTTCCTCTGTTGCATAATCGCGCCCGCCTTGCTGCTGCCGCTGTTTCTCTGGTGGGAGTGCCGGCAGCGCGCGCCGCTGCTCAACCTCGACCTTTTTCGCCAGCACGCGTTCTGGGCCGGCAACATCGCCGGCCTGCTCTCGTATGCGATGCTGTTCGGTATGTTCTTCCTGATGCCGTTCGTTTTTGAGCGCGCCTATCACGAAGGTCCGCTGATCGCCGGTCTGCGGCTGATGGTGATCCCAGTGGGACTGGGCCTGCTCTCGCCCTTGAGCGGCGCGCTCTACGATCGCATCGGGCCGCGCCTCCTCACCGGGACCGGCATGGCGGTCAGTTTCTTCGCCTTCGTCTGGCTCATCCTTGCCATGGGACCGACGAGCGCGAGCTTAATGCCGATCACCGCCGCACTGGCGCTGTTCGGGGTCGGCCAGGGATTGTTCACGTCGCCGAACAACAGTTCGGTCATGGCGGCGGCGCCGGAGATCCACGTCGGCCAGGCGGGCGGTATCCTCAACGTGACCCGCTCCTTCGGCACCAGCCTCGGCGTTGCCGCAGCGGCGGCGCTGCTGTCGTGGCTCCTGGGCATGATGACGGGACGCGTGGGCGACACTCTGGGCGCGCCGGCGACTGCGTTGCTGGCGGCTTCGCACTATGTGCTCGTCATGTTCTGCGTATTTGCGCTTGTCGCGGGTATCCTGTCCTGGGCGCGGCCGCACGGAACGCAAAGCAAAAGCAATGCCGAAGAAGGGGCGATCCTGTGACGCCCGTTGCGAAGAATCGTTTGCTTTCCGCGCATTTAGCTGCGGATTAGCGGCTACCTTCCTTATGGTTCGGTGCCTTATTGTTGCACGCCGCCGAACACCGACGTGAGCCGCCCCATCAGGAGGCGCAATTCGAGTTCGCGGAATTCGGTAAAAACCGTTCCGATCCAACTGTGAATTTCGGTCGGTCCGCCGGGCCGCTCGGCCAGATAAGCGCCGAACGAGAAGCTCGGCCGATCGACGACGCCGCGCACGATCGGCGACAGCCGGGGGACGCAGATCATCCGGCATTCGGCGCGCGAGGGCGGAAAATCCTGCTTCTCGAAGGTGACCGATACCGCCTCGTTGTGCACTGGCACGAAGGTGGCGGTCGGCAGGCGGCGCCGCAGCTCGGCATAGGCGCGAACGGTTGCCGGTGCGTGGTCGGTCACGAACAGTACGATCGGTTCAATCGACCTCCGCCGCGCCTCGGCCAGAAACCCGATCTCGGCTAGGACGGCAAAGAATTGGTCGAACGGTCCATAGCCAAGATCGATCACCCGCGTGACCGCGTCGTCCGTAATCAGTTGATCGAACAGCGTCATCTGGCCGCGCGTGTCGGCGATATCGATCGTCCATGTCAGATCCGGAAAATATCCGGCGAGCGTCGGCTCGGGCGGATTGAGGTCATAGCCGACGATCGGCCGCCTGTCGGCACGAAAGAACTCGATCAGCAAGCGCGCGATCAGGGTCTTGCCGACGCGGGGACGCGGTGACGCGATGATGTAAACCGGCGTCAATTGCGCCATTCCAGACTCGTTCTATCTTGGTCTCTCCGCGCGGAGAGGCAGCTTACGAGCGGACGACCTGAACGCGCGGACTGGTCTGCGGCGCCACGGCGAGCATGTCGTTGAGCTTGATGCGGTCGTATTCCGCCCACACGTTGCCAAGCCAGTGCCGGACATAGCCGCGCAGCACGAATGAATAATTGGCCGGCTCGCCCCTGCGGTCCTTGTTGGCGACGAAGGTGAGGAAGGGAACGGAGGCGACCTCGACCTGCTCGTAGGCCATCTCGTTGAGCTTGGGTATCGTGATCTCGACCGCGCCCTTGAGTTTCTTGAAGTAGTTCGAATGCGTGGCCTGGTCCCATTCGAAGAAGGTGGTGTTGTTGAAATAGTTCTTGACCAGGATGTACTCGGCGTCCGCGGTGAACAGCGAGGTGTCCTCGATTTCGTTGAGCGACGCGATCGAGGAGCCGAGGATGTGAAACACCACGAAGGTGAACTGTCCCTTCTTGACCGCGTCAAGAAAGCCGATGTCGCGCAAGGCGCGGAGCGTCGGCGACAACAAACCGGCGCGGACATCGATGACGGTCACGCTTACCTCGGCGGTCGAGAGCGTGTCGAAGATCCGCATCTGGTCGGAAACCGAGGTGACGTCGACGATATCGCTGATGTCGGGATGGAATCGCTTGAGCGTACCCTTGGGAGCTTCGGAATCGAAGGCTCGGGTCGGAGTGTGATGGGCGGTGAAATAATCAAGGAGCGTGCGTGAAACGGTCGTCTTGCCGACGCCGCCCTTGTCCGCGCCAACCAAGATAATCGCCGGCTTTGCCATGACCTATCCTCGCTGACGCGACGCCATGCTGCGCGGGGGTGCCGAAAGCGTCCGCCGTGGGCGGTCAACCGGGTGCGTCGCGTCCCCCATACCCATCAGTTGTTTTACACAGCCGGCGCCAAGTTTGGAAGCCAGACTTGGTGTCCCGATTCCGAGGTTCGCATGATTGCACGGCAGCCTCGTCTGCGAACCTCGGAATCAAAGGACACCAGCAAGCTGTTGATCTGGTGTGGCTTTGGTTCAGAAGTCCGCACAACGAGCCCCGCCGTAAGAATGGTGCGGACTTCTGAACCGCCACACCGGCAGCGGCACCAAGTCGATGAGGCAAATGTGACCGATTGCGGCTATGAGCGATCCGCCCACGCAATCAGCCGCCATGCGGACCCCATGGCCCCGGTGGTTCGTTGGGAGCGGCGGAGCCCCCCGGAGCCGGCGCATCGTCGGCGCTGCCCTCGGCTGAACCCCAGGGGCCATTCTGCGGGGTTTGATCGAGCCCGGCGTCGGGATCGTTCCCGGCATCCGGATCGGTTCCGGGCTCCGGCAGCGCGATCGGACCGGGATCGTGGCCGCCGGCATACTTGATCAAAGCCTCGATCCGGTTTTCGACGGTCGGATGGGTGTCAAACAACTCGCCAAATCCTTCGCGCGGATTGTCGACGCACATCTCCATCAGGGCCGAGGTCGCGCCCGGCAGTTCGCCGCGGCTCTCGATCTTGCGCAGCGCGGAAATCATGGCGTCCGGATTTTGCGTGAGCTCCACCGATCCGGCGTCGGCGAGGTATTCGCGCTGACGCGACAGCGCCAGGCGGATGAGGAACGAAAGCACATAAGCGAGGACGAGCAGCGCAATCGCAATCAAGATCGCGATGCCAGCGCCGCCGCCCCCGCGGTCGCTCGAGCGCGAGCGGCCGAAGCCGAGGCTGTTATAGAACCAAAGCCGTGCAACCAGTTCGGCGACGAAGCCGATGGCGCCGGCGATGATGACGGCGATGACCATCATGCGGACGTCGCCGTTGCGGATGTGCGTGAGTTCGTGACCGAGCACTGACTCGATTTCCGCGTCATCAAGCTGGTTGAGCAGCCCGGTCGTGACCGTGATCGAATATTGCTTCTGGTTCATGCCCGTGGCGAAGGCATTGAGCGCGTCGCTGTCCATGACCTTGAGCTTGGGCATGGTGATGCCGCGCGAAATGCAGAGATTTTCAAGAAGATTATAAAGCCGGGGCTGCTCGATACGCGTGACCTCGCGGCCTCCGGTCAACGCGTCGATCATGCCCTGATGAAAGTAATAGGCGATCACGATCCACAGCACCGTGCCGATCGTGGCGTAGGGGATCGCGCCGATCAGATCTGACGATGCGCGCTGCATCAGGGTATTGAGGTCGGCGTTGACCGACAGCGCCTCGGCGGCGAGCGCGCCCGCATAGACCAGCACATAGACCAGCAGAAACAGCCCGACGAGAAGGGCAATCGAACGGTGCCGGTTGGACTGGATGTGGGTGTAGAGCCCGTAAGCAGCCATGGCTAATGCGCCGTTCCAGGGCGCGGCCCAACGGGTCCGGCCGGAAGCGGCCGGCCCGATGGCAGGCTCCGGCCGCGAACCACGATTCTATAGTCACGAAACGTCCGGTGCTCGCCGCGCCTGCTCATGCTTCACCGATGGGTTATGGATTCCGGGCTGTTCGCTTCCGCCTTCGCGCTCCGCCGGACTCAAACCCGCCATCGCCCGCTTCAGCGGGCAAAGGCGGGTCGATCGCCCGGAATGAGGAGTCAAAACTTGACCTGGGGCGCTTGCAACTCGGCCTGCCGATCGGTGCCGAGATCGAAGTACTCCTTGGGAGAGAATCCGAACGACGCGGCGAACAGGGCGGCAGGAAAGCGCTGGATGCTGGTATTGTATTCCTGCACCGCATTGTTGAAGAAGCGCCGCGACGCCGCGATCTTATTTTCAAGGTCGGTCAGCTCGGTCTGCAATTGCTGGAATTCGGTGTTGGCCTTCAGATCGGGATAGGCCTCCGATAGGGCGAAAAGCTGTCTCAGGGTGCCGGACAGCATGTTCTCCGCGGCAGCCTGCTGCGCTGGCGGTGCCGACTGCGCGGCGACCGCTGCATTGCGCGCCTTCACCACCTCGTCGAGCGTGCCGCGTTCGTGGGCGGCGTAGCCTTTCACCGTCTCCACCAGATTGGGAACCAGATCGTGGCGCTGGCGCAGTTGAACGTCGACGTCGGCGAAGGCCTCGTTGAGGCGCTGCCGCATGGTCACGAGACTGTTGTAAGCGCTGATCGCCCAAAGCACGATCAGGGCGATGATAACGAGAATGACAATTGCCCAAATGCTCATGGCCGCTCCTTTCCTGTCGCGGCGGGAAGATAGCCGCAAAACTTGAGGGCGGCGAGCGGGTCCCGACGCCTTTCATGTGCGGAAATTGGGAAGTCGCTCTCATATAGGGCCTTCGCGGCCCGCCGTTAAGGTTAGCGTTCGAACGGCGTCGCCTCGCCCGCCGCGGTCGTTTAGGTTTTCGCAAATGACAAGGGGTGACGCCATGCCGAACCATGGTCTCGGATATCGGTCGTCCGGCGGCTCCGACGCTTTGGACGAATTGCGCTGGCCGTTGTCGGAGGCCCGCGACCGCGGTGACTCGCTGGCGGGCGAGGCCGACGGGCTGGGACAATCCGACCAGGTCGCGCGCGACCTTGCGGAAATCGAGCGCGCCGCCGACGCGTTGCGAAGGGCGCAGCCGGCGCTGAAAACCTGGAGCGCCGCGAGCGAGTTTCCGGCGGCGGCGCTGCCGAAGCCGCGCCCGGTGTGGCTCCTGATCGGGTTCTTGTGGCTGTCGACCGCTCTGGTCACCGCAGGCGCTGTTGCCGCCATTGCCCGGTTCGCCGGATAGAGCATCCGGTTACGCGGCAAGCTTCGCCGGTCCGCAACCAGATCGCCATCAATACGCGTTGCGATACGCGGCCGGTGACAGCGCCGTCCGGGCGACGATTTTCAGGTCGAGCCAGAGCGACCAGTTGTCGATGTAGAAAAGATCATACTCGACCCGCTTGCGCATTTTTTCGTCGGTCTCGGTGGCGCCGCGAAGGCCGTTGATCTGCGCCCAGCCGGTAATGCCCGGCTTGACGTTGTGGCGGCGCGCGTAGAGCGCAATGCGCTGCTCGTATTTGCGGTCGTGCGAAAGCGCGTGCGGCCGCGGACCGACCAGTGACATGTCGCCGGTCAGCACGTTGAAGAGCTGCGGAATCTCGTCGATGTTCCAGCGCCGCAGCGAGCGTCCGATCCGGGTAAGGCGCGGATCGTCGCGCACCGCTTGCGGCACTACCGCGCCATCGTCGAGCGTGCGCATGGTCCGGAACTTGATGATGCGGAACGGCCGTTGGTTGAATCCGTAGCGGCGCTGCACGAAAAAAACCGGTCCGGGGCTGTCAAGACGGATCAGGATAGCGACTAGGACGAGAAGCGGCGTCGACGCGATCAACGCCATTGCGGCGAACGCCACATCGAACAGCCGCTTTTGCACGATTTCGAATGTCGACAGCGGCAGGCGGGTGAGTTTGAGGCTTGCCAGCGGGCCCTGCTTCGACAGTTCGACGTCTTCGAACTTATGCAGGATTTGTTCGGGGCCGAGATGGATTTCGACGGGCAGCGCCAGAAAGGCCTCGGCGCAGCGTTCGATGATGGCGGTCGCGGACCACGGCAACAGAAGGAAGATAGCGTCCGGCTGGACGCTGCGCACACCGGCAATCGCCTCGGCAAGATCGCGGTCAAGCGCCGCTCGGCGGTCGGCGTCGGACGCGCCCGGCGCAACCGGGGTCAGAAAGCGGCAGCCGACGATATTGATGCCCAGCGTCCACGGCTCGTAATAGTTGATGAAGGCGCCGACATGAGCGCCGGTTCCGATCAGGAAAACCCGCTGCGCGGTGACGAGACCGGATCCGCGCGCATGCGCGGTGAGGCGCACGATCAGAAAGCGCTCGACAATCAGCGCAGCGAGTGTCGCCGCATAGAACAGCACGATCCAGGCCCGCGAATAGGCCGCCGCGCTCTGTTGTGTCAAAACTGCGAGCATGAGCAGGCAGATCAAGGTCACGTTCCACAGCTGAATGGTGCGCCGGGCGTGCGGCTTGAATGAGAAAAAGTTCGGCAGCCGGTATTCGCCGCGGAACACGTTCGAGACCACGAATATGCTTGCGGCCAGCACGCCGATTCGCAGGAACGAGGCTATATCGCCGGGATCGCGGTAGGCGGCGAGCGAATAGGCAACGCCGGTGCCGCACGAGAGCGCCACGATTATCGAGGCGTCCAGGAGAAAGATCGCACTCGAAAACGTCCCGCGCAGCAGTACCGCCCAGGCGCGCAGAAACCGGCCCGTGCGCGGCGGGGCTGCCAGCGTGAAGCTCGAAACCGTGTTCATCGGCGCCGCCCGACTGAAACGAGACCTGCCGCTGGATTGGCTAGGCGTCGTGCGAATACAGATTCGCGCTGCTGCCCCGGAATGGGACAACCGCATTTCTCGAAGCCTCAGGTGGCGAGAAGCGTGCCAACGGCGGTAGCCAATGGCGGCGGCAAGTTGCGCGCGGTGCATTGCACGCGGCACGTAGCGCGCGGCGGATGCCGTGTTAAGATTAATCGGCCGGCAAAACGCATATGACGAGGGAATGATGCAGGGCAAGATTGCGCTGGAAGAACATTTTGCGATCCCGGAAACCGCCGGCGATTCCATGGGGTACTTTCCCGAACCGGTGCGCGAGGAGGTCGCGGCCCGCAACGCCGACATTCACGGCAGGCGGCTGGCGCTGATGGACGAATACGGCATCGAAATGATGCTGCTCTCGCTCAATGCCCCGGCCGTGCAGGCGATTGCCGACAAGGCGCGCGCGGGAGAGATCGCGCGCAAAGCCAACGACTATCTGGCCGAGCAGGTGCGCAAAAGGCCGGATCGTTTCCAGGGCCTCGCCGCGCTCGCCATGCAGGACCCCGATGGCGCCGCGCGTGAACTCCAACGCTGCGTCAAGGAGCTCGGTTTCCGCGGCGCGCTGGTGAACGGCTTTTCGCAATTGGGTGACGCGGACACTGCCCTCTATTACGACTTGCCGGAATACCGGCCGTTCTGGGCCATGGTCGAGCGGCTTGACGTGCCGTTCTATCTGCATCCGCGCAATCCGCTGCCGCGCGATGCGCGCGTTTACGACGGCCACCCGTGGCTCCTCGGGCCGATCTGGGCGTTCGGCCAGGAGACGGCCGTGCACGCGCTGCGGCTGATGGCGTCGGGCCTGTTCGACGCACATCCGCGGCTGCAGATCATTCTCGGTCACATGGGCGAGAACCTGCCCTATGCGATGTGGCGGGTGGACAATTCCAACGCCTGGATTCCAAATCGCAATAAATGGCCGGCGAAGAAGCGCCTGGGCGAATATTTCTCGGCCAACTTCTATCTCACCACGTCGGGCAATTTCCGCACCCAGGCGCTGATGAATGCGATGCTGGAAATCGGTGCCGACCGCATCATGTTCTCGACCGACTGGCCGTTCGAGAACATCGATCACGCGGCCAACTGGTTTGATAGCTGCGCCATCAGCGAGAACGACCGCGTCAAAATCGGCCGCAGCAATGCGCGGCGACTCTTCAAGCTGGGAAATGAATGAGCGGGGCGGTGGCGGCGAGGACGCCGCTGTGGCGAGAGCCTTAACCAGCCTCGCGCAGCTTCTCGACGCCTTCCCGGTCGACCGAAACAAGCCCCCCGGGTTCAGGTCACTTAAAGTGAGTCTTTGGTTAGGACGAGCGGTCATCCGACCAAATGTGGGGCGGAGTCAGCTCGATTTGCCAAATGCCTGCGCATATAAGCTTGCGGACTACAGCCCGTGTCGGTGCGGAACGCATAAATGAAGGCAGACGTTGAACCGTAGCCGAGACGCTCGGCAAGCTCTCGACGGGCAAGCCACAACCAGAACCGAACGGATGAACAAACCACCCGCAATGCGCCGCATCCCATCGTCTTTGATGATGGCTTCCAAAGATGGTGTAATGCTAGGGGGCGGGCCGATTCCACTTGGAGGATTGCGCTTTATGAGATACCGGCCGACGAAAATGACACTCGCGCTTCTGCTCTCCGCTGGGTTTGCGACCGCCGGGCTTGTTGGCGGCGGCGGGCAGGCGATAGCTCAGATGCGCGATCGCTCCGCGCAGCTCGTCTCCGAATATCCGCTGCTCAACGACGACGGCAACCGTCTCCCCAACCAGAGCGTCAAGCTTGCCGCCCCGATCGACACAATGCCGGGCGTGGTGGTTGCCGCCAATCCGCAAGGCAAGACGACGCTCGTCGAGTTTTACGATCTCAACTGCCCGTACTGCCGGATGGCATCCGGCGACATTGCCGATATGGTCGGCGTCGACCCCGATCTGCGGCTAGTGCTCGTTCCTTTTCCGGTGCTCGGCATTCCGTCGATCGCGGCGGGCCGCGTGGAGCTCGCGGTGGCGAAGCTCGGCTCGTCGCAGCAATTTTACGAGTTCCACCGCGCCATCTATGCGCAGCGCGGCACGACGAATGGGATGCGCGCGCTTGAAGTCGCGCGCAAACTCGGCCTCGATGAAGCCGCGGTGACGAAGCTCGGCAACAGCGACGAAATCACCAAAATCATGAAGGCACACGTTGCACTTGGCAACTCGCTCGGCCTTGCCGGCACGCCTTCTTTCGTGATCGATGGCGTCGCCATTGTCGGCTATCCGGGGCGCGACGGCCTGCAGAAAATCGTCGATGCCTCCCGCCGCTGTGGCAAGGTTTATTGCCAGAATTGACCGGCTGCTTTCGCCGTGTCTTGCCGAGAAGATCGGGCAACCGGCGCGTCTACGGCGACTTTCTCCCGCTGCTTTTCTGCCGTTGGTATAAGAGCAGACCGTCCTGCTTGATCGATCCCGCCTGTCGATCGCTAGCCCGCCTCGCGCAGCTTCACCGCGCCTTCGAGGTCGACCGACACAAGCTGCGAGATGCCGCGCTCGGCCATGGTGACGCCGTAGAGACGGTTCATCCGCGCCATGGTGATCGGGTTGTGGGTGATGATGATGAAGCGCGTCTCGGTCGAGCCGGTCATCTCGTGCAGGAGGTCACAGAAGCGTTCGACGTTGTAATCGTCGAGCGGCGCATCGACCTCGTCGAGCACGCAGATCGGCGCCGGGTTGGTCAGGAACACGGCGAAGATCAAAGCGAGCGCGGTGAGCGCCTGTTCGCCGCCGGAAAGCAGCGATAGCGTCGCCGGTTTCTTCCCCGGCGGCCGCGCCAGGATTTCCAGTCCGGCTTCGAGCGGGTCGTCGTTCTCGATCAGTTGTAGCTCGGCGGTGCCGCCGCCGAACAGCTCGGTGAAGAGTTTCTTGAAGTTCTCGTTGACGGTGGCGAACGAGGCGAGCAGCCGATCCCTCGCTTCATGATTGAGGCTATGAATGCCCTGGCGCAGCCGCTTGATGGCCTCGACCAGGTCGTCGCGTTCGCCGATGAGTTTCTGGTGCTGCGCCTCGACCTCCTCGAGTTCCTGCTCGGCCCGCAGATTGACCGCGCCGAGGCGCTCGCGCTCGCGGCGGATACGGTCGAGCTTTTCCTCGACTTCCGCGATCGACGGCAATTCGGCGTCCGGCTTCAGTTCGGCAAGTTCGGCGGTGGCGGCCGGTTCGATATCGAAAGCCTCGCGAATTTCATGCGCGATGTCGGCAAGCCGCCGCTTGGCGGCGTCGCGCCGCTCCTCGCCGCGCGCGGCTTGCGCGCGGGCTTCGCCGACCAGCTCGAGGGCCGCGCGCGCGGCTTTGTCGGCCGCGGCCAAGGCTGTCTCTGCCTCGGCCAGCCGATCCGCGGCGGCGCGGCGCTCGGCCGTCGCGGTCTCGACCTCGCCGATCAGCGATTGCCGCATTTCGGCGAACTTCGCCGGCGCGTCCTTGAGTTCGTTGCGCTCGGTCTCGGCTTCGGTTCTGCGCCGTTCGACGGTGGCGATTTGAGCCGCAGCGCTGTCCTGGCGTTCGGTCCATTCCGTGCGCTCGGTGGCGATCGCCTGCAGGCGGCGATCGGCAAGCTCCGCCTCGCGCGCGATCGCTTGCGCCTCAACGCGAACTTCGGCGCACACGGTGCGTTCGCCCGCGATCACTTCGTTCACGGCCGCGAGCTTGGCTTCGATGTCGGCCGTGGGCGGCAATGCGGCGAGAGCCTTTTCGGCTTCATCGCGGGCCGAGTTGGCTTCGTCGCGGCTGGTCGTGATGCGCGCCTGCGCTTCCCGGAGCGCGGAGATGCGCGCCGCGTTGCGGCTGATTTCGCGCTCGGCCGCGGCGTGGTCCTCGCGTGCGGCGTCGGTCCGGCGCTGCGCCTCGCGCCAATCGGTCCGCGCCTGCGTCTCGGCGGCGGCTGCCGCGGCGAGCGCGGCTTCCGCGCCGGCAACGACGGTGCGCGTGGCCTCGACGTCCTCCTGTGCGGTGATGAGTTCGGCCTGGATCGCTTGCAAACGGCCGCGCTCGGCCAGCCGGCGCGCGGCTCCGGTTGGCGCATGGGCGGCGACGATAAAGCCGTCCCAGCGCCACAGGTCGCCTTCACGCGACACCAGGCGCTGGCCGGCCTTGAGCATCTTCGCCAGCCGCGGGCCCTCGGCGCGCTCGACGACGCCGATTTGCGCCAGTCGCCGAACCAGTTCGGACGGACCTTGGACGACATGCGTAAGCGCCACGGCGCCTTCCGGCAGCGCCGGATCGGTCGGATCGTTCTCCGTGCCGGCCCAGCGCATCGGTGCGGAATCGCCGACCGGCGCATTGAGGTCGTCGCCGAGCGCCGCGCCCAAGGCCTTTTCGTAGTCCTTGGCGACGGTGAGGGTATCCATCACCGGCGGCCAGAGGTTTTTGCTCTCGACGGCCAAAAGCTTGCTGATGGTCTTGGCCTCGGTCTCGAGACGCTGCACGGCGCGCTCGGCCGCGCCGAGCGGCGTTCGCGCGGCGTCGAGGTGTTCGCGCGCGGACGCGTGCGCCAGTTCCGCCGCGCGGGCGGCGCTCTCGGCCGCCGCCAGCGCCTCCTGCGCGGTGGCGAGTACCGCCGCGAGTGCCGGCAGGTCGGGCTCGCCGCTGCTGGTCGCCGTCAGTCCGGCTTCGACGTTGACGAACTCGGCCTGCAATTTGTCGGCGCGTTCGCCGTGCTCGCGCACGGCCGCGTGTAATTGGTTGCGGCGCGCGACGAGATCGGCCAACGCGCCGGTGAGCTCGGCAAAGGTCCTTTCCGATGCCGCCAACGCCGCGTCGGCTTTTTCGGCGCGTTCGGTCACGCCGGACAGCAGCGCGGCCTTGGCCTGCGCTTCGGCTTTCAGCGCCGTTTCCTCGGCTGCCAGCCGCTCCAGTGCGGAGGCGGCATCGGCGGCAAGCGTGCGCTCGCGTTCGAGATCGGCGGCGAATTGTTCGAGCCGGCGATCGAGTTCGCCGATCCGTTCCTTGGCGCGCGCCTCTTCGCGCTCGAGCGCGTCGCGCGCGATGACGAGCCGCTGCAAGGCCGCCGCGGCCTTGGCCTCCGCCTCGCGCAGGGGCGGGAGATCGGCGGCAAGTTCCGCTTGCCGCGTCGACGCCTGCGTATGCTCGCCGGTGCGCGCGGCGACGACGCGGATGGCCTCGTCCTGGGCGCGCTCCGCCTCGGCGACTTCGACACCCGCGGCGGTCCAGCGCAGGTTGAATAGCAGCGCTTCGGTGCGGCGCACCTGACCGGAAATATTGCGATAGCGCACTGCCTGCCGCGCCTGGGTCTTCAAGGCCGCTACCTGCGCGGCCAATTGGCCGATTACGTCCTCGACCCGCGCCAGATTGTGTTCGGCGGCCTTGAGCCGCAGCTCGGCCTCGTGGCGCCGGGCATGCAGCCCGGAAATTCCGGCGGCTTCTTCCAGCACGCGGCGGCGCTGCTCGGGGCGCGCCTGGATGATTTCGCCGATCCGGCCCTGATGCACGAGCGCCGGCGAGCGCGACCCGGTCGAGGCGTCGGCGAACAGCATGGCGACATCGCGGGCCCGCACTTCGCGGCCGTTGACGCGGAAGGTCGAACCCTGCTCGCGCGCGATGCGGCGTGAAATCTCCAGTGTCTCGGCATCGTTGAATGCGGCTGGCGCGGTGCGATCGGTGTTGTCGACCTGCACGGCGACTTCGGCGTGATTGCGCGCCGGCCGGTCGGTGTTGCCCGAGAAGATCACGTCCTCCATCTCGGCCGCGCGCATGGCCTTGTGGGACGCTTCGCCCATGACCCAGCGCACCGCCTCGACCAGGTTCGACTTTCCGCAGCCGTTGGGTCCAACGACTCCGGTCAGCCCGGATTCGATGACGAAGTCGGTCGGTTCGACGAAGGATTTGAAGCCGATTAGGCGCAGCCGCGTGAGCTTCATGCAAGTTTTCTTATGTCCAGCCCTTGCTGCGGCGCCAAGGGACTCAAAGGGAATCAGTTCAGCATCGCGCCCTCAAGCCCCGGGGGCGCGTCGGAGAGTGCCGCATCGGCGCGGACAATGAATCGCCGCGCTTTCGAGCGCAACTCCGCCGCCGGTTTTTTTTACAGCTTTTGGCGCGCTCACACCGTTCCAGCCGGTCCCCGAAGGACCGCGGCGCGTATCGGCGAGCGTAAAAAACCCTTATCCCGTCTTGAGATAGGGGTCGATCTCCTTGGCCATGGTCTCGATCGGAACGTCGCCCACAACCTTTTTCCCATTGATGAAAAACGTCGGCGTGGAATTGACTCCGAGCTTGTCGACGGCGCGGTCGCGGACCGCTTCTATGTTGTTGAGCACCTTCTGATTCGTCAGGCATGCTTTGAACGACGCATCCGAAAAGCCCAATTGCTTGGCGAGATTCTCCAGCGGCTTTAGCGGGTGGTCGTTGACCCATTCGTCCTGCTTTGCGAACAGCGTTTCCACGACCGCCATGTACCGCGCGCCGCCGCCGCCATTGTCGCGGGCACAGCTCGCCAGCATGAATGCCGCCGCGGCGACCTTGTCGAATGGAAACGCTCGGAAGATGAAACGAACCTTGCCGGTGTCGATGTAGCGCTTCTTCAATTCGGGAAACGTGGTCTCCGAGAAATGCGCACAATGCGGGCAAGTCATCGAGGCGTATTCGTATATCGTCACTGGCGCCTTGGCGGAGCCGAGCACAACGTCGCCGCCCGGACTGGGCTTGGCCAACTCAGCCAGGACTTTGGCGTCGGTCGGCGGCGTGGACGGCGCGGCGGTCTGCGGGGTGGCGGCCGGAGCCTGAGTGGTAGCGGCCGGAGCCTGAGTGGTAGCGGCGGGAGCCTGCGCGGTAGCGGCCGGATCGGCCTTGGCCGAATCGATAAAGCGCGGCAGCAGGACGCCGGACAAACCTGCGGCGGCGCCGACGGAAATGCTTCCGTTGACGAACAATTGACGGCGAGTGAGCGACAAGGGCGGCTCCTGATGTGAGAACGGAAAAATCCCGCGGATCGGCGGAAATTCTTGCGGCACCAATGTGGCATTAGCGTGCCCGCAGGCCAAGCCCCTGCCGCACCCGCAGCTTTCCTCAGCTTCGCTTGACGGCGGCTCCAAGCCGCGCGAGCGCCTGCCGCAAGTCGTCATCGGCTATTTCCGGCAGGCTCGCGGCGATGCGCGCCGACGCGGCCGGATCGCCGCCCCGGGCGGTTTTGCGCTCGCTTCGCCGTAACGGCGCCTGGCGGAGTGCGACGCGCGCCACGCTGCGCCAGCCGACGAAGCGGTTGACCCGTTCGCAGATCACGCCCGCGAGATGCTGTATCTCGATCGCGGCGGGGCCTTCGACTCGCAACACCAGCGTGCCGGGCTCCTGTCCCTTGATGCCGAGATCTGAGCGTCCCGGCCGCTGCCATTGAATCTTGATCGGCTCGCTATGCGCGGCAATTTCCGAGCCGACGATTTCACTCCAGCGCGTCACCAGTTCGGCTGACGCAAATCCCTGCCGGGTGAAGGCCTCGCCGACGATCTTGCGAGCGACCTCGCGCAAGGGTTTGGCGAAGGAGCGGGTGGGCTTGTTCATGGCGCGTTGCTCTGCCATCCCTCAATAGCGTGACCCTAGCAGCGAAAACGAGCGGCAAAAAGTCCTCACCTCGCCTCGGAAAAGGGAGGTCGAACGCGAAGCGTTCGCGTGGGGGGCGGCGAACTGACTCCAGCCGGGATCGTCTTGGGCAATCCGACTCTTCCATCTCAGGGGAGGGAAACAAGAAATGCCCGCAAGCCGGAGATTTGCTCGCATGGTACGACCGTTATCGCCGCGCGCTGCCGTGGCGCGCGAAACCGGGCGAGCGGAGCGATCCTTACCGGGTCTGGCTCTCCGAGATCATGCTGCAGCAGACGACCGTCAAAGCGGTCGGGCCCTATTACGCGCGGTTTCTGACGCGCTGGCCGGACGTGCGGGCGCTTGCGGCCGCGCCGCTCGATGAGGTGCTGAAATGCTGGGCCGGCTTGGGTTATTACGCCCGCGCCCGCAATCTTCACGCCTGTGCCCGGGTCATAGTCGAGCGTCACGGTGGCGATTTTCCGCCGATCGAGGACGCGCTGCGGGCGTTGCCCGGTATTGGCGCTTACACGGCCGCCGCCATCGCGGCGATTGCCTACGACCGGCCGAGCACCCCGGTCGACGGCAATGTCGAACGCGTTATCGCCCGGCTTTACGCGGTCGAGACGCCGTTGCCCGCGGCCAAGCCAGAAATTGGCAAGCTGGCCAGTGTGCTGACGCCGGCGCACCGTGCCGGCGATTTCGCGCAGGCCATGATGGACCTCGGCGCCACGATCTGCACGCCCAAGAGGCCGGCCTGCGCGCTCTGTCCATGGATCAAAGCTTGTGCCGCGCGCCTGCGCGGTGACGCCGAGACCTTTCCGCGACGCACACCGAAACGCGAGGGCGCGCTGCGCCGCGGCGCGGCCTTCGTGGCATGGCGGGCGGACGGCTATTTGCTCGTGCGGACGCGCCCCCCGCGTGGCCTTCTTGGCGGCATGACCGAAGTCCCGACGACGGAATGGACAGCAGCGTTTGAGGAGCACAGCGCTCTCGACGCCGCGCCGCCCTTTCCTGCGGGGCGATCGATACGGGGCATGGCCTGGCGCCGCATCCCCGGACTGGTGCGCCACGTGTTCACCCATTTTCCGCTTGAACTCAGCGTCTATGTCGCCGAATTGCCGGCGCGGACGAAGGCGCCGGCCGGCATGCGCTGGATCGCGCTGGACGGCGTGGCGGGAGAGGCGCTGCCGAGTTTGATGCGCAAGGTGCTTGCCCACGGCCGGGCGGCCGATTGAATATGGGCCGATATTCACACCATGAAGGACGCGCAATGAAAATCGAACGTCATGAGTCAGGGCCGCGCATGAGCAAGGCGGTGGTGCACGGCGATACCGTCTATCTTGCCGGCATCGTCGCCGATGCGCCGAAAGGCAAGAGCACGGCCGAACAGACCAAAAGCATCCTGTCCCAGATCGACGGCTTCCTCGCCAAAGCCGGCACCGACAAGAGCAAGCTCCTGTCGGCCAATATCTGGATCGCCGACATGGCGAATTTTGCCGAAATGAACGCGGTGTGGGATGCCTGGCTGTCGCCGGGCAATGCGCCGGCGCGCGCCACCGTCCAGGCCGGTCTCGCGTCGCCCGACTACAAGGTCGAGATCATGGTGGTGGCGGCACGATGACTGCCGAGCCGGGAATACTCGCCATCTTTCATGACTGCCGCGTTGGACGCGAGGCGGAATTCGAAGACTGGTATCAGGGCGAGCATCTCATCGAGCGGCTTGGCGTGCCGGGCTTTCTGTTCGGCCGCCGCTACAAGGGCATCGCGCCGACGCCCGGATATTTCTGCTTCTATCTTGTTGAAACGCCGGCGGTGCTCACGTCGAAGTCCTATCTGGAGCGGCTCGACAATCCGACCCCGGCAACGCGCAAGATGATGGCGGAGGTCTTCGTCGACATGAACCGCACGATATGCCGGCGTGTGGCGCGGCGCGGCAGTTTCCGCGGCGCGTTTGCCGTTGTCGCCCGCTTCGGCGGGAGAGGGGACAATGCGGCGCTGACGGGCGCCTTGGCAAAGCTCGTCGACGACCCGGCGGTCGCCGGCGGCGAAATCTGGACTGCGCTCGATGCCGCCGCCACGCCGGTGTCGAAGGAGGAACAATTGCGCGGCGGCGACAAGAAGATCACCGGCGCACTGATTGTCGAGACGCTCTACCAGGAAGACGCGCAAGCCATTGGCCCCCGAGTGGCCAAGCAATTCCCGGCCACGGATATCGGTATTTTCCAAGCGCTCTGCGAAATCGGCAGGAGCGATTTGTGAACACGCTATTGCCATTCGCGGAAACGATTGCACAGCGTCTGGTCGTGCGCCGCGAGACCATCGCGGTTGCCGAATCCTCGACCGGCGGACTGATCGCCGCGGCATTGCTCGCCGTGCCCGGCGCCTCGGCCTATTTTCTCGGCGGCGCCGTGGTCTACACGATAACCGCGCGGGGTGCATTGCTCGGCATCGGCGACGCCGATATGGCCGGCCTGCGGTCGGCGACCGAGGCCTATGCGCTGCTCTTGGCGCGGCGCGTGCGGGATCGCCATGGCGCGGTCTGGGGCGTAGGCGAAACCGGCGCCACGGGACCGAGCGGCAATCGTTATGGCGATCCGGCGGGCCACACCTGCGTTGCCGTCGCCGGCCCGGCCGAGCAGGCGATCACGCTGCGCACCGGCGGCGCCGAGCGGCTCGCGAATATGGAAGCGTTCGCCAAGCGCGCGCTGGAACTGGTTGTTGAAGTGGTACCTGCGTAGTGCGCTTCCGCGCGCGGAATCATTGACGCCCAATGTCCGCTATCAGGGGTAAAGCGGACATCGTCGCGCCGACGGATAATGTCGACTTATGACCCATCTCGACCAAACGACAGCCCATTTTGCTGTGCCGCACAACACTGCTGACGCTCAGCGATGTGCTGCTGTAAGGTCCTTCGCTTAGAAGCGACAGCCCATAAGGAGGCGCGCGTTCATATCACTCGTCGGTGGCGTAGCATAAGCAATGGAGCAGCATAATGGCCGGCATGATGAATCGCTACTGTGTTATCCTCGGACTGGTCGCGGCGGCCATCGCTGCGTCGGCGGCGAGGGCCGATGTCGTCAATGGCGCCGCCGCAAAGGCGGGGACTTATCAGGCGCGCGGCGCAACGGAGATCGTGGACGCTGGAGCTTTAGCTGCCTCTCTGCAGGGCAAGCCCGTGGTTGTCCGCATCCACGCCGATTGGTGCCCTGCCTGCAAGGCAACCCAATCGACGATTGACGATCTTAAAAAAGCCTATACCGGCAAGATCAATTTCGTGCAGTTCGATGTCACCAATGCGAAAACGGCGGCGGCTTCCCAGGAGGAGGCACAGAAACTGGGCCTTGAGAAGTTTTACGATGCCGCCAAGGCGGCAACCTCGACGGTCGCGGTGATCGATCCGAAGGATGGCAAGGTCTACGCCACGTTTTACAACGACGGCGCGATCGGCGATTACGAGACCGCGATCAATACGGCGCTGAAGGCGGAGAGCCGATGACGGCTCGCTCGTCGCGCGTCGCGGTCGCGGCGGGCATGGTCGTCATTGCCGCACTGGCCTCCGCGATCGCGTGGGGACCGCTCGGCCTGGTCTTCGAGCGCGAGGTTGGAATTTGGCAGAATGCGGTCGCGGCCCGGCTGTCCGGGCCGAGCGCGCTCTATGGCTGGCGATTGTTCGCCGTCGCGTTTGTCGGCGGTCTGGTCGCCAGCATCTCGCCCTGCATTCTTGGCATGCTGCCGCTGAACCTGTCCTACATCGGCGCATCAAAACTCCGCTCCCGGACGGCGGCGCTGCGCGTCGCCGTGATGTTTGTGCTCGGCGTGATTGTCGTCAACGTAGTGCTGGGCCTGGTATCGTCGCTATTCTTCGCGCTGTTCGTGGAATACCGCGCGCCCGTGAACATGGCGGTCGGCGTGCTGACGGTGGTCATGGGCCTGTGGCTGGCGGGACTGGTCCGGCTGCCGACGCCGCGGCTTGCCGGCAGCGTCCCGCCCGGCACCGGCTCCTTCATGGTCGGGCTGGCCTTCGCGCTCGTTGCGACGCCGTGCGCCAGTCCGATCCTGGTCGTCGTTCTCGGAGCGGTTTCGCTAGCGGCGTCGCCAGTCCGCGCCATCGCGGCGATGACGCTTTATTCCATCGGCTATACGCTCGTGCTGTTCCTCTCCTCGCTGTTCGCGGGAATTGCGACTGCCTCCCGACGCGTCCTCGCTCGCTCGGAGCTCGTTTCCCGTGTTGCGGCCGTAACGCTCGTCATCATTGGGGTAGCAACCTTTGCGTACGGATTGAATCAACTGTAACGATCCAACAAAGTCACATGACATGGCTCGCGTCGATCGGCTGGTTGATTGGCGATCCTCGGCAAACAGAAAGAGCTAGACTCAATGGCAAAAGGTTCAAGATGTTATAGATTGTTTCTGTTCTGTTTTTTTCAGTCAGAACTAACCTGTGCGGTCGCCGCGCGACGGATCGGAGTGGGTTTACCTTAGTAATTTAATGGGTCCAATATTGGCACGACGATGCCGATCTGTGACACCTGCGCAGGTCGCGATCAGGGGGTAAGCGGACTCGACACGGACATACCGAAACCGACGCGCATAACCCATCTCGAGCAAACGACAGCCCATTTTGCTGTGCTCCACAACACACCTCTCGCCTAACGATGTGCTCCTGCATCGACGCTCCTGGTGGTCCGAATCTGCGATTTAGAACCCGATCCGGTCCCCAGGTCAGCTTAGGGTTTCCTTCAGCGGGTCTGGATCATCTGCCCGACACAATCACACAATCTGGAACCAACATTCGACTCCGCGCGACAAAATGTTGGCTCGCCTCTCTATGCTTTTGGAGGGGATGCCCCGGCGATTGTTGAAAAATGAGGGGCGGCGTTGCTCGCCTTGAGCCGGTAGGCTCGGGGTGATGATTCCACGAAAGGAAAGCAACGCCATGAAGAGAATTAGCACAAGTGCGACCGCTTAGGCGCCGCAGGCGTCGAAAATGGAACTGACCAGTGGTGGCGCAACTACATGAAGCATGCGCGCCGAGCTACGAGCCGCGGCTGGTCAATGGCGGGCCGCTCCTGGAGAGCGTGTTCGAAGGCAAGGATATCGGTATCCAGAAGGTTCCGCGACACCGAAAGGGACCAGCGCAATTCGCGCGGTGGTCATCGACGCCTGCATTCCGTTCAACCGGCAGAAGACGTTTCCGGTCATCGCCCGTTCAAGCAAAGAGCTGAATGCGCGCATGCGGGCCAAATGGACACGCGAGCTGCCGAAGGATTTTTGACCCGCTATGGCGAGGTCACGAATGTTTTGACCTCATCCTGAGGTGGCCTAAACGCTACGCGCCCAACTCACCGATGAACATCGCGTATTTATCCATCGGCGGAACCTTGGTTATGATGCCGGTCCGCCGGCATACGTCCAAGAACTTCCACTGGGTGTCGGCGACCTTGTCGTCCCAACGTGTCAAAAACATATGTTTCTTCTCTAGCCACTTCTTGTATTCGGCAACATCGGCGGGCTTGGTCACCGCCGCGAGCTTTCCGTACTTTCTTACGGCGGCTTCAAGGTTGTCTGGATTGCGCAGCCAGCGGAATGAATCCTCGGTCGCCGCGGCGAAGTTCTTGGCTCGCTCCTGATCCTGCTCGACCCAGCTTCGCCAAGCAATGTTGGGGGCCGTCCACATGATCGGGTAGCCGGTCTTTCGTTCCCAATATTCATTGGGAGAGAACAAGACGCGGAATTTGTCCGGCTGCGCCTCCGCATCCATGGTCAGCGAGCTGATATTCGTCATGGCGTCGATCTGCCCGCGTTCAAGCAGGTCGGTCAACGCCGGTCCGGCGACTTGCACCAGATTGGTGTCTTTGACGACATCGAGATTGAAGGCGTCGATCATTGCCGCTCTGACGCACTTGAACGATCCGGCGCCGGTGGAAAAGGTCCCGAACTTCTTTCCGCGCAGATCGTCGACGGTCTTGAACGGCGCATCCTTGCGGACCAGGACCTCCTCCACCACGGTCAGCGCCGGGCCGATAATCACCCAGTCCAAACCCTCGTTGATCTTGTTGATGGCGTCAATGCCCGAGTAGGTCCCAGCCATACTTTGTTTGCTGGGCAGGCCGGCGAGAAAGCCGGCGAAAGGCCGTACGTCAACGTCCAGATCAATACGATGTTTGCGAAAAATCCCGGCGCCCTTGGCGCCGTCAAAATTCAACACAAAGACGCTCTCGGCCGGGATAACGACGTTGACCTTCTGCAGAGCCGGGGCAGCGCGCGCTCCGACGCGGCTGTGGACGGCTGCCACGGTCAATGAACCAAGGCCGGCCTTTAACAACGATCGCCTTGTGGTCATGGCGTCCTCGCAATCTCTCCAAGCGGGATTCCCCAGATGCATCCCGAATTGCCCTGAATATTCAGCCTTTCCCGACACTCCTGCAAGAAAGGCGCGCGGTGCGTTCGGATGCAAAACCCACATGCCTGGCCGCCATGGAACGTCCCGCCGCCGCGGGGCAGTGCCCGCGGCGGGACCTGGATGAGCTTGTGCTAGCTCTCGTGATCACGTCGACGATCTCCTATCCGCTGGATTCACGATCAGCGGCTTGCCGTGCGCCCAAGTTGAATGTCACTGGCGGCGGCATCGCTGCCGGGCAAGGGCTGTCCGTTCGTTTCGGGAAGAAACGGCGCCACCAGGAAACCGAGGATGAAGAACAAGCCGATGATCGTTGCCGCTGGTCCGTAGCCACCGAGCCCGACGATCAGTGTGCCGGCAATCAGCGGACCGATGCAGGCGATCAGGCGCGGTGCGTTGAAACAGAAAGCGATCGCAGTGCCGCGCATTCTGGTCGGGAACAGTTCGGGTAGCCAGACCGGCGCCCATGCCCAGATACCCAAGGTGAAGAAGCCAAACACTGCTACCCAGGCCAACAAGATATCGACGCTGTGGGCCCATAGATAGACGACCGGAGTGAGGATCAGGCACATCAGGTAGAACAACATGGCGACCGGCTTGCGGCCGATCGCGTCGGCAAGAAAGCCGAGGCTGATGAACCCAAATGTGCCGCTCACGCCCGTGACGAGTGCGGCATACCCGGCCCACTCGGCTGCCGGCAAATGGGCCTTCGCGGCCGCCGAACCAACAAAGGTTGGGATGAACGTCGCGACGCCCCAAAATGCGAAGGTCACCGACAGCATCATGAGAAGCGCGCCGATCAGCGGCCAGCGAACAGATCGATCGGCGAACAGATCGACGAGAGTAAAGCGGACGAGAGCCGCATGTTCGCCGGACAACTCGGCGCCCCCGCGCTTAAGAGCGCGGGCTTCGGAGCGCCGCTCATTCGAGCGCTGCCACCTCGGCGACTCCGGCGTTTGCCAAAGAATCCAGACGATCGTCAAGGCCGGTATCACGCCGATGAGATACATCCAACGCCAAGCGTTGGGACCGGTGCCGCCGATCGCCAGCCATACAACAGAAGCGAGGATGGTGCCGAGACCGGCGCCGCACTGCATGAGGCCTGCACCCTTTCCGCGGGCGTGGTCTGGCCACAGCTCAGCGACGATCGTCGCTCCGGTCCCCCATTCCGAGCCGATCCCGATACCGACGATAAAACGCAGGATAGCCAGAGATTCCCAGTTCCAGGATATTGCGCTCAATCCGGTGGTCAGCGAATAGGCGAGAATCGACAGCATCAACATCCGCTTGCGGCCGATGTAATCGGCGATGATGCCGCCGATCACCCCGCCGACGCCCCAGCCGAACAGGGTCGCCGCAATGATATAGCCCGCATAGCGGGGGATAGCCGGATACTCGGCCGGAGTGAGCAACTGATGTAATGCGAAGCCGACCGTCACAAACAGCGCATAGAACTCGAAGCTATCGAGCGTCCAACTGAGATTGGCGGCCACAAGCGTTTTCCATTGCGGGCCGCTGAGCGATCGGTACCATGGCAGCGACAGAACAGAGTCTGTGCTGGCCATCGGCGTTTCCCCTTGGGTTGGCCGTGTCGCCGCCCTCCTGAGAGCGGCAACCGAGCGATTATTTGTTGTAATTGCTTCGCGCCGGCCATTTCCGGCCCGTGACGCAGTGGCATTATATCCCAACCAGAATCAAAGGGAGTGTTCCGGTGCAATACGGCCGCATGGCGAAGTGTCGCAGCCGTTCATTGCTGTGAATTTACCGAACTGGAACAGGGAAATCGTTTTGGCCATAACAACGAACTTGGCGAAAGCCGACATGGCAGCGGACACAGCAAAATTGACATGGTTAACCCAGATCGACATTTCGCGCGGATGAATTGCTGTGCTGCACAACCGGCGCTGACATGTTAGGCTGGGGTCGTCCATCCAGGGAGGGCGCAGTGATCGGCGCGTGACTTCCAGCCTTTACAGCCTCTCTGCCGCACTTGCTTTGCCGCCTTCGATGCCTAGCTGAATTTGCGGATCGCCCGCATACGTAAGCGCCGCGCCGCCGCAGAGGGAGAATGGACCTTTTCAGCATCTGGCATTGGTTGATCCTTGGCCTGGTCGTGCTTCTCCTGTTCGGCGGCCGGGGCAAGCTTTCCGATGTGATGGGTGACGTCGCCAAGGGTATCAAGCTTTTCAAAAAGGGCCTGGCCGACAATGCCGAGGCAGCTCCGCAACCCGATACGCCACTCGAGACGGCCGATCATCAGGTGTCTGCCGCCTGCCAGCAGCGCAGCGAACCCGAACCCAAGCCTTAGCCTTTCACGCTTTCACCGGGCGAGATGGAGGAATGATGAGCAGCGAATGATCGAACTTGCTCCTCTGCGACACTTCGCCGTCCAATCGTAGACTTCCGGAACTTTCGGCGGTTCAATAGATTCCAGCGGGGCGTTCGCGTCCGCGGCGAGCCAAGCGGCGACTTGCAGCGCATGTGGATTGTTTAGACGATCCTGTTTTTTCTTCACAGCCGGAAGTGATTGCAATGGTCAAGCAACCGGGACCGATCGAATGGCGCTGGTCGATGCCGCCGTCTCATGGGCCGTCGCGGCGGAGCGGGCTTCGACTGCGGTGGCCATTCTACGCGGGAGGGGCGCTCCTCCTTCTGGTCGCCGTGCTCGATCTTCCCGGCTATATGCAAAAATACCTCTGGATGAAGCAGCTTGGCTATTCGCAGATTTTTTGGACGCTGCTGTCAATTAAACTGACGATGTTTCTAGTTGGCTTGGTATTCGTCTTTCTGTTCATCTGGCTCAACGTTCGTTATGCGGTTCTGCGCAGCATGCGCAGCCCGGCTAGCGCGCTCCGGGAGCAGTTTGCCGGGCCCTGGAGGTCCACTGCCGGCGGTCTCCCCGATCCGCAGATTTTGGGCGCCTGGTTGCAGCCGATCGTTCTCGCCGGCAGCGCGATCGTAGCTTTATTCTTCGCTCTCGCCTTCGCAGCGGACTGGAATAGCTATCTGCGATTCCGCTACGGCGGCGCGTATGGACTGCACGATCCGCTGTTCGGCGTTGACGTCGGCTTCTACCTCTTTCATCTTCCGTTCTACGAGCTGCTGCAGCGCAGCTTGGTGACGCTTGCGTTTCTGACGCTGGCTGCGATCTGCGCCATTTACGCCGCCGCAGGAGCAATTCAGAGCGTCGGCGGACGCAGGCTGGTTGTCGGAGAAGGCGTGAGCCGGCATTTGTCCGCGCTCCTGATCATCGTGGCCGCGTTGCTGGGCTTCGGCTTCTATCTGGACCGCTACGATCTGGTCTATTCCACGCTCGGCGTCGTTTACGGCGCCGGCTACACGGCCGACCACGTGACCCGCGTCGCCCTGTTTTTCATGCAGGGTGTCACCGTGGCGGCATGCGGGTTGTTGATCGTGAATTTTTTCCGCCCGCGGGTGACGGCGGTAGTTCTCGGTATCGTGGTCTACGCCGGCCTCTACGTAATGGCCGTCTTGCTGGTTCCTGCCGGCATTCAGCATTTCGTGGTCGAGCCGAACGAGCTGGCGCTCGAAACGCCCTATCTGAAAAATTACATCGCCTTCACC
>JBOHIU010000042.1:0-40990 GCA_050725855.1 Xanthobacteraceae bacterium | reverse complement strand
CGGAGCCGCACGCGACGGCACCTATAAGGTCGTCTGGCGGCAGGGTCAGGACGTCGGCGCCAAATTCATAAGCACGTCGACCGAGAACGCCTAGTGGTCCGATTCTAACATTCGCATCCCGTTTCAGCGCTCTATCATGCGAATGTTAAAATCAAAGGACCACTAGAAAATATAACTGGTAGTGGAGCTTTGGATTTGACATTCGCTACTGGAATTCGCGACTGGGTGGTAGCGAATGTTAAATCCGCTCCACTAGTTGGTCCGATTCAACATTCGCACTTGTCTCTCGTGCGAATATTAGAATGACAGCCTTTGGCGGGCGGTCGGCGAATGTCAGATCCGTCAGGGTCCAGCGATCATCTTTCAGGTTGCCGTCTCCTTTTGCATCTCACGGCCCGCCCGGCGCGCCCAATTCTCCCAGGCACGGTTGAGCGTGTAATCCGACACGCGAGCGACGATCTTGTCGACCTCGCCGGCCGTGAGGAATTTGATGTCGCCCATGGCCATCGACTGCATCTGCAGCTTGGCACCGACTTCCAGATAAACGGAAACGAACACTGCGTGGCGAACCGAGCGGCCGACAACAGTGGCGCCGTGGCCGCGCATCAGGGTAGTCGGCCGGGAGCCCAGAGCGCCGGCGAGATCTCGGCCCATATCCATGTCGGTCACCAGCAGCGTGGTGTCGCCGAACTTGTCGTGACAATCCCAGATCGGCACTTCGTGGCCGATCGAGGCGCACATGTGCAGAAGCGGCTTGAGCTTCTTCCCGGTGACGCCGAACGGGATCACGCTCGGCGAATGGTTGTGCACGACCGAATGCACATCCGGGCGCGCTTCGTAGATCGCGCCGTGAATGAAGCGCTCGAGGTAAGGCGTGCGGCCGCGCTCGTCGATCGGCGTGCCATCAAGCTCGTATTCGACGATGTCGCCACGTTCGATCCGCTCGGGGGCGCGCGCACGGGAGAGCAGATAACGCCGCGGATTGTCGGGATGCCTCGCGCTGACATGGCCGAACGAATCGACCACGCCCTCGCTCGCCAAAATTCGGTTGGCGGTGACCAGTTCTTCGAGGATAAAGTCAAGCTTACTCATCGCGGGCCTTCTCCCATTGTCGGGGCCGATCCTATGGGCGGCGGCGCGGTTTGTGAACCGCGCAGCGGCACTGTCCCACATGCGCAAAACGGGACGGCCACGATGACGCGGCCACTTCCAGCTGCCTGCGCCATGGCATAAGCTCCGATAACTGCACTCTTTGGGAGCTGACACCGTGTCTGGTCGTGCGATTTCAAGACGTTCCGCGCTAGTAACTACCCTTGGCCTGGCTCTGGCGCCCGCGGTGGCGAGAGCCGAGGATAGCGTCGGGAATTTTCCGAACCATCCGATTCGCGTCATTGTCTCGGTACCGGCGGGCGGCGGCGTCGATACCATAACCAGAATCGTCACCGCCAAGATGCGGCCCATTCTTGGACAACCACTCCCAATCGAGAACAAAGCAGGGGCCGCGGGTAGTCTCGCAGCCGAGGCGGTCTATCATTCGGCACCCGACGGCTACACGTTGCTCGCCTCGCAGCCGGCCCCAATCACCACCAATCAATTTCTCTATTCGTCGCTCGACTACGATCCCACCAAGCTGACGCCGATTGCGATCCTGTCGTATGTCGACAACGTGCTTCTGGTGCGGCCCGACTTTCCCGCCAAAACCGCGCAGGAACTGATAGCCTATGCGAGGGCCAATCCGGGCAAGCTCAATTTTGCCTCGCAAGGCATCGGCACTACCTCGCACCTGACCGCCGCGCTGTTCGAAAAACTTGCCAAGGTCCAGTTGGTCCATGTGCCCTACAAGGGTACCGCGCCGGCGCTCAATGACATCATCGCCGGCCACGTCGATCTGATGTTCACCGAGATCGCAACGTCCCTGCCGCTCTATAGGGCGGGCAGAGCCAGGATCCTTGCTGTTGCAGCCGAGCACCGCATTCCTGCAATCCCGGATGTGCCGACACTCGCGGAGGTGGGCGTGCCGGGGTGCATATCCGTGACCTGGCAGGCGCTGACCGCGCCGCCAAAGACCCCGCCCGGTGTCGTCGCCAAGCTCAACGGCGCGGCCAACAAGGCGATGGAGGACCCCGACCTGCTCGCGCGCTACCGGCAACTCAATCTGCGGCCTGCCGGCGGAACGCCGGCCGAGATGGCCGCCTTTCTCAAAGAAGAGACGAAAAAGTGGGGCGATGTCATCCGCGAGGCCGGCATCAAGCCGCACTGACTGCAAAGCGGGACTGCGCATGGCACGACCGCCATCGCCGGCAGGCACAAGCTTGAAAGCCGTCGGGAACAACGGTGCCGGCCACGCTTTAGCGATGAAGAAAGACGGTGCCATGACAATCGACTCGGAACAACGATCCGCCGCCGAAGCCAGCGCCCGTTATTTCCTCGTGCTCGGCGCGGCCGCTGCCGATTTGTGGAGCGATTTTCCCCCCGAGCTGCAGCAGACGCTATTCGAACGCGCGGTCGTGCTCGGTCATCACGGCGAACGTGACGAAAGCTTGCGCGAACAGTTGGCGAAGTTCCTGCACGATCATCACGAGCGCACCGCCTGACTCCCCCCGCAAACACTGCGCGGATGTGCCGCTTGTGACCTTGGCCGCTCGACTTACATTAAAGTTCGAGCGGCAGCGAAAGAGTAGTTTACGTCATGACGGATGACGACAAGGCGCCGGAACAGCCCCGCTTCGAGCCGGAAATCATCCCGCCCGACCGCGGCGGGCGGGAATACGATCGGCGCAATTCGCCTTGGGACGGAAATGCGTTTACCGCGTCTCGCGGAACGCATCGTGTTTACGTCACGCGGCTGGGCCCGTTCGGCATCGCGATGGCGTTACTGGCGGTTGCCGTCATCGTGGCAATATTCATGATCGCCATTCTGGGCGCGGTGTTGTTCTGGATTCCCGTCATCGCGGCAGTGGTTGTCGTGGCTGCCGCGCTGCGTCTGTTGCGCCGTTTCGGGTTCCGCTGAACCGTCCGCCGACGTACACGGCGCATTAACTTTAATTCTCTATGAACATCGTTAGGTCACGGACGCGTCTGGACATGCCAGTCGTCGTGCGCGTTGAGTAGGTGCGGGTCCTTGGGTTTGGCGGGCCGATGAGTCATGGCGCCGCCGATGTGTCGCGGCCCGCTGCTGAGAGACGGTTGAGTATCCGATGTTCGAAGCGCCGCGTGAGGTTAGGTCGGCGGCCATTGCCAGCCGCGAATTACCGGCTGCTCCGGCGCCGCCGCCGCAAATTGAATTCCTCAAAATCTGCTCTGTGCTGTGGCGTGGCTGGACCACCATTCTGTGTACGACGGTGGTTTGCCTGCTCCTGGCCGTGCTGCTCGCGCTTATCGTGCCGCACCGCTATACCGCGGTGACCGAAATTTTGATCGATCCGGCCGATCTGCGCGGGGTTGCCAATGACCCAAGTCCGTCCACGCAGGCAAGCGACACCGCCCTGCTGGTCGTCGACAGTCAGGTTAGGGTGCTGACGTCCGATGATGTGCTGCGCCGTGTGGTCGATTCCCAAAAGCTCGCGCAAGATCCGGAGTTCGTCGGCAGGCCGTCCGTTTTGCACAGATTGGCGGCCCCCGTGCTGGCGCTGTTCGGCCGGCGCGATAAGGTCGCCACCGGCGATCCGTCTCTCGCCGCGCTCGACGCATTGCGACGGCACACCCGAGTCACGCGGGCCGAGCGCACCTATGTGGTGGACGTGGCGGTTTCGAGCGAGCGGGCGGAGAAGGCGGCGCGGCTCGCCAACGCCATCGGCCAGGCCTACCTCGTCGAGCAGACCGTGGTCAGGGCTGACGCGGCCCGCCAGGTTTCGCAATCGTTGAGCGGGCGGTTGAGCGCGCTGAGAGAGAGTGTCCATCAGGCCGAGGAAAGGGTGCAGCAATTCAAGACAAGTCACAACATCGTCGACGCCAACGGACATCTGGTCAACGAGCAGCAATTATCGGACCTCAATAATCAACTGGCCGCGGCGCGCGCTCGGACCGCGGCCGCGAAGGCGCGCCTCGATGAGATCCAGGCCGTGCAAAAATCCAAACTCGACATCGGCGCCTTTCCGGCCGCGGTTCAATCGCAGACCATCAGCGCGCTGCGCAGCCAGTATGCCGAAATCATGCGCGTAGAGGCGCAGCAGACGACCAGCCTCGGCGCTCGCCATCCGGCGGTGATCGAGATTCAGGCCCAGGCCGAGCGGATCAGGCGCATGATCAACGACGAGGTCAACCGCATCGCGTTGGCCGCCCGCGCCGATTACCGGAGCGCCAAGGCCGGCGAGGACCTGCTCCACCGCAATGTCGACGCTCTCAAGCAGAATACGCTGGCGACCGACGCCGCTCTGGTCAATCTGCGCGAACTGCAGCGCGAGGTGCAGGCCAGTCGCGCGGTCTATGAAGCGTTTCTGATGCGCGCCCGAGAGACCGGCGCGCAGGAGCAGGTCGACACCAAGAACATCCAGGTGATCTCGCGAGCCGACGTACCGCTCAACCGCACGTCGCCTCCGCCGAACACGATTCTGGCGCTGGGCGCAATTTTCATCGGCATTGCCGCCGGCAGCGGACTGGTCCTGCTCCGGGAGGCCGCTCCGGGCGCGATACCGCAATGGCCGGGTCGTGCCTCGCCACGCCGCTTCTTCGGCCGGAAGGCAAAGCCCGCACCGCCTGCTGAACTCCCGCCCGGCATTCCAGTTTTGGCGAAAGTGCCGGCGATCACCGCTGCATTCGGCCCCGATACGATGGACGAGCCGAACTCACGTTTTGCCGCCGGAATCCGCAAGGTGTACGACACGGTGCGGGCGCGCCGTCACAACGGTGACAATCCCAGCATACTGATCGTTGCCGCCGATGACGACGAGGACACTGCCGCCGTTGCGCTGACGCTTGCGGCGCTGGCCGCGTCCACCGAGCGCGTGTTGCTGATCGATGCCGACCTTGAACGGCGCACGCTGTCCGCGATCGACGCCGACCGGACCGAAGCCGGGCTTGTCGATGTGGCCGTCGGCAGACGAATGCTCGCCGATGCGGTGGTCTGCGACCGTCATACCAATATCAATCTCATTCCTTTCGTGTCGCCGAAAAGCCGGCGCGATCGTCAGATCAACGAGGACGACGTGCGCGGGGCCTTCGCCCAGACCAGGCAATTCGACGTGGTGATCGTCGCCGCGATGGATTTGAACTGCGATCCGAGCGGGCGTTTTTTCGCCGGCCTGGTCGATCACATCGTGCTGGTGATCAAGGCAGAAGCCGCCGGCCGCGTAGGCCTCGACGATATTGTCTCCCGTCTCGGCTTCGATGCGCGCAAAGTGCGCGGCGCCGTTGTGACCGAAGCAAAGGAGGCGTGACCTCAGCGATCTATTGCGCCAGCACGAGCAGCGAATAGCCGCCCAAAATCCGCGCTGTAAAATCCGCGTTGACCTTGAACAGGAACTTGCGCGGCAGCTTCAGAAGCCGACCGCCAAGCGAGAGATGGGAGCCCTCCACACCCGCCGCGGTATACAACCTGTCGATCACCTCGTAACCGCAATATTTAAGCGTCTCAAGCGCGGTGTCCTTGAAGAAATAGTGAAGGTGGCCGACCGATTCGCGTTGCTTGAGAATTGGATTGACCCGGAACAGCGTCTGCAGGGAAAGATCGAGCGGGATGTGAAAGACTTTGAACCGTGCCTTGTTTCTGACTTTCTTGAGAAACCCCAGGTAATCGTCGATGTGCTCAAACACGTCGATCGCCATCAGCACATCGAAATACGCCATATTCTCTTCAAGTAAATCTTTCAGATGAAAATGGATGTGCGCGCTTTCCCTTCGGCTGCACAAGGCGAAGGCCTGCGGCGAAATTTCGAAACCGGAAAGATCCGACTTCGGAAAAGTTTTGCTCAGCTGCACCAATATCTCGCCGGCGCCGCACCCGACTTCAGCAATGGTGCCGGGCGCGATGTCATTTCGGCGCAGAATACGGCCGATGTGCCGGGCCTTCCACGGTGAATCCTCGACGTGCCAGCTCGGATTTCGCTCCAGATAGGCGCCATCGCTGTAGATGCCATCCGCGGCGATATCTTGCATCGGAAGTCTCCGGATAAGCGGCTGCGCCGCGTCCGGTAGATTGGCCACGATCCGGCGCGGCCGCGCAACGGCGGCACGGTTTCAATTGCCGTTAGGGTTACCCCAACGAAACACAGCGCGCCGGCGGCCGACGGGTTATGTCTGTTGCGGCACGCCGGGGGCTAACGTGGCGTGTGCATTAATCGGTTGTGTCGGCAGCGCGAGCCGAGCGGATCAGAGCGGTGCAAAAGCGGTGCAAGTCCACCCCTTGATAAAAAGCGGCGTCTATGTGACCGCCCATGTGACTGGATTGAGCCGGGCGCTTGCGCTCCGCTATCGCGGTCGCGGCATTATCTTCGCGCTGCACAGCGTAACTGCCGGCGACTCATTCTATCCCGATGATCTCATGCTGCGCTGTCCAGCCGGCAAGCTCGAGTGGATCCTGCGCCGCTTGCGGCAACTGCAACTGGATTTTGTCACGCTCGACGAGGCCGTGGTGCGGCTCGAGGAGCCGGCGGCACGCCCGTTCGTCGTGCTTACGCTCGATGACGGCTATGCCGACAATCTCACCCATGCGCTTCCGTTGATGGAAAAATTTGCGGTGCCGTTTACCGTGTACGTCACGACCGGCATGATCACGCGGCAGATCGACGCCTGGTGGTTCGGCGTGACCGAGCTGGTTCGCATGCGCGATCGCATCGATCTGCCGAAACTCGGCCGCTTTGAATGTGCGGATCAAGCCGCCAAGCGGCGTGCCTACGCGGCGATAACAGCGGCGATCCATGCCGATTTTGAGGTACTGTCCGGCGTACGCGAGGCGATTGCCCGCGCCGGCATCGAAATTCCCGCGCTCGTCGACCGGGAGGCGCTGACGGAACAGCAGTTGCGTAGGTTGGCGCGGCATTCGCTCGTCACGATCGGCGGCCACACCACTACGCACCTGAACCTCAAGCGCGCATCGGCCGCAACCGTGCACAGCGAAATGACGGAAAATCGCAAGTTTCTTCAGGAAATCACCGGCCAGCGTATCGACCACAACGCCTATCCGTTCGGCCATTCCGGCGCCTGCGGCGAGCGCGAGGCGGAGATTTCGCGTTCGCTTGGGTTCCGTACCGCCGTCACCACCCGGACCGGCATGGTTTTTCCCGAACACCTCAATCATCGCCATGCGCTGCCGCGGGTCTGCCTGACGCTAGACGAGAACACGGCGACGCTCCAGGGCAAGCTCAATGGCTTGAGCCGCGCGGTCCACTCTCGCTTCGGCAGCCCCGTGGCACTGACGTAACTGCCGGGATGACCATGCCGGAAGACCTGCGGCCGACTGTCAGCATCATCATCAAGGCATTCAACGAGGAACGGCATATTGCCGGTGCCATCGAAAGTGCGCTCGCGGCGCTCGCAGGGATCAGCGGAGAGATTATCCTGGCGGACGGCGCGTCCACGGACTGTACGGTCGAGATCGCCGATAAATATCCGGTCAAGATCGTCCGGCTCGATGACGCCACAGACCGATCCTGTGGCGCCGGTGCGCAGCTTGGCTTTCAGTACAGCAGCGGCGAATTTATTTGCATGATGGACGGCGACATGAGGTTGCGCCGGCCTTTCCTGACCGCTGGCATTCAGGCCCTCAAAGAAAACCCCACGCTAGGCGGAGTGGGCGGAGCGGTCATCGACCACGATGCCGACAATCTGGAATATGCCCAGCGCGTGCGCCGCTTCGATCCAGATCGAATGCCGGGGCCGGTAACGCGGCTCAGCGGTTGCGGGCTCTATCGCCGACATGCCATCTCCGCCGTCGGCTACCTGACCGACCGCAATTTGCATGGCGGCGAGGAACTGGAAGCAGCGGCGCGTCTCCGCGTCGCCGGCTGGGCGCTTGCCAGGATCGATTGCCCGGCGGTGGATCACTACTGCCGCACCGGCAACCCCTATCGCCAATTGCTGCGTCGGATGAAGACCCACAATGCCTGGGGTCCAGGCGAAGGCATCAGGGCCGCGATTGGCCAGCCGCAGTTCGGGTATCTGGTGCGCAACGATCGAAACTCGATGCTGTGCGGGCTGGTCGGGCTGTGGTGGGGTTCGATTCTCGCCACACTGCTGTTGGGGAGCGGCGTCTGGGTACTCGCGGCACTTCCGATGCTGTTGGCCCTGCCGTTCGCGGCGATGTCGCTGCGTTGGCGCTCGCTGCGCGATGCGATCTATTCGGTGACGGTTTGGAATGTGCAAACGCTGTGCTTCCTTCCGGGGTTTTTTCGGCCGCGTAGACCGCCGGAGAACTGGATCGAAAGCAGCGTCGTCAAGGATCCGCTGATCGCGAGAAACCGGCTGCGCGTGGCTCAAAATTAGTCACGCCGCTGCCGGTTCATCGGAGCAACCGCCATGTCGCGTCCCCGACGTGTTTTGATCCCGCTCGTTGTTCTCATCCTTGCGCTTGCAGGCCTGTTGCTGACCGTACCGCTTGCTGCCGCTGCGAGTGCGGGGTCGGCTTTCCGCCGCGGTATCGGCGTTTCGCATGTGATGGCGTGGGCGGCAACGGTGCCTGGATCGCCACGTGAATTTGTGTTTCCGCCGTTTTCAGATGTGACCGACGCGCAGTTTGCCGCCGAACTTCAGGCAATACGCCGTACCGGCTTTGATTTTGTGCGGCTGGCGGTCGACCCGGGACCTTTCCTCCAGTTTCAAGGATCGCGCCGGGACGCTTTGGACCGAATTCTGATGCGGCGCGTCAAACTGATTTTGTCAGCCGATCTTTCCGTCGTGGTGGACTTTCACCCGAGCGATATGAATCCGGATTACACCGCCCAGGCCCTGACGGCCGGACTGACCACGCCGGCGTTTCAATCCTATTTGCGGCTTCTCGAACGCACCGCAGGTCAACTCGATGATCTGCGCTCCAGCAAGGTCGCGTTCGAACTGATGAATGAACCGCCGGTGCGGCCGAGCGCATGGCAGCCGATGCTGGAAGCCGCTTATCGCGCGGCACGCAGCCGGGCGCCCCGCCTTGTCCTGGTCCTCGAAGGCGGCGACGAGGCATCCCCGGCGGCGCTCATGGCGATGCGGACAACTTTGTTCGTCAATGATCAGGCCGCTCTGGTTTCGTTTCACTATTACGATCCCTACCAATTCACTCATCAAGGCGCGTCGTGGAACGCCGCGCGCTATCTGGTCGACGTACCCTACCCAGCCCGGGCGCGTCCGCTTGACGACAGCCTTACGGCGACCGAGGCCTTGATTGCCGAAAGCGACCTTTCCGAGCTGCGGAAGGCGCTCGCCTATCAGGATGCGCAGGCCAGACTGGAAGATTATCGAGCCTCGGGATTCGATGCCGATACGATTGAAAGAAATTTCGGGGAGGTCGCTCGTTGGGCTAAACGGCAAGGCATTCCGGCTGATCGCGTCCTGCTCGGCGAGTTTGGTGCTCGAAAGACGGCGCTGCAACTCCACGGCAGTCGCGCCGCCGAACGGGCAGGGTGGTTTCACGACGTAAGCCAGGCGGCTGCCGCGAATGGTTTCGGTTGGGCCGTCTGGGCCTATCGTGGAGGCGGCTTCGGCCTCGCGGCAACCGATGCCGGCGACGAAATCGACCCAAACATTGCCCGAGCGCTGAGGCTGAATTCCGGACCGGTGCCGAAGGTGGAAATTCGCCAGAACATGGGCGAGCCCGCGCCAATGCCATGATTTCCGAGCGTTAGCGTTAATCTCGTCGAGTCACCCGCAGTCTCCAAGCGTTTGCTAACAATTTGCGAGATTGCGCGCCGAGACGGGTCGAGGAGCGGAAGAAAAGCCGAAGGCTGGGCCCTCGTCTGGGGATCGCGACCTGTCCGCTGGCGCGGATGGCGCATCTTTTATTGCTTTTGAGACCGGTCCAATACATGTCCAGCGACAACCCGAAGGTCAGTATTCTGATCAAGGCGCTCAATGAGGAGCGTCATATCGCAGCGGCGATCGAAAGCGCCATGGCGGCGATCGACGGAATGCAAGGCAAAATCACCTGCGAAATCATTCTGGCTGACAGCGCCTCGACCGATCGGACCATCGAGATCGCCGCAAAATATCCAATCAAGATCGTGACCTTGCTGCAGCCAGCCGATCGTTCTTGCGGCGCCGGTGTCCAGCTCGCCTATCAGTACAGCTCGGGCGACTTTGTTTGTTTAATTGATGGCGATATGGTGCTTCACAGGGACTTTCTCCCCTCCGCCATCGATTTTCTCGCCGCCAATCCGCAGTTTGCCGGAGTCGGCGGCCTGATTGTCCAACGTGAAGTCGCGAATGTCGAATACCTCAAACGGGTCCGCGATCAGCAGTCAGATCTTCTGCCCGGCGAGGTGACCCGGCTCGATTGCGGTGGCGTTTATCGGCGCGCAGCGATCCAGACCGTCCGCTATCTGGGCGACCGCAATCTGCACGGCAGCGAGGAGTTCGAACTCGGCGCACGGCTCCGCGCGCAGGGCTGGAAGCTTGCGCGCATTCCCGTAGCTGCGATCGACCACCACGGCCACCGCGGCAATGCCTACGCGCTGTTGCGGCGGCGCTGGAAGACACGGTTTGCGTTTTCAACCGGCGAAATCCTGCGCGCAGCCCTCGGCCAGCGGGACTTCCCGCTCGTTCGGCAAAAGTTGCGCCGCGAGCTGTTCCTATTTGCCTGCGTGCACGTCTGGTGGCTGAGCCTGATGGTGTTGCCGTTCGCCATGAGCGGATTCCCCGTCGCTGCCGCTGCGGCCTGGACCGCTCTCGCTGCTCTTCCGTTCGCCGCAATGGCGCTCCGCTGTCGCTCCGTGACCGTCGGCATCTACTCGGTTGCGGCATGGAATATCTACGCAGCGGGCCTCTGGCCGGGCTTTTTCCGACCTCGGATCGATCCGGGCCGCTGGATCGATAGCGTCGTCGTTCGCAAGGCCGCTTTGACTGGCGCTGGCGCGGAGAGCGCATGAAGAATTCGTACGCGCCCCTTTAACAGTCTGGTGACGCGTTGGCGCGCAAATGAGCAACGATTCGCGGTCGGTATCGCGCGTATGCGGCGAATGGCATCGGCGGCTGGCTCCGCGGCCGAGGTGGCGCGCAAAATGACGACGCTCTCGACATCGCATCGTCCTCTGTCCTTCGGCCTTGCCGACGGCGAGCGCCTCATCCGTGACGCCCTCTTCCTCGCGACCTTTCTGCTGACTTGGTTCACGGCGACGCCGTTTCCTGATTTGAGCGCCTCGCAATCGCTTGCGGCGAGCACCGGCGGAGACCTGCTCGGCCAGGTCTTGATGCTCCTGCTGACCGGCGCACTCGCTGCCTTCGCTCTCGTCAAGCGATTGTGGCTTGTACCGCGCATCGTCACGCTGCCGCTGGTTCTGACGCTTGGCGTCTTCGCGATTTCAGCCATGCACTCGGCCTATCCAGATCTCGCGATGCGGCGACTGGTGCTTGCCGTTTTCATCATCTTTCAGTCGTCGATGTTTCTCCTGCTGCCTTGCGGGCGCGAGCATTTCGCCCGCATGCTCGCCGTCGCAGCCATCATCGTGCTGGCCGCCTGCTATCTTGGGGTTGCTTTCATCCCGCAGCTTTCGATTCATCAGGCCACGGATATTGCCGAGCCGAACCTCGCCGGTGACTGGCGCGGGTTTTTCACGCACAAGAACGGCGCCGGCGCCGCCATGGTCCTGCTGATCTTCATGGGCATCTTCATCGCTCGTGCCTGGAATCGGCTGGCCGGAATCTCCATCATCGTGCTCGCCGCCATTTTCTTGTATTTCACCCATGCCAAATCGCCGCTCAATCTGCTCGCGCCGGTCTTGATCCTCTCCTATCTGGCGCCACGGTTGCGCAATTCCATGCTGGCGTTCGCGCTTGTCGTGGCGGGACCCATTCTGCTCAATCTGCTGACGATCGGGTCGGTGATGTTTGGCGCCATCAAGCGTTTCGACGCCGCCATAATGTCGGACCCGACCTTTACGGGCCGCGATGTCATCTGGAGCTTTGCGCTCGATCATGTGCCGCGCCACCCGCTGTTCGGCTTCGGCTTCGAGTCGTTCTGGGGAATGCCGGACCTTGTTGCCGAGTGGAATTATCTGGAATCGTGGGGATACCGCGCCAGCGACGCCCATAACGGCTATCTCAACCTCGCCGTGACCGTGGGCCCTGTCGGACTTGCGCTGGCGCTGTGGTGGATCGTCGTTCCGTCTTTCATCGATTATCGGCGGGCCTTGGCGCTCGGTGTCGACCGGGCGCTGACCACCTTGTTTATCCAAATTTGGATCTTCGCCCTCTGCCTCAGCAGCTTCGAATCCGTGTTTTTCGCAGGCGGCAGCGCGTTGTGGTCCTTGACGGTCATGGCGATCGCCGGGTTGCGCTTCCAAACACTGGCAAAGACGGCTGGGTGACCGCATGTTGCAAACGACGAACTGCCTGCTGGCGATCAACAATTACTACTATCCGCGCGGCGGCGCGGAGGTGCTCTTTCTCGAGCATAACCGGCTATTCGAGAATATCGGCTGGCAGGTCGTGCCGTTCGCGATGCGGCATCCGAAGAATCTTGCCACGCCGTGGGCGGATTACTTTCCCGACGAGATCGAGTTCGGCTCCGATTACGGGCTCGGGCAAAAACTCGTTCGCGCTCCACGGGTGATCTATTCGCGGCAGGCGCGAAGAAAAATGCGCGGCCTGCTTGCTGGCGTGCAGCCCCGTATCGCCCATGCCCATAACGTCTATCACCACCTCTCTCCTTCGGTGCTGCCATTGCTCAAGCAACGCGGCATTCCGGTCGTAATGACGCTGCACGATCTCAAGCTGGCGTGCCCCGCCTATACGATGATGCGGGGCGACAAGCCTTGCGAGTGCTGCCGCGGCGGCAAGCTCTTCAACGTCGCCGCCCACCGCTGCATCAAAGGATCGCTGGCGCTTTCCAGCCTGGTGATGGTCGAGGCCTATATGCACCGCGCGCTCGGCCTCTATGCGGACAATGTCGATCGCTTCGTCGCGCCGAGCCGGTTCCTGCTGGAGAAGCTGGTGCAGTGGGGCTGGCCGCGCGAGCGCTTCGCCCACATTCCGAATTTCGTCGATGTCGACCGCTTCACGCCGGGCACGAACGCCGGACGCCGCTTCGTCTATTGCGGGCGTCTCGACGACCTGAAGGGAATAGAAACGCTGGTGCGCGCTGCGGCGCTGGCGCGGCAGCCTGTGACGCTCATCGGCAGGGGGCCGCTTGAGCCGCGGCTCCGCGCATTGAGCGCGGAGCTTGATGCCGACGTCCACTTTCCAGGCTATCTGACAAAAGACGCGCTGGTCGCGGCGATTCAGGATGCGCGCGCCATCGTCGTTCCATCGGAATGTCACGAGAATGCGCCGCTTGCCTTGCTCGAGGCTTACGCGGCGGGGCGCCCAGTGATCGGATCGCGCATCGCCGGTATCCCGGAACTCGTTCGCGAGGACGAAACCGGCATGCTGTTTCCAACCGGCGATGCCGCCGCGCTTGCCGAGGCGCTGGCGCGCGCCGCCGCGCTTCCCGACGCGCGCATCTCCGCCATGGGCCGCGCCGGACGCGACTGGGTGGAGCGCGATTTCAATGCGGCAGTCTATCGCGAACGTCAGCTCAGCCTTTACGATTCGCTTGGGGTTCGGGTCCGATGAATCAAATCGCGAGGCTGCCGCGGATCCCGGGAAAGGGCAGGCGAGCCTTGCGGGTCACGATGCTCGGCATTCGTGGATTCCCGAATGTGCAGGGCGGCGCGGAGAAACATGCTGAAAAGCTTTCGCTCGCGCTCGCCGCCCTCGGCTGCGAAGTCGAAGCGATCGTGCGCAGCGGCTATGGCGCGAGGCGGACTGCGGCCTGGCGCAATATCAAGCTGTCGCGCCTCTGGGCGCCGCGTATCACCGGCGTCGAGGCCTTCGCCCACACCTTTTTCGGCGTCCTCCACGCCGCGCTCGGCCGCCCGGATATCCTGCACATCCATGCCATCGGGCCGGCATTCTTTACGCCGCTGGCCCGCGCATTGGGGCTGCGTGTGGTGATCACCTGCCACAGCCGCAACTACGAACATAAAAAATGGGGCTTCGTCGCCCGCTCGGTGCTGCGGCTCGGCGAATACGCCGGAATGACGTTTGCCAACGGTCGCATCGCCGTTTCTGACGGATTGGCAAAAAATCTGTCGAGCGCCTATGGGGTGCCGATCAGCACGATCCCAAACGGGATCGAGCCGCCCTGCCGCGTCGCCTCGACCGAGATTTTGCGCGTCTTCGGTCTTGCACCGAACCGATACGTTCTGATGGTTGCGCGGATCGACGACGACAAACGGCAACTCGATCTGATTAAAGCCTATGCGCAACTGCGGATTCCCGATTGGCAGCTCGCGCTGGTCGGAGATGCGGATTATTCAGGAGCTTATGCCCGCGAAGTTGCCGAAGCCGCCCGGCAGACGCCCGGTGTGGTCTTGTTGGGGCATCAAAGCGGATCGGCACTCGCCGAACTCTACACTCATGCCGGCTGTTTTGTGCTGCCGTCCCGCTTCGAGGGTCAGCCCATCGTCGTGCTCGAGGCCGTGAGCTACGGGCTGCCCGTCCTCCTGAGCGATATCGCGGCGCATCGCGAACTTGCCATACCGCGCGCCCGCTATTTCGCCGTCGGCGATGTCGAACGCCTGGCCGCACACTTAAAGGAGATTTGCTCGGCGTCTGCCGAGAGAATGCCGGCCGCCGAATACGCGCACCTGATCGCCAGGCACGATTGGCAAACCATCGCGCGGCGCACGCTGGCGGTCTATTGCGACGCCTTGTCCGGGAGCAAGCGCGCTGCTCTGGCGGACGGCGCGCCTGGGGCGAAGATCGGGGAACCCTGGTAATCCTCCCGGGCGGACCGGGACAGCGCCGTCGCCACGTAGTGGACGCCGATAGCGCCGAGTATCGCGCAGGCGATCGCGGCGCTCGCATAGGAGCCGGCAATGCCGGCGCTGGCGAGTGCAATGCAACCGACGCCCATCAGCGCACCGTCAAGCCACGAGAAAGTGCGAACGCCGGCCAACTGACGCGCGCGAATGGCGACGATCGGATTGAATAACGCGACCGAAAGAATCATGGCTGCCGGAATGGCGGCCAGACCGAACCAGCGCGCGAATCCGAATGGGCACGCGATCAATACGATGAAGGATGAAGCCGTAACCACCAGCGGAACGTTGGCCTTCCCGGCAATGATCAGCAACCGGTCCGACGTTGCGTAGAACGAGGCGACGAACGACGGGATGGCGAGCCAGATCAGCAACGGCCGCGCGCTCATGTAATTGCCCAAGAGCGGCAGCAGGACGGGTGCCAAGAGGATCACGCCGCCGATTGTCAGGCCGACGCAGCCGATCGCCAACCGCCGGCACATGTCGAACTCGCTAGCCAGACCGCCGTGATCGTTGATTTGAAGCAGGCGGCCGGCACGGGGAGCGAACCATTTTAGCAACGCCAGTTCAAAGAAGGTGAATAATGCCGCGAGCCGCGCCGCGACCGCATAGTCGGCAACTTTCACCGAGGAAAACAGAAAGCTCGCGATCACGATGTCTGCGGCGCCAAGCTGATTGGCGAACAACGTGGCCGCCACGAACTTACCCGAATAGGTGTAGTCCCATCGCGACCACGGCTGCCAACCGGCCACCTTGCGGTCGTACAGGCGCCGCGCCAACAACAGCCAGGGCACCAGCACCGACAGCGTGAGCACATGCGCCACGAAGACGTCCGGCAATTTCAGGATGAATACCAGCGGCAGCAATACGATGCGTACGGCATTAGGCGCCACCTCGCCCCAGAAGATCGATTCGGCGACGCGCGAGCGTCCTTCCAGCGCGCCGGTAGTGACAATCAGCAGGGTGGTGAACAGCAAAAACGGAGCGAGCTCTCTCAGCCATATCGCCAGTGAAGGCTTACCGAGCGCGGCAGCGATCGGACCCGCGGCGAACATGGTAGCCAGCGCGATCGCACCCGATGGAACGGCTCCCACCAAAGCCGAGAAACGTTGCAGCCTGATCTCCGCCCGATAATCGTCGCGCTGCCGCGAAACGTGATAGAGCAAAACCAGCGAGGCGCCGACGCCGAGCGCGAGGCCGGTGAGCCGATAGAACCCGAACGCCGTCATCAGGTCGCCGAAACTCGCCTTGGTGAGAAAACGGCTCAGGATAATCAGGACGACGAATTGCGACGCCAGCCCAAACAATCGGGCGCCGGAGCCGACGACGAGGATGTCGAGGTATGAGCGAAACCGCCCGTTCAACAGGACGTCGGGCAGATAACGCGTCACTGCTAATGCCAGCCGCATGCAAGCCTGTCCGCCGCCAACCGGCCCCACCCGGTTCGGCAGTTGGCCCCGCGAGATCAATACATCAGTCCGGCGGCCGGATTTTTCTCATTTATCTTTACGTTAACGGCCGCAGCGCGGTCGGTTATTTTGCGTTTACGCGAGAGGGGATCGCGGCCGTAAAGGAACTTGGCGCGTTTTTCGAGTGGTAGGGGTCGCAGTCCGGGTTTTTAGGATCGGAATGGCCGCATGCTGCTCGCGATGCGGCAGGTATAAGCGGCGCCTTGCGCGAAGACCTTTGTCGAGCCGGCAAAATTTTGCGGCGTCGCGGCTGCGGCAGCAGGTTGACGCTTTGAGTGGACCCTGGAGCCATGTATAGCTAATCGAATGAGCGCGTCGAAGAAGGGGCGGAGGTCCCGGCGGATCGTTGTTGCGGTCGCCGGTCTGGCAGTCGTCGCGGTCGCAGGCGTAGCGGTGGTTTCGCGATGGGCGAAACCGGGGCCCGCGCATGCTGCTGAGCCGCCGTCCGTTCCGGTCATAGCGACCGTGGCTGAGCATCGCGACGTGCCCATCTATTACGATGCTCTCGGCACCGTCTCGGCCAATAACACGGTCCAGATCCGTGCCCAGGTCAACGGCCAGATCGTGTCTGTCGACTTTCGCCAAGGGCGGGATGTCAAGAAAGGCGATGTGCTTGCCAGGATTGATCCAGCGCCCTTTCAGGCGACCCTCGATCAGGCGGTAGCAAAAAAGAGCGAGGACCAGGCCCAGCTGGTCGACGCTCAAAAGGATTTGGCGCGGTTCAAGACGCTGGTGATCAGGGCGGCCGAAACGCAGCAGAACGTGGATGCGCAGACCGCCAAGGTCGATCAGGATAAGGCAACCATCGACGCCGATCAGGCCGCGATCGAGGCGGCCCAGACGGAGCTCAACTACACCACGATCACGGCCCCGATCGATGGGGTGGTTGGCTTCCGCCAGGTCGATATCGGCAACATCATTCACACAACGGACGCCAATCCGCTCACGGTGTTGACCCAGATCAAACCCTGCGTGGTGATATTCACCCTGCCCCAGGACGATCTGAGCGCGGTCCGCGAGGCGATGTTCAGAGGCAGCGTCGAAGTGCTTGCTTTCGATCAGAACAATGCAAAGCAGATGGCGCAGGGGAAACTGCTTCTGATCGACAATCAGATCGACCAGAGCACCAGCACGATCCGCCTGAAAGCCGAATTCCCCAACCTGGACGAGCGCCTATGGCCGGGTGAATTCGTGCACATTCATATCCTCATCACCACCCGCAAGGATGCGGTGACGATTCCGCCCCTTGCCGTGCAGCGCGGTCCCGATGGGCTGTATGTCTGGGTGATCCAGTCCAACAATACGGTCGAGCAGCGCGCGGTCGACGCGCAGACGATCGACAACAAGACGGCCATCATATCCAAGGGCTTGGCTGCCGGCGACCGCATCGTCCTCGACGGTCAATCGCGTTTGGACCGGGGCACGCACGTCAATATTCGGCCCGCACAGTCTGGATCTGAGGCCCAGGAGGCGGGCTAGAGCCGATGAACGTCTCAGAGCCCTTTATCCGCCGGCCGATTGCAACCTCGTTGCTGATGGCCGCCGTCGTGCTGGTCGGCATCGTGGCGTTTCCGCTGCTGCCGATCGCGCCGTTGCCCCAAGTCGATTTTCCGACGATTGCCGTGACCGCAAGCTTGCCGGGCGCCAGCCCGGAAACGATGGGGGCGACGGTCGCCTCGCCGCTTGAACAGCAATTCGGCCAGATCGCCGGCGTATCGCAGATGAGTTCGGTGAGTTCGATCGGCACCACCGTCATCACATTGCAGTTCGATCTCGACCGCAACATCGACGCCGCCGCGGGGGATGTCCAGGCGGCCATTACGGCCGCGGCGCCGCAACTGCCGAAGACCCTCAGTACGCCGCCGACATACAAGAAGACCAATCCCGCCGACTCGCCGATCCTGGTGCTGGCGGCGCGTTCGGACACGATGCCGCTCACGGAGGTTGACGACTTCGCCGAGAATATCGTCGCCCAGCAGATTGCTCAGATTCCGGGTGTGTCGCAGGTGCGGATTGGCGGCCAGCAGACGCCTTCGGTCCGGGTCGAGATCGATCCGGCCAAGCTCACCGCCCGCGGGCTCACGCTCGAGGACGTGCGGAGCGCATTGCTTAGTGCCACGACCGACGCCGCCAAGGGCACGCTCTACACCAAAAACCAGAGCTTCTATATCGCCGCCAATGACCAGCTCACCACGGCGCAGCCTTACAACAACGTCATCATTGCCTATCGCAACGGCGCACCCGTTCGAATTCGCGACATCGGCAGGGCGGTCGAGGGTCCCCAAGACGTAACGCTCGGCGCGCTCGAAGTCGATCGGCCGAGCGTGATGCTGATCATCTACAAGCAGCCGGGCGCCAACGTCATCAACACGGTCGAGGACATCAAATCGGCGCTGCAGCGGCTCAAGACGCTGATCCCGCCCGGCATCCGCATCGATACCATCCTCGACCGCACTCAGACGATCCGGGCGTCGGTCAAGGACGTCGAGTTCACGCTGGCGCTCACTTGCTGCCTGGTCGTGCTTGTCATCCTGCTGTTCTTGCGCAGCATCAACGCGACCCTCATTCCCGCGGCGGCGGTGCCCTTGTCGCTCTTGGGCGCCACGGCGGTGATCTATCTCGCCGGTTTCAGCTTGGACAATCTGTCGCTGATGGCATTCACCATCGCGGTCGGTTTCGTGGTCGACGACGCGATCGTCGTGCTGGAAAATATCTTCCGTCACCTCGAGGCCGGCACGACGCCGATGCAATCGGCGATCAAGGGGGCGCGCGAAATCGGCTTCACGGTCATCTCCATCAGCATTTCGCTGATCGCCGTGTTTATTCCGCTGCTGCTGATGGGCGGCATCGTCGGTCGGTTGTTTCATGAATTCGCCATCACCGTGACCGCGGCGATCCTGGTCTCAGTCGTCGTCTCGCTGACCCTTACCCCGATGCTGTGCTCGCGCTTCCTGGTGAGCGAGCACGATCGCCAGCATGGCCGCCTTTATCGCGCCATCGAGTGGGGCTTCGACGCGATGATTGAGGGCTATCGTCGCGGGCTCGACGTCGTGTTGCGGCACCAGTTCATCACGCTTTTGGTGTTCATCGCGACGGTCTGCGCGACCGGAGTGCTGTTCGTAGAGATTCCGAAAGGGTTTTTCCCGACCCAGGACACCGGCTTCATCAAGGGCATTTCCGACGCGGGCCAGGATGTCTCCCCGGCAAAGATGCGGCGAATTCAGGCTGAGTTCGCCGCCATCATCAAGCGTGATCCCGACGTGGCGAACTTCGGAGCGTTTTTTGGCGCCAGCTATGGCAACACCCCGAACACGGCGCGCTTCATTATCGGCTTGAAGCCGCGCGACGAGCGTGAAGCCAGCGCCTCGCAGATCATCGACCGGTTGCGGCCGAAACTCGCCAAGGTGGTTGGCGCGCGCATTTTCCTGCAGCCGGCCGAGGACATTACCGTCGGCGGTCGCATCGCCCGTGGCGAATACCAGTACACCTTGCAGGATCCGAATTTGGACGAATTGAACACCTGGGCGCCGCGCGTCTTGGCCAAGCTCAAGACGCTGCCGCAACTGGCCGACGTTGCCAGCGATCAGCAGAACAGCGCGCCCTTGCTGACGGTCAAAATCAATCGCGATGCGGCGGCGCGCTTCGGCATTCAGCCGCAGCTCATCGATGACACGCTCAACGACGCCTTCGGACAGCGGCAGGTGACGCAATATTTCACCCACAACTCGTACTACGTCATTCTCGGGCTGGTGCCGTCGGTCGCGGAGAACTTGCAGGCCCTCAATGAACTCTATGTCAAGGCGCCAACCAACGGGCAGCTCATTCCGCTCTCGACCCTGGTGAGCATCGATACCGATCAGACCGGCTCGCTCCTGGTCTCGCATTCCGGACAGTTCCCGGCGGTGACGTTGACCTTCAATCTGCCTCCTGGCGTGGCGCTCGGCCAGGCCGTCGACGCGGTTCAGAAGGCGGCCGACGAAATCAACATGCCGTCCTCGATCATCACGAGTTTCCAGGGTAACGCACAGGCGTTCCAGGCCTCGCTGTCGAATGAGCCGATCCTGATCGCGGCCGCGCTTGTCGTGGTCTACGTCATTCTCGGCGTGCTCTACGAAAGCTACATTCACCCGCTCACGATTCTCTCGACGCTGCCCTCGGCCGGAGTGGGCGCGCTGCTCTGCCTGTGGGCCGGCGGCTTCGATCTCTCGGTGATCGGCATCATCGGCCTCATTCTCCTGATCGGCATCGTCAAGAAGAATGGCATCATTCTGGTCGACTTCGCCATCAGTCGCGAACGCGCCGGGCTAGAGCCGCGCGAGGCGGTGCGCCAAGCCTGTCTGCTCCGTTTCCGGCCGATCATGATGACGACAATGACGGCCCTGCTGGCGGGCTTGCCGCTGATGCTCGGCCAGGGGTCTGGGTCGGAGCTGCGGCAGCCGCTGGGCTACGCCATGGTGGGCGGTCTCGCCTTCAGTCAGTGTTTGACGCTGTTCACCACGCCGGTGATTTATCTGTATCTCGATCGCTTCCAGGCGTGGTTGCGCGGCGAGACGCGCGAGCATCATCTGAAGCCCGAGGTCTTACCCATCGCCGCCGAATAGCCGGCGGCATCGGGCTTCGCCGCACCGAGCGCCCATCAGATTTGTTCCGTCATCTGTTCCGCGAAGTTTCGTGGCGGAACCGTCCGGTTTTCGGGGAACGTCACGGCACGCGTCTGCGTTTTCGTTTGGCAGCGAAAGGAGGCAGCCATGAGAAAACTTGCATTAGGGCTCGTCGCGGCGGGGTCGCTCCTCGCGGTGTCGGTGCCTGCGATGGCCCAGGTGGGCTTTTACGCGGGCCCTGGCGGGGTCGGAATAGGTTTTGGCGCACCCTATTACGGGCCCGGCTACTACGATTATTACGGCGGTCCAGGAGTCTATGTCGCTCCGGGCTGGCGCCATCGTCATTGGCATCGCTGGCATCGTTGGCATGACTGGCGCTGATCGCGTCGGTTGAGTGATGACGAGGCATGAGAAGAGGGGGGCCGCAAGGACCCTCTCTTTTTTTATAAAATCTTCGGCATTTGCCGCGCAGCCAATGCGCCGCAGCGCACGACGCGAGCCTAAAAACAATTGCGTGATCGGGTCGATACGCCGTAGCGCGGCCGCCGCCGTGCTGCCATGATGCCGTCCGGTGAAGACCTCGGGCGCGCTTTGCGCCCCCGGCTGCCGGCGCAGTCCGTCGAACGGAAAGTTCAGGGAGGTGCGCCATGACGACGTCACACATTCTCCTCGGAGCGAGCGCGAGCCCGGCAAGACCGGCCGTCCGCCGGATTTCGCCGTCCGATCTGTGGCAATCGCTCGCGAGCGGCATCGACGATTTCGCCGCGATGCCCAGCCACGCGGTCTTTCTCTGTGTCATATACCCGCTGCTCGGCGCGTTGCTGATCGGAATGACGCTTGGCTATGCGCTGCTGCCGCTGGCCTTTCCGGTCGCCGCCGGGTTTGCGCTTGTCGGGCCGCTTGCAGCGATCGGGCTTTACGAACTGAGTAGGCGCAGGGAAGCGGGACTCGACACTTCATCGAGCCATGCCTTCGACGTGCTGTATTCGCCTTCGCTTGGCGCCATTGTCGCGCTCGGGCTGGTGCTGATGGCGATTTTTCTGCTTTGGCTTGCGGTTGCGGAAGCCCTTTACATCGGCAATTTCGGTTACGCGGCGCCGGCGTCCATCGTCCAGTTTGTCGATGAAGTAATCACCACCGCGGCGGGGCGGAGGCTCATCGTATTTGGCACGGGCATTGGCTTCCTTTTCGCCGTCATGGCGCTGACAATGGGCGTCGTGTCATTCCCGCTGCTGCTCGACCGCGATGTTGGCGCGGCGGTCGCGTTGTTCACATCGATCCGCGTGGTTCTAGCCAATCCGCTGACGATGGCGCTGTGGGGATTTATCGTCGCCGCGCTCCTGGCGATTGGTTCGCTGCCGTTCTTCCTGGGCCTCACGGTGGTCATGCCGGTGCTCGGCCACGCCACCTGGCACCTTTACCGCCGGGCAGTCGTGCCCGATCCCAGTCCGCATCCCGATTATCGACCGCGCGATCGGGCTCCACGTTACGCCGCGGACTTTCCGGCCGCGCTGTTTCCGACGCGGCGATAAACCGGATTGCTGTCGCTTCGAACGGCGCCATCGCCTCCCGCTCGCCCGCCAGCCCGGCGGGCAAGTGGGCGATGGTTCCGCCCCCCGTGCTCGCCCGTGTGGCGTCGCTCTTCGACACGATGGACAAAGCCGCTGCTTTTTCGTTCAAATCGGCTATGGCGTGCGAACCGTCCGCACGCAGGGAAGCGACAGGGAGGACTAAATGAAGAAACGAGCCATGCTCGCCGCGGTGCTGGCATTTGCCATACCGGTTGCCATATCCGCCGTCATGTCGGCGGTTATGTCGGCGCCCGCCAGTGCCGCCGACGTGAAGATCGGTGTGATCTACCCGCTGACGGGCAATGCGGCGAGCGCCGGCCAGTCGGCGCGGGACGCGGTCCATCTGGGGGCCGACATCGTTAACAATGCCTATCCCGATCTGAAGAACCTGCCGCTCGGCGCCACCGCCGGACTGCCCAACCTCGGCGGCGCCAAGATCGTGCTCGAGGAGGCCGATCACCAGGGTAATCCGCAAATCGGGCAGCAGCAGACGCTGCGCCTGATTACGCAGGATCACGTCGCCGCCATGCTCGGCTCGTATCAGTCCTCGGTCTCGCTGGTGGCGACGGCGGTGGCCGAGCGGCAAGGCATCCCCTTTCTGGTGGCCGATTCGGTCGCGTCCAACATTACCGGCCGCGGCTTTAAATGGACGTTTCGCACCACGCCCATTGCGCCGGATTTTGCCAAGGCCTATGCGAAGTTTCTGACCCAGCTGAAGCACTCGGGAACCAAAATCGACAACATCGCCATCGTCAACGAGAACACCGACTACGGCACTTCGGTGGGCGCCAGCATCGTGCAGGCGTCGAAGATCGCCAACATTCCGGTGGCGGCGCAGATTGCCTATAACGCCAATTCCTCCGATGTCTCCGCCCAGGTTCTCCAGCTCAAGACGCTTCATCCCGACGCCGTCATCTTCGTCAGCTATACGGCGGATATCATCCTCTATTTCAAAACCATGAAGAATCTGGACTACCTGCCGCCGATCATTATCGGCGACGACTCCGGCTTCTCGGATCCCAGCTTCATTCCGAATGTCGGAAACCTGGCCCAGGGGGCGATCGACCGCAGCGCCTTCGACATCGGCAAGCCGGGATCGAACAGTTACATCGTCGACCAGATGTTCAAGCAAAAATACGGCCGCGATCTCGACGACACCAGCGCACGCTGGATGGAAGGTTTCCTGGTGCTGGCGGACGCCATCAATCGCGCCGGATCGACCGCGCCGGATAAGATCCAGGGGGCGCTGCGCGCCACCGATCTCAAAGCCGATCAGCTGATGATTGGCTATAACGGCGTCAAGTTCGACGCCACCGGCCAGAATATCATGGCTTCGACTTTTCTGGTGCAGCTGCAGGGCAACCAGTATGTTTCGGTCTGGCCCTCCGATCGCGCGACCGGAAAGCTGCAATTGCCGATGAAGGGCTGGCACTGACGGCATTCACGGCGGGTGGCGCGCCGTCGCGCCACCCGCGACAAAGATATTCTCCGCAGTCTGCGCATGCTCGATCTCGGCTCAAGTTTCGTCGCCAGCGTCGCCCGCGATCCGAACGCGGTGGCGATTGTCGACGGCGAGGTACGATTCACCTACGCGCATTGGTACCGGCGCATTTCGGCGCTGGTGGCCGGTCTCGACGCCATCGGTCTGAAGGCGGGAGACCATCTCGTGACCGCTTTGGCCAACCGCTGGGAGGCGGCCAGCCTGCATTGGGCCTGCCAATTCGCCGGTATCATCGTCACGCCCGTCAACTGGCGCTCGACGGCGGACGAAATCGATTTCTTTGTTGTCGATGCTGAGGCCAAGGCGATCGCCTACGAGGATGTTTCGGCCCGAGCGGTGCTTGCCTCAGCCGCGGCACAAAAGCTGCCGCGGATCGCAGTGGATGCGACGCAATCCTCCGACATCGCCTTCTCCGCGTTGGCATCGCAACCGGCGCCGGATGCAGCGCCGCGATCCGACGCTGAGGCATGGTCGGTGATGCTCTACACGTCCGGCACGACGGCACGGCCGAAGGGCGTGCCGCGCCGCCAGCGGGCCGAGCGCGCCGCGGCGATCGCCCATGTCGCGCAAAACCTCTATGCCCATCGCGAACGCACGCTCGGAGTGATGCCGCTCTATCACACCATGGGGGTGCGGTCGCTGCTCGCCATGTCGCTCATCGGCGGCGCTTTCGTCTGCCTGCGCCGGTTCGAGGTTGAGCGGGCGCTGGCGCTGATCGGCGCGGAGCGCGTGACGAATCTGTACCTGGTGCCGACGCTCTATCACGATCTTGTTCGGCATCCGCGGTTCGCGGCAAGCGATGTAGGCTCGGTCAAGAAGCTCGGCTTCGCCGGCGCGCCGATGACCGACGGCTTGTTGAAAGAGCTGCAGGCCGCCTTCAAGCCCGATCTGTTCGTCAACCATTATGGCTCTTCGGAAGTCTATACCTGCACGATCGATCAGAACGCCCCGAAAAAGCCGGGTTCGGCGGGCCGCGCCGGCATCAACCAGATGGTGCGCGTGGTGAAACTCGGCGCCACGTCGGTCGACGATGGCGCCGCAGCCGGCGAGGAAGGCGAGATCATTGCGCTCCTGGCGGGTGACGAATCGTTCGAGGGCTACTGGCGGCGGCCGGAAGCGGACGCCAAGGCGATCCGCCAGGGTTGGTATTTCACCGGCGACACCGGCTACGTCGACGCCGAGGGCGATGTATTCGTCACCGGCCGTGTCGATGACATGATCATCTCCGGTGGCGAGAATATTTCGCCGGTCGAGATCGAATCCTGTCTTTCGCTTCATCCCGCCGTTTCGGAGATTGCCGTGGTCGGTTTGCCTGACGAGCGCTGGGGCAAAATCGTCACCGCTTTCATCAAGCGCGGCGCCGCGGTCGACGCCGAGGAGCTTGACGCCTTCTGCCGCACTTCGGGCCTTGCCGGCTTCAAGCGCCCGCGCCGCTACGTCTTCGTGGCGGATATTCCGAAGTCGCCGGTGGGCAAACTTTTGCGGAGGAAGCTCGTGGCTGGCGAATATAGCATCGACGCTGCCGCGGTCCCGATCTCGCGCCAGCAAGGAACGGCCGCATGAACCTGTTTTCCGATCCAAGATTGCAGGACCAGACGCTCGACGGCTTTCGCGTCGAAATCGATCCCGCGCGTGAGCGTGCCGACGTGGTGCTCGACCGCCCGCCGCTTAACGTCATCGAAATGGGACAGCGCGATCAGCTTCGCATGGTGTTCGAGGCGCTCGACGGGGACGCGCGCGTCCGCGTGATCGTGCTGCGCGCCGTGGGACAGCATTTCTCCTCGGGCGGCATCATCGCCGGATTTCTGGCCGCCTCGCCGGAGCACGTGTCCAGGCTCGCCTGGAACATCGCCGCGCCGGCGCGCTGCTCCAAGCCGGTCATTGCCGCGAGCCGCGGCTATTGCTTCGGGGTCGGCTTCGAAATTTCGCTCGCCTGCGACTTCAGGCTGGTGTCCGAGACTTGCCTCTACGCGCTGCCGGAGCAGCGGCTCGGCCAAATCCCCGGCTCCGGAGGTTCGGCGCGCCTGCAGAAGACCATCGGCATCACCCGCACCAAGGACATCGTGATGCGGAGCAAGCGCATGCCGGCGAAGCAGGCCTGCGAATGGGGCATCGCCACCGAATGCGTGCCGGACGACAGGCTCGAAGCCGCGACCGATGCGCTGGTCGAGGAGTTGCGCGCGTTCTCGCCGCTGGCGCAGCGCACCGCCAAGGCGCTGCTCAACGCCACCGAAAATACCGACCTGGAAGCCGCCATCGAACTGGAGGGCCATTGCTACAGCCGGCTCCGCCAGTCAGACGATTTTCGCGAGGGCGTCGAGGCGTTCCGCGCCAAGCGTAAGCCAGTATTCCGCGGCACATAAATTTGTTCTCATAAAAACCAGGGACCAACAAGATGAACGGCACTCCCTTCAAACTCGGCACCTTCGCCAAAGCCGGTGGCGCTCCGTTCGCGGCCATCGTTCTCGGCGATGACGTGATCGCGCTTGCGGCGGCGCAGGCGACCTATCGCGCGGCGCCGCGCGCCGGAATCTTGAGCTCGACGGAAAGCGTTCAAGCGCTGCTCGAAAACTGGGAAGCTAATTTCGCCGTGCTGCAGGAAGTCGTGGCTTATATCGAGCGCGAGGGGGTGCCGCGGGACACTGCGAAACTGTCGGGTCTGCGCGCGCTGCCGCCTGTCGGCCGGTCCGGCAAGATGTTTTATGCGGCGCAGAACTTTCAGGAGCATGTCGACGAAATGCTGCGCGCCGGCATGACGCCGGCCGGAGGACCGAAGTTCACCGGCGAGAAATCGACCAGTCAGCCTTATCTGTTTCTCAAGGCGCCGAGCACGCTGTGCGGCGCTTCCGACGACATCGCAATTCCGCGCGAGCTGAAAAAGATCGATTGGGAGGCCGAAATCGCGCTCGCCATCGGCCAGGGAGGCAAACGCATCAAGGCCGAGCGCGCGCTCGACCACGTCGCGGGTTTCATGACCACCAACGACGTTTCCGCCCGCGACCTGCAAGTCCGGGCCGACCGCCCCGGATTGCGCTCGGACTGGCTCAACGGCAAGAGCCACGACAATTTCGCCCCAATGGGGCCGTTTCTGGTGCCGCGCTCCTTCGTGCCGGACCATACGAATCTGTTCATCCGCCTCACGGTGAACGGCGAAGTCAAACAAAACGGCAACACCTCGCAATTCATCTTCACGCCCGAGGAGCAGATCGAATACGCCTCAAACATTCTCTCGCTCGCGAGCGGCGACATTTTTAGCTGCGGCACCTGTGGTGGCGTCGGCCAGGGCACCAACACTTTTCTCAAAGTGGGCGATGTGATGGAGACCGAGATCGAGAGCCTCGGCAAGATGCGCAACCGCTTCGTCGCCGAGGCGCCAGCAAGCGCATAGAGCATTTTCCGGATAAGTGGCCGCCGGTTTTGCGAAGAAAATGCGATCAAATCTATAAAACTAATTCGTCCGGCCGCTCTTGGACATCGCGGCCTAACCCTCCTCCAGGATGTCGACGATGCCCCGCACTAATCGGCTATGGTGTTCTCCAGCGGCGCCCTGACGCGCCGCGGAGCTGGAGCCGCCGACGCCAAGATATCGCTCGGCAATATCGGCGCGACCGAGCAGTTCGCTGCCGCTTCCTTGCAGCACGATCCGGCCCATTTCGATCACATAGGCGCGATCTGCGATCGCCAGAGTCATCTGCGCGTTCTGCTCCGACAGCAGGATCGCGATCCCTGCCGTCCGCAGGCGATCGACGAGGTGGAAAATCTCCGTCACCAAATTCGGCGCCAATCCCAGCGACGGTTCATCGAGCACCAGGAGCTTCGGCTCGATCATCAGCGCGCGAGCGATCGACAGCATTTGCTGCTGCCCGCCGGACAGATTGCCCGCAGCCTCGTCGAGTCGATCGCGCAACGGCGCGAATAACGCGCATACCGCGGCCATGCGCTCGCGCATCCAGGCTTCGCCGCGCTGACGCCGCACCACATAGGCGCCGAGCCGCAGATTGTCGGCCACCGTCAATCCGGCGACGATCTGGCGGCCCTCAGGCGCGTGGGCCATTCCGAGCCGGATACGGGCCCACGGCGGCAACCGCTCGACCGAGGTTCCGTCCAGTCGGATATGACCGCGTCGTGCGGGAAGAAGGCCGGCAATCGTTTTGGCAAGCGTGGTCTTGCCGGCGCCGTTGGCGCCGATCAGAGCGACGATCTCGCCGGCGCGGACCTCGAGATCGATGCCGTGCAGCACGACAAGGTCGCGGTAACCGGATTCGATGGCGGTTAGCTGCAGCATTCAACCGGCCTTTGCCTCGACGCCGAGATAGGCCTCGATCACGCGCTGGTCGCGCTGGACCTCGCGCGGCGTGCCGCGGGCCAGCAGCCGCCCGAGATCGAGAACGATCACTTGGTCGGCGATATCCATCACCAGCGCCATATTGTGCTCGACCACGAGGATCGTCAGGCCGGCGTCGCGCACCCCGCAAAGCAGCGCGGCAAGCTCGGCGGTTTCTGTATCGTTGAGTCCCGCCGCCGGCTCATCGAGCAGGAGAAGCCGCGGCGCGGCCATCAGGGCGCGACAGACTTCGAGCAGCTTTTGCGCTCCCATCGGCAACGTCGTTGCTGCGACGTCGCGGAAGCGGCCGATGCCGACCAGACCGAGCAGCGTTTCGGCGCGCTGGCGCAGCGATCTCTCTTCGCGCAAAGCCGCCGGCAGCCACAGCATATGCGCCGCGGCACCGCGCTTGACGCGGCGATGCGCGCCGGCAAGCAGATTTTCCAGCGTCGTCATACCGGGGAAAACGCGCGCCGTCTGGAACGTGCGCATCAGTCCGAGAGCCGCCACCGCGCCGGGGGGGAGCCCGCTCAGCGACCGTCCGTAAAAGCGCACCTCGCCGCTGTCGGGCGAAAACAGGTTGGTGATGAGATTGAAAACGGTCGTCTTGCCGGCCCCGTTGGGGCCGATCAGCGCGCTGATACTGCCATCGGGCACGGCAAATGACAGATCGGCGACGGCTTGAACACCGCCAAACCGTATCGCGAGACCGCGGGCGTCCAGCGCCGGCGCATCGGCGGTGACGGCGCCGTGCGATTGCGCCGGCGGCTCGGAAGCAGGCACCGCATTCTTCGCGGCGGTCGGCGGCGGCGCCCGCGCAACGCGGCGGTCCACCAGCTTCCACACGGCGCCGAGAATACCGTCGGGCAGATATTGAAACGCGAGCACCAGGACGGCGCCTTCGACCAAGGTTTTGTAGAGGGCAATCGGCTGGAACGCGACCGGCAACAGCGTGAGCAGCGCGGCCCCCGCCAGCCCGCCTACCAGCGTCCCCTGACCGCCGACGATCAGCATCGTGATCATATCGAACGAGCGCTGCGTCGCGACCATTTCCGGCGAGAGGAAATGAAAATCGAAGGCGAGCAGACTGCCCGATATGGACGCGAGCGCGGCGCTGATCGCGAAAGCCGCCATCTTGTGCCGCGGCACGTTGATGCCGAGCGCTTCGGCTGCGGTCTGGTCGGCGCGGATGGCCTGCAGCGCGCGGCCGAAATCCGAGCGCATGGCGCCCGCCAGCCCGGCGATCAGCACGACGATGATTGCCAGCGTCAGATAATACATGGCGCGCGGCGTGGCGAAGACGAAGGGTCCGAGCGCAAAAGCGGGAATTCCGACCAGCCCCGAGGGACCGCCGGTGACGTTGACAAGCCCGACCGTCAGGGAATCCATCAAAAGGCCGAATGCCAAGGTCGCGAGCGCCAGATACGCGCCGCGAAGGCGCATGGTGACGGCGGAAAGGAGCAATGCGCAGATCAGCGAGATCGCGATCCCCGCGATGGTGCCGAGAAGCGGCGATACGCCGTAATTGGTGGCCAGAATCGCGGCGGTGTAGCCGCCGAGCGCCATGAAGCCCGCCTGGCCGAGATTGACCTGCCCGGCATAGCCCATCAGCACGTCAAGACCGAGAACGCCGACGAAGAGAATAAGCGTGATGGCGAGCGAACTCATCAGGCCGCCGCCGACCAGATACGGCAGCGCGATGAGCAGCAAGAGGAGCAGCATCCCGGCGATGACCACGCTGCGATGACGCGGCCGGATAACCGACTGCGTGACGCGCTGTTCTTCGCGCAGATCCCGACGCGCTCGGCGCCCCGGCACGAACAGGCCCTGCGGCCGGAACAACAGCGTCGCCATCAACAGCGCCAGCGCCAGTCCGTCCGCGAACAGCGACGACACGTAGCCCGCGGCGAGTTGCTCGGCGATACCGAGGAATAGTCCGCCGGCGACGGCGCCCGGCAGCGAGCTCATGCCGCCCAGTGCCACGGCGATGAAGCCGGCATTGGTGAAAAAGCTGCCGGCGTCGAATTGCAGCGACATGATCGGCGCCACGGCCGCCCCGCCAACCGCGCCGATCAGCGCCGCCAGCGCGAAACTGAAAAGCGAAAGCCGCGCCACATCGACGCCCATGAAGCGCGCCGCCAGCGGGTTCTCGGCGCAGGCGGACAGCGCCTTGCCGAGAGCGGTGCGCGCCATCAACAGCCAGATGCCGATGATGATGATGGCGGCAAAGACGGCGACCCACAGCCCCTGGGACGGCACCAGGACGCCGAAAATGTCGATCGGCTGCTCGCCGGAGAAGGCGGTGACCGCGTAGGGCTGACTGCCCCACACCACGAGCGTCAGTCCGTTGATGAAGGTGAGGAGCCCGACCGTCAGCATCAGCATGCTGCTCAGCGACAGGCGCGACAGTGCCGGAACAAAGGTGATGGCGCCGAGCACCGCGCCCAAGGCGGTCGTGGCCGCGATCGCGGCGAGAAAAGCGATCGGCAGCGGCCAACCGAGATCGTTTTGGAAGGAGTACAGCGCCAGTGCGCCGATGATGCAGAAGCCGCCCTGCACCAGATTGATAACGCCGGTGACGCGAAATACCAGGCTGATGCCCAGCGCGACGATGGCGAAGACGCTACCTTGCAATATCCCGCCGACCAGGATCTGCGCGAGTTGATCCATGGCCGGCGGGGCTCAGTCCCTGAGCGGCGTGCGCGTCTTACGGGGGCAAAGGCTCATGCCGTGCAACCTAATGGCCGAGTGGCGCTCCGCCAGGCTGCGAGAGCCAGACCCACGAGTCGGTCTTCGCGTCGTAGGTGGTAACCGTTGCGGAAGCCTGTCCCAGTCCGCGCTGCGGATGCTTTTTGAAATTATAGATGCCGTCGACGCCAGGGAAGTCGCTCAGGCCGTCGATGTATTGTCGCAACTGCGCCGCGGTGGCGCTGGTGCCGAGCTTGCGCAGCCCGGCGGCCACGATGAGACCGGCATCCCACGATGTCGCCACCATATTGTCGGCCTTGAGCCCATGCTTCTTCAACGTGGCGTACATCGCCTGTTGCGCGCTATCGACGCGCGGATCGAGCTTCACGCTTGCCGGATGCGGCGGATAAAGCGCCGAGGCGAGGATCAGTTGTTTGGGCAGAAATGATTTCCATTGCTTCATCGCCGCGAAGGTCTGGTTGCCGCTGGTCGGGGCCACCGGCAGGTCGACTCCGTCCTGCGCCATGCCGCGAAAGACTGTCGCTGCCGGCGCGCCTGTCGTCCAGGCGATGATCGCCTGCGCACCCGAACCCTTGATGCGCGCCATCTGCGCCGCGACGGAGACATCCGACGGATTGAAGTGCTCCTTGATCACGAGCTGCATTTTCCCCTTGTTCTCGGGATATTGCAGCACTTCGGCGAGCGACCGGTCGCCATCCTGGCCGCTCGCGTCGGTCGTCATCAGCGACGCGATCTTGGTCCAGCCCATCATGCGATAGTAGCGCACCACCGCCGCGATCTGGGCGGTCGACGACGAACTCGTCGAGAACACATAGCTACCCGCCTTCGGGTGAATGCCGGGCGACAGGCAATATTGGACCGGCCCGTTCGTCATCAGCGGCGCCATGGCGAGGCACATGGCGACAAGGCTGGAGCCCATGACCACGGCCGGCTGCGAGCCGAGAACCTGGCTGGTGAGCTGGACCGCGACCTGCGGCTGCGTCTGATCGTCGTGGAAAACGAAGTTAAGCTTGTGGTCGCTGATGCCGCCGGCGCCGTCAATCTGGTCCTGCAGCGCCGACAAGGAGTCCTTCTCGCCTTGGCCCACAAAGGCGGCGCTGCCGGTAAGCGGCAACACGACGTTGATATCATACGACCCCGCGGCCAGCGCCACATTCGTAAGTGTTGCGACAACCGCGCCGGCGCCGATCAAGCCGGCGCAGCCGATTCGCATAAGTCGAGAAATATTCATTGTTTTCTACTCCTGGACAGGGCCTTCCCTCGTTGGCGACAACATCACGGTCCGGCCGCTCTCGTCAATTGTCCAGACTATCACGCGAAGTGCGGGATATGCCGCGGCGCCGATCGCCAGGGGGATTATGATGCGGGGTGCGCCACATCGGCATCGCCCAAATCCCAGAACAGGCCGGCCATCAGGCCGAGGCCTTCGCGGGCGATCGGCGCCAGCAGGTGCTCATCGGGTGCGTGCTGCGAACAGCCGGCGTAGGAATGCGGAATCCAGATCGTTTTCAGCTTGAGCACGTCGGCGAAGATGTCGTTGGGCAAAGAGCCGCCGAGATTGGGCAGAATGGTTGGCGAGCGGCCGGTGGTGTGCGCGATGGACTCTGCCGCCCATGACACCCACGGGTCGGCGGGGTCGAGACGGCTTGCATGGAAAATGCTGCTACGGCCGCGCTGCACGTCGACTTGGCCAAAACCATGCCGGTCGAGATGCCGCCGCAACGCCGGAACGATGTCGTCGGCGTCGGTGCCCACCACATAGCGAAGCTGGCAGTGCGCGCGGGCGATTCCCGGAATGGCATTGACCGGCCGGTCGGGTGTGCCCGCGGTGAAGGCGAGGATTTCAAAGCTGTTCCAGCCGAACACGCGCTCGGCCGGCGTCAATCCTGGTTCGCCCCAGTCGCGATCGATCCTTGGGCCTTCGTCCCCGCCATCGACCTCGACGCCGGCAAGCACATCGCGCACCGTTTGGGGTAGCGGCGGCCGCCACTCCGGAACGCGGATCGCGCCGCGAACGTCCGTTATGGATGCAAGCGCCTGGGCCAGGATGGTCGCGGCGTTGCCCAGAAGGCCGCCCCAATTGCCCGAATGGTGGCTGCCGTCGCGCAGGTTGACCGCAAGATCGATGGGGTATCCGCCGCGTGCGCCGAGAAACAATGTCGGCTCGCGTGGCGCAATGCGTGGCCCGTCCGAGGCGATCAACACATCGGCTTTGAGCAATCCGTTGCGGTGCGCCGCGCACACGTCGCGCAATCCGACGGAGCCTATTTCCTCGGCCATTTCCACCAGGATCTTGCAATTGAAGCCGAGCGCGCCGCGCTCAGCCAGGATCGCGGCCAGCGCGCCGATATTGACCGTGTGCTGGCCCTTGTTGTCGGCGGTGCCGCGGCCGTAAATGCGTTCGCCTTCGACCGTGACCCGCCACGGCGACAGGCCCGGCCGCCACAGATCGTCAAGGCCGCGAATGGTGTCGCCGTGGCCATACACCAACACCGTGACAAAGGCGGAATTTTCGATCCGTTCGGCCGCCAAAACCGGCGGTCCTTCTGGATTATCGAGAATGCGGCAATTAAAGCCGAGCGGGCCAAGCGTCGGCGCGATCTCGTCGCTCAGATAGGATCGCAACGTGCTCGCGCGCTCCGGTTCCTGGCTCGTGCTCGGAATAGCGATACGGCGCGTCAGGTCGGCGAGAAAGTGGCGGCCGTCGAAATACGCATGGGCGCGAGCGATGGCTTTGGCGCGGCTCATGACAAATCACGCTGAGGGCTGCCACATGGCGTTACGCAGACTGGGCGTCAGCCAAGGTACGGTCGCGGAGACGAACGGGATCTCGCTCGCCGCGGTATGCGAGTTCGATGATCTTGGCCGCGACCGATTCACGGCCATGCGCATCGGAGACGGGCAGATGGAGCGCATCGCAGACCGCGTCGAATGCGGTCGACATGGCCTTCGTTAACTCCGGATCGAAAGCCGTTTGTTTCCTCAGGAACGGAATGATAGTGGCCATGTCTATGCCGCCGCCGGGTGATCCTCGCTGCTATCCCTGATAGGTCGATTGTCCCGTTTTCCCGCGGATGATGTCAATTTCCTTTTGCCGCAGGGTGCTTGGAATTCCCGATCGGGAATCGGGAAACAGCCGTCGCGCTACACCAACTGCCCTTCGCTGAGCGGGATGTCGTGCAGCGTGCTGGGAGCGAACAATTCCTCGATCTTGAGCCGGCGCGGCGTCAGGCCGTGCTCGTGCGTGTACTGCAGCAGCGCTTCGATCGACGGCCGGCTTGCCTCGATCCCGTAGGGGTACCAATCCTTGCCGATGATCGCCTGCTCCTCCTCGATCAGCGGCTGCAGCCAGGCGAAAGACGCTTTCGGCGAGCCCGCCTCGCTGACCAGATGGAGCGCGTGATCCTTGGCCCGGCAGAGCGCCTTATAGAGGCTCATCGCCACCCAGGGATCGCGCTCATAGAGATCACGCCGGATCACCACCGTGTGCATGATCGGGTAGATTTTTGTCCGCCGATAGTAATCCTGTTCGGCTTCGCGATAGTTTGGAAACAGCCGCTTCACCTGAGGCGCGCCCCGACGGAACGAGAGCGGATTGTTCGCCGTCATCAGAAAATCAATTTCGCCGCGCTCCAGCAGGTCGCCAAGCTCGGTACCGGCAGGCGCCTGGGTGAGACGAATGTCCGAGGGAAGCTTATGGCCGATGCGGTCGGCGCGGCCCTGCACCCATTCGACGTCGCTCGGTTTGACGCCGTATTCGTGCTGCAGCAGCCCGCGCATATAGACGGCTGCGGTCATGCTGTATTCGGGAACGCCGCCGCGTCTGCCTTTGAGATCGCGCGGGCTTGATATCCCTTTCTCGGTGTTGATGAAGAAATAGCCGTGACGGAAGACCCGTGAGGGAAACACCGGGATTGCCACGAACGGTGCCTGGCCGCCCGCGACCAGCGTCGTATAGTTAGATAGAGACATTTCCGACGCGTCGAATTCCTTGTACTGCAACATGCGCCAGAAGATTTCCGCCGGCTGCAAGGATACGTAGGTGAGTTCGAGACCCTCCGGTCTGATGGTGCCGTCGCGCAACGCCTGCGTACGGTCGTAGGGTCCGCACGCGAAGCTTATCCGCAGATTGGCCATGTCTTTCCCCTCGGCTGTGTCGGCAAAACCGGTTCCAAGCCCGCTCGGTAACGTGCATCGCCCCTCATAGCGCCAGGCGTCGCGCACGACACCTGCGTATTTCGCCTCGCTCGTCTGCGCCGACGGTGCTAAGGGACCGCTTCCGACATTCGCTTCGCCGCGGCGTGGTGGGCAGCGAAATGTTAAGCCAGGGCTACGTTCCGATGACCACAAAGACACTCCATGGCGTGATTGCCGCGATTGCCACCGCCGTCGATCCGAACGGCGAACCGGATTCTGCGCGGTCGACCAAGCTGGCGCGCTTTCTTCTCGACCACGGCTGCGACGGGCTCAACGTGCTGGGCACCACGGGCGAAGCAACGTCATTTTCGCTCGATCAGCGCCGGCGCGTCATGAGCGCCTACGCGGCGGGCGGGCTGCCGCTCGACCGCATGATGGTCGGTACCGGCGCGGCGGCTACCGCCGACGCCATTGCACTGACCAGGCATGCCGCCGAACTGGGCTTCGCCGGCGCGCTGGTATTGCCGCCCTTTTACTATAAGGGCGTGCACGACGACGGGCTCCTGGCCTACATCGATGCCATCCTGAGCGCCACAAGCGCGCGTCCGATCCCGATCTATCTCTATCATTTTCCGGCTCAATCCGGCCTGCCATGGCACGTCGGCTTGATTCGCCGTCTGCTCGATGTCTTCGGCGAGCGTATCGTGGGCCTCAAGGATTCGTCCGGCGACATGGAGTTTGCCCGCGCGGTGGCCGCGATTTCGCCGCGCTTCAAGGTGTTTCCCTCGACCGAGGCGGCGCTGCCGCAGGCCCGCGCCGGCGCCTTTGCGGGCTGCATTTCGGCGACCGCCAATCTGAACGCGGATCTTTGCGCCCGGGCCTATCGCTCAGGCGATATCGTCGCGCTGGACCAGGCCGTGACCATTCGCAAGCTGTTCGACGGCAAGCCGCTAGTACCGGGCGTCAAGGCTTTGCTCGCCCATATCCATGGCGATTCGGAATGGGCGCGCGCGGCGCCTCCGCTGACCCTCTTTCCTGCCGCCGACCGCACGATGGTGAATGCGGGCTACGACGCCGTGCGCGCTAAGCAGGCGGCGTGACGGCGCGGCGCGCTCATTTGGCGATCTGTTGTCCGCGGCGTTGACGGTCGCGCCCGGCACCCCTATAAGCGCGGCAAAAGTCGGCAAGGCCTGAACTTATCCAGTCCGTGCTTGCCGCCGGTCCCGCTCTCCAACGCATGACGTTCGATATCATGGCCAACACAAAATCAGCAAAGAAGGCCACCCGCCAGATCGCGCGTCGCACCGCGATCAACAAGGCTCGCCGTTCGCGGGTGCGTTCGGCCGTGCGCAAGGTCGAACAGGCGATTTCGACCGGCGACCGGGCAGCCGCGACCGCCGCCATGGCCGAGGCGGAGCCTGCCCTTATTCGCGGCGGGCAAAAGGGCATCGTTCATCGCAACGCCGCGCGCCGCAAGGTGTCGAGGCTCGCCCAGCGCATCGCCAAGCTCGGCAAGTAGTCCGCCGCCCCAAACGCATTTGCCCCAAGTGCACGCCCAAAATGCGTCGCCGTAAGCGCACACGGCTGCGGTCATCCAGCGGCGGCCGGCGCGCGCCTATCGTCAAAAGCCTGTCATCCGCTTGTTGCGGAATTGTCACAGCTTTCAAGAAACATCCTGCGAAACGTCGGCGGCGTCTCCAATGAACGCCCGATCGCCCGCGGAAGCGGTCGCGAGCCACGTTTTTCCATATTTCACGCGCTTTTTTGTGCGCGCGAGCGGCGTCGCCAAGACGGGACCTTGATCGGGTTGTGCACAGGAATTGTTGATCGATTAATGACTTATTGCGAATGCGGAAATCGGGACTTGAAAAACGCCATGGCGCCGCGACTGCGGAACAAATTTGCTCCTGCTCTCGCCAAGGCGGCCCGCCGTTTTCGGGAAATGGAATATAATCAAGTCGAATCATCAAGTTATCGCGCCGGTTACGCGCTTCGAACCTGTCTCCTGTCCTAAAAGTCCGCCGTTGTCGGCTCGCCCGGCCCGTTGCGGGCAAAAATCCGCGTTGCTATCACGTTAATACTTTCTCGGACCCGAGAGTTCACGCGGTCCGCGGCACCGCCTCCTCGGAGGCATGAGGGCGCGGTTTGTTCAGTCTCGCACTGCCCCGCGCGTTTTGGGAGGGTTTGCCGGAGTGACTTGTTTTGATCCTTAGTTGAGTGTCGAGAGGGAGCACGGGGCCGCGTCGATTATCCTGCGTGCCTCTTGTGAAAACTGAGCGCAAGCTCGGAACAACCATCGGGCCTGGGAGCGATGGAGGTGGGGCAATGATGACAGCAATTCAATCACCGACACCAGCAGCAACGATCACGCAACGTTATACCCCCCATGCGTTTGTCTTGCCCGCGGCCGGCCGCTGCTTGGGCGATTCGGTTGTCGCGCCGAGCGGATAAGCCTCATTCCGATTGATCGCCCTTCGCGGCTTTCGGCTTCTTTCAGCAAATTCCAGTCAGTGCATTGGGTCCCTTCTCATCGGGCAAGGGCACCATTGTGCCTGCGCCTCACCCTCAGGTTGAGCCATGTTTCCACAAAAACAGAACGTAGAGATGAGCACCGATATGGATCGCTGGCAGCGCATCAAGGAACGATTGCGTTTCGAACTGGGCGAGGATGTATTTTCAAGCTGGTTCGGCCGCATGGAATTCGAATCCGCGGAGAAATGCGCGATACGGTTTTCGGTACCGACGCGCTTCCTGCGCAATTGGATCCAGTCGCACTATGCCGATCGGGTCTTGGCCCAGTGGCAGGTCGAGGAGCCGACAATCTCCCGCCTGGAATTGAGCGTCCGCTCGGCAACGATGCGGGCGCCCGCGCCGAAGACGAAGCTCGCCGAGCCATCGGCGTCGCCGCGCGACACGCGCGAGACCGCCAACGGCAGTAACGATCTGCGCGCAAGCGTGCCCTTCATGTCGGTTCACGACGCGCTGGGCGGCTCGCCGCTCGATCCGCGGCTTACGTTCGAGACGTTCATCGTCGGCCGGTCGAATACGCTCGCCCATGCGGCGGCCAAGCAAATTGCAATCAGCCGGCGCGGCGACCCGCTGATGTTCAATCCGCTCTCGATCCATGCCGCGGTTGGGCTTGGCAAAACCCATCTGCTGCAGGCGATCGCCTGGGCGGGCAACAGAGCCGACCGCAAAGTGCTCTATTTGACGGCCGAGCGCTTCATTTACGGCTTTGTATCTGCGCTCAAAAGCCAGACCACGCTCGCGTTCAAGGAGGCGCTGCGTGCCGCCGACGTGCTGGTCATCGACGACTTGCAGTTTCTACAGGGCCGATCGACGCAGCATGAGTTCTGTCACACCATCAACGCGCTGATCGATGCCGGCCGCCAGGTGGTGATTGCCAGCGATCGGCCGCCCGCGGACCTGGAAAGCCTCGACGACCGCGTCCGCTCGCGGCTCGCCGGCGGCCTCGTTGTCGAGATCGGATCGCTCGGTGAGGAATTGCGGCTTGAAATCCTCAAGGCCCGCATCGCCGCCGCCCGACTGCATCATCCCGGCTTCGAGGTGCCGCCGCCGGTGCTGGATTTCATCGCCAAGTCGGTGACGCATAACGGCCGCGATCTTGAAGGCGCGGTCAATCGCCTGCTCGCGCATAGTAAGCTGACCCTCCAGCCGGTGACGCTGGAAATGGCCGAACGCGAAATGCGCGACTTGATCCGTCCAGCCGAGCCCAGGCGCGTGCGCATCGAGGACATCCAGCGTGTCGTCGCGCGGCAATACAACGTCAGCCGCGCCGACCTGTTATCCTCTCGCCGCACCGCCAATGTCGTTCGGCCGCGGCAGGTCGCGATGTATTTGGCCAAGGTCCTGACACTGCGCTCGCTGCCCGAGATCGGGCGTCGCTTCGGCGGCCGCGACCACACCACCGTGTTGCACGCGGTGCGAAAAATCGAGGCGTTGACCGGCAACGACACCGCCTTTGCCGAGGAGATCGAGGGGCTCAAACGCCAGTTGCAGGATTGAGCGTCGTTCGGCAGCCAGCCGCAATCCGCGCGCGGCTGGGGATGATATTCGAAAGGCGTGCGCAAGCCAGGGAAAACGAGGGATGGATCGCGCGTCGGGGCTTGCCGAAAGCCGCGTCACGGGGCACCTTCGTCGGCGGTTAGCGGATGGGTTGCGCGATGAAGGTCACCGTAGAGCGTTCGGAATTACTCAAATCCCTTGGCCATGTGCACCGCGTGGTCGAACGCCGTAATACGATCCCCATCTTGGCCAACGTGCTGCTGCGGGCGGAGCGCTCGCAGCTCAGCCTCAAGGCGACCGACCTTGACGTGGAGATCACCGATTCCATTGCCGCCGAGGTCGCGCCGGCGGGATCGACTACCGTTCCCGCCCACATGATTTTCGACATCGTGCGCAAGCTTCCCGAAGGAGCGCAGATTGTCATCGAATCGTCCGGTGATCGCGCCGCGCTTACCATTCGCGCCGGACGCTCGCGGTTCACGCTGCAGACCCTGCCGGAAAGCGATTTTCCGGATCTAGCTCCGGGCGAGATGACCCACAAATTCACGCTCAAGGCGGCCGATCTCAAGCGGCTCATCGAGAAGACGCAGTTTGCCATCTCGACCGAGGAAACCCGCTATTACCTCAACGGCATCTACCTGCACGCCCCGGCTGGCGGCAAAGCCCAGACGCTGCGTGCCGTTGCCACCGACGGTCATCGCTTGGCGCAGATGGAGATCGAACTGCCGCAGGGAGCCGAAGGCATGCCGGGCGTCATCGTGCCTCGGAAAACGGTCGGCGAAGTGCAGCGGCTGCTGGAGGACAATGAGGCCGATGTCCTGATCGAACTCTCGCCGGGTAAGATGCGCTTCACCGTCGGCGACGTGGTGCTGACCTCGAAGCTGATCGACGGCACGTTTCCCGATTATGCGCGCGTCATTCCGGTCAACAACGACAAGGAACTGATCGTCGACAGGAAGGAGTTCGAAGCCGCGGTCGATCGTGTCTCCACGGTGTCAAGCGAGCGCGGGCGCGCGGTCAAGCTGTCGGTCGCGGGCGGCAAGCTGTCATTGTCGGTCACCAATCCGGACTCCGGCAGCGCCAACGAGGAACTCGAAGTCGAATACGAAGCCGATCCGATCGATATCGGGTTCAATTCCCGCTATCTGCTCGACATCGCCCTCCAGATCGAGAGCGAAGCGGCGGTGCTTATGCTCGCCGATCCCGGGTCACCGACGCTTATTCAGGACAAAGACTCCAAAGGCGCGCTCTACGTGCTGATGCCGATGCGAGTGTGATAGAGCCTGTCATGCTCCGCGAAGGCGGACGACGACATGCCATGATTTCCACTCCATGACTTCCGCTCGCGTCCTCCGGCTGACTCTGACCAACTTCCGCAATTATCACGCCGCGTCCCTTGAGTCCGGCGCCAAGACGATCGTGCTGACCGGGCCGAACGGCGCCGGCAAGACCAATTTGATCGAAGCGATTTCGTTGCTGTCGCCAGGGCGCGGGCTGCGCCGCGCCACCCTGGACGAGGTCGCTTTCGGGGAAGGCGACGGCTCTTGGGCAGTCGCGGCCGAGATTGAGGGCGCGCTCGGGCTGGCGACGCTCGGCATCGACCGCGAGGACCAGGCGATCGAGGAACCGCCGGCGTTCGGAAGGCGCGCCGGTGAACAAGCCATCCATGGCCGGCACGAGCCAGAGCACGCGCAGATGGTCGGCAAACGCGGCGGC
>JBOHIU010000041.1:0-45291 GCA_050725855.1 Xanthobacteraceae bacterium | reverse complement strand
ACAAGGCCGGCCGATAAGCGGGCGATGGAGCTCATGGCAAAAGGTTGGGACAAGACGGCTGACGAATGCGCGGCAAAGCTGAGCGGCGCCGCTGATCTCGCCGGCGACGCGACGAATCAGCCGCGAGAGTCCGCACCCGCCTCGTAGTCGCGCAACAGGTTCGTTCCGGCACAAAGCTTCAACGTTTTTGCCGACCAATCCCACTGCGAACGGGGCAGCCATATCGTGTCCGCTTCGGTACCTACCGGAGCTCATTTGATTCGGGACACATGGGAAAGCCGCGGCCGATTAAACGGATACTTTCATTTCCGCCCGTTGAGCTCCGGGATCTCATAATCCTCCCAGCCCGGCACGTCGGCGACATCATAAAATTTTTCGCCGAACGGCCGCGTCGCATCGACGCCGATCATGGATGCGATGCGCATGGTGCGGTCGCGGGAGAGATCGACCGACGGGTCGGATGGGCCGGCCGGCACATTATCCACGGTGATAATGTCGCGCGCCGGCTGGACCCGAAACGCCATCGCCCACTCCACTTCGGTCGAGGAATGCACGTCGATGTCGGGATCGACGATGATGGTCCATTTCGGTCGGATGTTGCTCGACATCATGGAGAGGATGACTTGCCGCGCCTCGCCGGCAAAGCGCGGCTCCATGGCGATCACCACATAGAACGACACCCCGGCCGAGGCGCGCACCGACACCGCCTTGATGGTCGGAAATTGACGCTGCAGCATGCGGAGCACCGAAGCCTCGAACGGAATTTGCTTGAGAATATGATTCTCTGTCACCGGCTTGCCGGTGAGCAGACCCTGGAAGATCGGCTTCTTGCGGTGCGTGATCGCGGTGATGTCCGCCACCGGCTTCTGTGAGGGCCGCGTGTAATAGCCGGTATATTCGCCGAGCGGCCCCTCCAGCACGGTCGTGTTGAGATCAACCTCGAACTCGATCACCACTTCGGCGGTTGCTGGCACCTTTACGTCGCAGGTCTTGCATTTGACGAGTTCGATCGGCACGCCGCGCAAACCGCCGGCCAGGGCCCAGTCGTCGGTGGTGTCGGACACCTGAACCTGGCAGGTATAGGCGATGATCGGATCGACGCCGATCACCAGCGCCGCCTTCGGCACTATGCCGAGTTTCTTGCACTTGGCGACGTTCTTGCCGAAGCGGTGAAACGGCTGCGCCGAGTACGACATCGTGTCCTTGCCAAGAATCAGGAAACGGTAATGGCCGACGTCCGGCACGCCCGTCTCCGGATCCTCCGACACCACGATGCCGGGCGTGATGTAGGGGCCGCCGTCTTTCGGACTGTATTGCGGCACCGGGAAGTCGCGGATGTCGATGGCGTCGCCCTCGATGATTTCTTCCTGGCAAGGCACGTCACTTTTGGTGATGACGGGCGGAATCGGGTTGTCGAGGCCGTGCAAGACCTTGTCGAGGATGGTGTCTTCCTCCGCCTCGAAAGCGAGGAGCGCCTTGTCGCGGTTGGAATAGACACCAGCGACCAGCGGATAGTCGGTGCCATTGTTGTTGAACAAGATCGCCGGGCCGTTGCGCACGTAGCTTTGCTTCATGGCCTTGCCGACGTCGTTAAGTTCGACCCGGCGGTTGATATCGATCAGTTCGCCATGCTTGCGCAGCACGTCGAGAAACTGGCGAAAGTCCTGAAAGGGCATTGTTTGTCCCATGTCATTCCGGGGCGGCCGCAAGGCCGAGCCCGGAATCCCTATCCACGAAAGAGGAAGATTGTCGAAGGCAGTGAAACACTCGGATGACAGTGTATATGGATTCCGGGCTCGCGCCGTTGGCGCGCCCCGGAATGACTTTACATCACGTCTCCCATCACCACTTCGCCTTCGGCAGGCGGGCGTTCGTAAAAGTCCGGTTTCATCCGACTCGGCAAGCCTTCGCGCGCCAGGGTTGCTTCGAACTCGTTGCGGATTGCCGGATCTTCCTGATGGTAACCGATGGCGCTGCCGCCCTTTGAGAGTTCAATGGCGCCGTAGTCCATGAGCTGCTCGCCGGGCACGCCGGGCTTGCGCGCGCGTTGATTATTAGGACCATGCCAAGCCGAAATGCGCAGGCCTTCCTTGCCGATACCGAAATGCTGATGATACCAGTCGCCGCTCATCGGCGCGGCCGAGACGAGGCCAACCGGCTCGTAATCCTGACGTTTGATGAATTCAGCCCTGCCATCTTTCCATGGCGTCGTGCCGAGCGCCTCGGGCCACGTGTAGGTATAGCCCTTGCCCTTGACACAGATGAGCACCGCGGCCGAAGCGTGCTTGTGTGCCTTGGAATAGCGGCCGGTCTCGTGCTGGCCGATCCACAGATAGAAGCGATTCCTGGCCATGGCCGGCTCGACCCGGCGGTACCCGGGCGAACGGCGGTTGTCGAGCGGCAGGTCGCAATTGACGATGTCGGGAATGAGATTGGTGCGCCGCATGGCAAGTCCGCGGATCGGGTCGGGCTCGAGATCGTCCTTCGGCTTGAAAAAATCCTCCGCGCCGGAGAAGCGCTCGCTGAACGTAAAGGAACAATCGAAAATGAAATCGAAATTGTCGATCACGTTCATCACATTCGGCGCCGTGGTGCCGCACAACAGCAGCGCCGGCGCGCTGCCGGCATTGACGATGCGATGATACGCATTGAGCGGAATGGCGAACAGCGAGCCCTTCTGCCACTCGAAGACGTGGCGTCTGTTCTGGCCCTCCTGCCATACTTCAGTGGTGCCGCGGCCTTCGACCACGAGCACAACCTTTTCATAAAGGTGGTGCTCGACGTTGAGCGCGCCGGCGCCAGGGACTTCGACGATGTACATGCCCCACAGGCCCTCGGTGCCGAAAAGCTGGATGAACGAGCCGCGGCCGCCCAGTCGTTTCCACGGCACAAGCGGCAGATCCTGGACCTTGCGCACGCCGATGCCGCGGTAGCATGGCACCCCTTCCGCCTCCATGAAGCGGTCGTACGGCAGCGGCTGACGCTTGAATTTGCCGAAGCCGGCGTTCTCCCCTGCTTTCGGCTCGTGCCAATGGACCTGATCGGGTGTGTCGTGCATGGCGGTTTCTCCGGTTCTTCTTCGCTGGTGTCCCGATTCCGAAGTTCGCATCATTGTGCGGCTCCCTCGTTGGCGAACTTCGGAATCGAAAGGACACTAGCAAGTTATTGATCCAGTGTGGCTTTGGTTCAGTAGTCCGCACAACGAGCCCGCCGCGAGAATGATGCGGACTTCTGAACCGCCACACTGCCAGACCTCGCATATTGGCATCATAGAAGACGCATGTTGAAGCGAAAACGGACCCGATTGACCACTTCGCTGCAAGTGCCCTCGAGAGCCCGCGCGAGCTACAATGGAAGCAGCAGCGCTCGGCCGGGTGCTTTAGAAGAAGCCCATCTGCTCGCTGGCCATGTAGCCGGTGAGCAAAGCGACGCCGACCAGCATCACCAGACACGCCGCGCCAACCTCGAACCCGCGCAGCACCAGAACACCGTAGCCGGCGGGCTTTCCCGAAAAGCGCTTGGCGAAGGATTTGGCGCCGACCGCCAGCGACGCGATGGTTCCGACGGTGATGGCGGTCCCTAGCCCCATCACGAAGGTCGACGCTATGCCAGCCCAGAACAGGCCTTGCGACAGCGCAAAGACCAGGATGATGATGGCGCCTGAGCAGGGCCGCAGGCCGACCGCCACGATCGTCGACAAGCCGCGCCGCCAGCCGCCCGGCCCGGCTAACTCCTCCGGGTCGGGGCCGTGGGCGTGGCCCCATGGCAGGACGTTGTCCTCCTCCTCATCGTGATGATGTTGAGCGGAATGCGCGTGGTCGCCATGCTCGTGATCGGTGCGAGCATGTGCGTGATAATCGTGCGCGTGCGCGTCACACGAATGCGCATGATCGTGAGCATGGCCGCTTTCGAGCGAGCCGGCTTCGGCGGGCACCTTCGCCGCGCGCATTTTACGCAGCGTGGCCCAAAAGCTCTTACCCTTCACCCACATAAGCCTCACGCCGATGAGGATGATGATCACGTAACTGACCGTCTCGATGATGCGGACGGTGTTACCCATCATCTGTGCCGTGGCGCCGATCAGGAACGCGGCAATAGCCACCATGGAGATGGCAGTCAGAGACTGCAGGACCGCCGCGGCAAACGACAGGATGATGCCACGCCGCCAGGTCTCCTCGTTGGCGAGCAGATACGACGAGATGACCGCTTTGCCATGGCCAGGCCCTGCGGCGTGAAAAACCCCATAAACAAAGGAGATGCCTATCAGCCCCCAATAGGCCGATCCGTTGGTTTTCGCCGCACGCAGCATTCCGGCAAGCGCCTGGTAGAAGAAAGCCTGCTGGCCAAGGAGCCAGCCGAAGATGCCATTAGCCGGCGCCGGCCCTCCATACCCGCCGAACTGCGCCCAGGCGCTCGCCGCCGTTCCGGCCAGCAGCAGTGCCGCGATGGCGCCCGGCAGAAAAAGATGGCGAAGAGATCGCCCGCAACGACTGACGCTCACGGGCAGGTCACCGTGATCTTGTTGGCGAAGCTGGCCCCCATCCCGACATTGGCCTCGGACGTGACCAGCGCCTGGTCGAATTGCAGCGTCGTCGGAAAATTCACGTCCGGCGGCTTTTCCGTCGCAATCTTGCAATGCGCCGGCGCGCCGACAAGCGTGATCGGATCCTTTTTTGCCATGGCAAAATCGATGAAGAACGTCGGATCGTAGACCTGAATTTGCAGCGCCTTGGCCTTCACCGGCGTTTTGAACGGCAGCGTGAAGTGCAGCGTCAACAGCGTCGTTTTCGGATCGTAATGGAGCCAGTAGTCCGGAAGCGGCTCGTTGAAGGCATCCTTGTCCCGTTTGCCGTCGATCTTGGCATAAGTGAAATAGTCGAAGTCCTTGAGCGAATCGATGTTGACCTTGGCCAGCGGCTGCAGCGTTTGGCGCGTAAAGGTGCCGTTCGTCTTCGGGAATCCCATCGTGGCGAACGCGGAGAACATGTCATCAAAAGTCCAGGTATGGCGTATGCCGGTAACCGAGCCGTCCGGCGCATAAAGAAAGTCGCTATGCATCGTGACCCAGACATGCGGATGCGCCGATGCGGTCCCGGCAAACGCAACGAGGCTCGCCAGAACGTCAAGCATGAGAATGAAGCGATAGAACATCGGCACCCGCAGCATCCGGCGTGCCGCCCCACCCCGATTCCAGCCACACTGTATTCGTGAGTGAGGCGGAAACGAGGCCTGTTCAGTCGAATCACCGTAGACTTCGCACCCAACGGCCCGCGGAACTGGATTAGCGTCCTCGCGGACCTCACGGGCTGAGATCAATGGGAAGCGTTGCCGGTGACTGAACATCCTGAAACTTCGGAAACGGCGTTACGAATAGCCGAGGTGACCGCAGTGTGCCGTCGCCGTACCGTCAAAACCTGCCTTTTCGCAATCTTCATCGGTGTCGTATTTGGTATCGTCGCCTGGATCGATCAGGATCACCTGCCCAGCCAATGGATTTTCCACGCGCGGATGCTGCCTTACGGCCGGTCGCAAGTCGGGCTCAAGGAAGCCAATGCATCACGGCAGCGGGCGGTCAGACCGGGGCAAAAATTCAAGGATTGTACGTCGGAATGCCCGGACATGATCGTTATCCCGGCGGGCACATTCCTTATGGGCTCGTCAGCAACCAAGCAGGGCCATCAGTCGTTCGAGCAGCCACAGCACAAGGTCACCATCGTCGCACCGTTTGCCATGGCAGAGTTTGAGACCACATTCGCCGAATGGGGCGCCTGCGCGGCTCACGGCGATTGCGATCCGCACATCGAGGACGGAAGCTTTGGGCGCGGCCGGCAACCGATTATCAATGTGACCTGGAATGACGCCGAGCGCTACGCGGCATGGCTCGCGAAAATCACCGGCAAGCCCTATCGGCTGCCGAGCGAAGCCGAATACGAATATGCGGCACGCGCCGGCACCGAGACGGCTTATCCGTGGGGGGACGCCATCGGCAAGAATAATGCGAACTGCAACGGCTGCGGCAGCCGCTGGGACGGCTTGCAAACGGCCCCCGTTGGTTCGTTTCCACCTAACCGCTTCGGCCTCTACGACATGGCCGGCAACGTGTATGAGTGGGTCGAGGATTGCCTGCATGCCGGTTACCGCGATGCGCCGGCGGATGGCTCGCCCTGGATTGTCGGCGGCAGTTGCAATGGCCGGATGATTCGCGGCGGCTCTTGGGCCGACGATCCGAGCGATCTGCGCTCGGTCGGCCGCACGTGGAGCCCGGCTATTATTCGCCGCAGCTTCATCGGCTTTCGCGTTGCACGATCGCTTACCCCGCAGTCGTCGCCTCAGCGCGCTCGATGACGGCAACTTCCGCGCCGATCATTGAGCATGTCCGAAAGATCGAATGGCAACCCACGATCCGATGGCTTGGTCACGCCCGGACCGATGCTCAGGGACGGTTCACCCAAATCCTATTGGCGAAGCTGGCGCCCATTCCGATATTGGCCTCAGAGGTCGGCATAGACGGATCGAGCTTGAAAAATAGTGATGGGAAATTGCTGTCCGAGGGCTTATCGGTTGCAGCCTTGCATCGCGGGGGCGCGGCAACAAGCGTGACAGGCTGGCTCTTGTCGAAGTCAAAATTGATGAAAAATTCCGGATCGTAAACGTCAATTTCGAGCGACTTCGCTTTGATGGGCTTCTTGAATAGAAGTGTGAAATGCAAAATTAGGACCGCCTCCTTCGCATTGTATTCAGCCCAGTACTCGCTTGGTGCGCCGAAAGCGGCCTTCTGCTGGCGACGGCGCTCGTCATCTTCAGCGAGTGTAGCGCTACTGCACGGGCACAGGTGCAGCTTCCCGAGGTGACCGTAAGCGGCGCAAAACCGAAGCCAAAGCCCTTCCAGTGCGGCGACGTCCTCCGGCGCCCGCCACGCTGGTCGCGCGCACCGCGCCAGCGGCACCGGCATCGACGTGTTCGCGCCGCAATACGGACCGCGTCGCGGCTATTCCATCGGCGTATCGAAGAAAATCTGAACGGCGGCAGCGACGCTGCACCTTGGAAAAGCTCGAATGCCAACAACTAACAACACGAAGTTTTCATGCGGTAAGCACGGCCTCGCGAATTCCTGACGGGCCGCGCCTATTCAGCCCCCACGCCCTCCGACAAAGGGGAGTTGTCGCGCGGGAATGCTTCGCATTCGCGACATTTCCAACATTGGGCTTGAACGCTTGACCGCATCGCGCAATGGTACACAACATACTGGAAAGGTATCGAATTTCATAGGTCATAGTCCGAAGAGAAACGATGGTTCCATTGATGCTTCTGCCGCCGCGATGACCATGACCGGGAACGCACGCGAACGTCATCGTGTCACATTTTCCGCGCAATAGAGCGGAGCCGTCGAAGCGGAGCACCGACGAAGAACGGGAAGTCTGGAATGCAAACCGATCGTCAGGCCCAAGGACAGGCAGGAGGATTGATCCTGTTTCGCACCCTTCTGCGCCCGCGGCGGCATCTGTACGCTATGCTGACCGCCGCGCTTTTCGTCGCTGCAACGTTCGCGCAGGCGACGGCGCAAGGCGTATACAGGCTTCCCGGGTCGGCTGCACAATCTGCTGCGGCGCCGATTGCTTCGCCGCCCGCACAGTCGCCCAAAACGACCACGACCCAGCCCCTCGTGCCGGCGGCACAGCAGAGCAGCGCTCCGCTGGGAGCCGCGGTTTCCGCGGACCCGGCGGTGATTACAGCCACACCGAACCCAAAAGCCGGTCCTGGAACCCAAGCAAGTAATCCGGTCAGCGCAGCGCCGACGCTCCCTCTGGGCGAACCATCGATCGGCGGCGACATGCTGCCGCAACAGCTTTCGTTCGAACGTATGTTCCTTGATGCCGATCGGGTGGTCAAAGCGGTGATGATCGGCCTCGCTCTGGCTTCGATCGTGACCTGGACGATCCTTCTCGCCAAGACCCTGGAATTGGGCAAAGCGCGCCGCGAAATCCGGCGCGGACTTCGCGTCCTCGTCAATGCGGCAACACTCGCTCAGGCGCACGATCAGTTGCGTAACGTCTCGACCGCGGCTGCGCAATTGATGCAGGCGGCCGCGCAAGAAATCCGTCTATCCGCCGGCGCACAGGGCGACGGCTTGAAGGAGCGCATCGCGTTGCAGCTCGACCGGCTGGAAATGGCGATCAGCCGCAAAATAGGACGCGGCACCGGCGTGCTCGCCACGATCGGGTCGACCGCCGTGTTCGTCGGGCTGTTCGGCACCGTATGGGGCATCATGAACAGCTTCATCGGCATCTCCAACGCGCACACAACCAATCTCGCGGTGGTGGCACCCGGCATCGCGCAAGCTTTGCTGGCAACCGCGATGGGGCTTATTGCCGCGATCCCAGCGGTCGTGATCTATAATGTGCTGACGCGTCAGACGGCGCATTACCGCGCGCTGCTTGGCGATGCCTCCGCCCAAATCATTCGCCTGGTCAGCCGCGATCTCGACAGGGCGAGGCTGCCGCTCGCACAAGCCGCGGAGTAGATGACCGCGGAGTAGATTGGCTAACCCGATGGCCATACGTCTCAATCGCGGTGAGGATGAACTCACCGAAATGTATGACATCAATGTCACGCCGTTCATCGACGTGATGCTGGTGCTGCTCATCGTCTTCATGGTAGCGGCGCCGCTTGCGACCGTCGACGTGCCGGTTGACCTGCCGTCGTTGAACGCGCAGCCACAGCGGCGTCCCATCGAGCCGGTCTTTGTCACCGTCAAGGCCGATCACACACTAACGATCGGTGACGATACGGTGAGGGCAAGCGACCTCCCGGCCGCCCTCGACGCCGCGACCGGTTCCAACAAGCAAGAACGCATTTTCCTCCGCGCCGACCGCTCCGTTCCATACGGCGACGTCATGCTGGTGCTCGACGCACTGCGCGACGCAAGTTATCTCAAGATCGCGTTGGTCGGCCTCGAAGCGCGGGATAAGCGATGACCGTCCGCAACCTGCCCTGGTTCGAGCACGATAACCCGCGCGACCTGTGGCGCTGGCTCTTTGCCGCCGGCGTCGTCGTCTGCGTCCACGCAGCGCTTGTCGCCGCGTATCTTAGATTCTGGCATCCGCCGAATGAAGAAATCGGCGATGAGACGTCGATCCTTTCGATCGATTTCACCGCGCCGCAGATCAATCAGGTGGCGGCAGCAAAAGTGGACACCAAGCCTGTCCCGCCCAAACAAACTTCGCCCGACGCCACGTTACCTTTGCCGAAACCTCCGCCCAAGGTCGAGCAGAACAGCCCGGCTCCGCGCACGACGGTCCGCGAATTGGCGCGCGCGCCGCGCATCGATCCGTCGTGGGAGTCGCTTCTGCTTCGGCGGCTGCAGGAATTCAAGAGCTATCCGCTTGCCGCCCGCCGGCGAAACGAGCAAGGCATCGTGCTGCTCGCTTTCAGCGTCGACCGCAACGGTCACGTGACATCGCGGCGTATCGTGAAGGGCTCCGGCTATCCCGATCTCGATGCGGAAGTCCTGGCCTTGGTCGAGCGCGCGCAGCCGATGCCCGCATTTCCGGCCAGTATGACCGAGGCAAAACTCAACCTGACCGTTCCCATCCGCTTTTCGCTGCGCTGACCTTGGCCCACGCGCCACGGCGTTTAGAACGAGCTTCCAGTACGGACGGAAGAACAGCGCCAAACTGAGCGTGGCGGAGCATTCCACTCGCCGTCCGTGCTACACTTTGTCGTCCGAGCGTCTGTAGCGATTGGACTCAACTGGCGTTACTGTCTCGGATCCCGCAGAAGCAAAGAAAAAGCCCGACTGGGGAGGATCGGCCATGTTCATCCGCTATATCTCGGCCTGCGTGTTATTCGTCGCAGCCGCCGCCAACACGGTGCGCGCGCAACCCGTCGTCGATTTTTATCGCGGCAAGACGATCTCACTGCTGTGCAGTTCCTCTGCGGGAGGCGGTTACGACGCGCTGACCCGGAGCGTTTCCAAGTACCTCGGCGCGCATATTCCCGGCGATCCGTTAGTCGTCGTGCGCAATGTGCCGGGAGCCGGCGGCATCCTGGCGATGAATTATCTCGCCAATGTCGCGCCGCGCGACGGCCTCACCATCGGCCAGGTTCAGAACAATACGCCATTCGAGCCGTTGTTCGGCACCAAGGAAGCCGATTACGACGCGACAAAGATGACATGGCTCGGCACGCCGTCGATCGAGACCGCTCTTCTGATCGTCTGGCATACCTCGCCGGTCATGACGATCGCGGACGCCAAGCGCATTCCAATGACCGCCGGTGCCTCCGGCGCCAATTCGACCCCGAGCTTTTATGCCCGGCTGCTTAACGCGTTGTTGGGGCTCAAGCTCAAGATCATTGCCGGCTATCCCGGTCAGAACGAGGCATTTCTGGCGATGGAGCGAGGCGAACTGGACACCTACGGCGATACCTTTTGGTCGGCACTGACCTCAACCAGACCGGATTGGATCAAGGAGAAAAAGATCCGCATCCTGGTGCAATACGGACCGGAAAAGGAAGCGGCTTTGCCGAACGTGCCGTACGGACCCGATCTGGTGAAGAGCGAGGATGACAAAAAGCTGTTCGAGGCCGCCTACGCGCCGCTCGCCGCCGGCCGCCCGTTCGTGGCGCCGCCCGGCCTGCCGCCCGAGCGCACCGCCGCCTTGCGGGCCGGATTGCTGGCCACGTTCAAAGATCCAAAATTCCTGGCCGAAGCTGCCAAAAAGCGTCTGGTTATCAACAAGCCGACATCGGGCGAGGCGATGCAAGCGCAGATCGCCCACGTCTATCAAATGCCCCAGCGTATCATCGACCGGCTGCGCCGCATTGCGCAGAAACAGTAACGCTCAGGCGTCCAGTTCCTTGAAGTATCGATAGATACCCCATTGGCTGAACGGAATGCGCCGCTCCGAGGCCAGATACGCCGCAATCCGCGGACGCTTGGCCACGCGATCATGCAGCGCGACCAGCAGCGGCACCTTTTTCTCGAAGCGCTTCATGCGCTCAGGAAAAGCATAGCGCAGCCCTTCGACGATCTGGAACAGAGACAGATCGACGTAGGTGAGACGCCGTCCGACCATGTACTGGCCGCCGTTGTGTTGCAGTACGCGTTCGAAGTAGCCGAGAAACTTCGGTACGCGATAGCGCCAAAAGTCCGCGGTGCGCCGTTTCGCGGCCGGCTTCTGCTCTTCGTAATAGAGCCAGCCAGAGACCGGGTGATGCGTGTCGTGAATATGCACCACGAGATCGGTAACGGTGAGCTGCAACTGATGCGCCCATATCCGTCCCGCCTCGTCGCGCGGCGCCAGCTTGAGCTTTGGCCCTAGGTAAAACAGGATTAACGCCGTCTGCGCGATGATGTCCTTTCCCGCTTTGAGAAACGGCGGCGCATAGGGCGGGTGCGCCAAACGCTCGGCTTCAAGCAATTTTTTCATCGCCGCCATGCCGATCTTGCCGCGTCGAGCCACATCGACGTAATCAGCGCCGGCTTGTTCCAGCGCCAGGCGAATGAATTCGCCGCGGCCCTGAATCGCCGGCCAGTAGTAGAGTTCGTAACGCATGGTATTTAGCCCGCTGCCGCGTACTGCTGGTCGCTCACCGGCTCCAGCCATTGCACGTGCTTTCCCTCCAGCGCCTCCTGCATGGCGACGTGCTCCATGACCGTATTCGGGCCGGCACCGTGCCAGTGCTTCTCGCCCGGTGGAATCCAGACGACATCGCCGGCGCTTATGACCCGCGGCTCGCCGGCCCAAGTCTGCACGCGACCGACGCCTGAAACCACAAACAGCGTTTGACCCAGCGGATGGCTATGCCAGTGAGTGCGCGCGCCCGGTTCGAAGCGCACCAATCCCGAGCGCACCCGCGCCGGCGCTGGCGCCTCGATAATCGGATCCTGCCAGACCGTGCCGGTGAATGAAGCTGCCGGGCCACGCCGCGAGGGCGTCGACCCGCTGGGCCGAATGTCCATATTCCCCTCCTCCTTGTTGCGGAAATTTGCGCCTTTGCCGGCCAATTCGCGACAGGGCGTAAAGCACGCACCGCACCCGGTAAGATAAACGAAATTAAGAGGCGATACCTTGGGTTATTGCCAGCGCCGTCGAGCATAGGTGGGCGTCAGGCGACGGAACGCACGTGCCGAGGGGAATGATGCGACGATCAGTACCGCGTATGCTGCCGATGGTCGCGCGCAATTTCGCGCCGGTTCGGCTTCTTGTCTTCCTGGGCTTAGCGCTGGCGCTCGGCGCCTGTTCCAAATGCGATGTACCTGATTTTACCCACTGGGGTTCATTACCGCCGTCGCACGCCTGCGATTAGCCACGGCATCGCCTCAAGAAGGCCCAAGAAGCCAAAGCCGGCTATTTGCACTTGCCGGCATCGGTAAGTTCGGAAGGCCCGCCGTCGCGATGCGCCACATCCGTCGCCGCAGCCTCATTTCCGCTCGCCGCTACGTCGATGCCGGCATGCAGGTCGTCCCGCGACCGCAGATAAGGTTCAGCCAATTGGCGAGGCGACAACACAGTGGGACTGGCCGCATCGCCGCCATGCCAGCGGGTCCAGATCAATCTGCCCAACGTTGCCAGCAGTGCGAGCTGGAAGGCCAATCCCAGGTAAGACGGCACACTGCCGAGGCCGCCAAGCAGTCCACGACCAAATAAAACGCCGAGCACGCCAGAGCCGAGGAAACCGGCCGCAAATTCACCCAGCAGGCCGCCGCTATTAAATAGGCCGATAAGCGAACCGCCGGGATAGGCTTGGGAGCCAGATTGCGCGAGCATCGGCCCCGCCGGCGTTACCGCCGTCTCCGCCGCAGCCGCCGACATGAGAAGTACGAACGCCCCGTAGCCGCTTACTCCGTAACTTAGCGTCCTCGCGAGTCGTATGTCGGTCTCGCGGGCTCCGGCGAGCAGCGCCGTCGCGAATGCCGCCGACCTCAAGAGGGTGTTTTGAACCCACCAAGCACGAACACAAGACACGGCTGGCATGTCGCCTCCACATGGCTCGCGCGCAGCCACGCGCCGCAAGCGCCACAAAGGAAAACATCGACGGAGCAACGCCATAAAAGTCGAAAAAATACGGCACGAATGCGCCATGAGGATGGGACACGAGATGGACAAAAAACATGCCGCAAAGCGCCGCGCGCGCGCTTGTCGCACGACGAGACCTCCGCATCGTCACTAAAACTGTCCCGGGGACCCAGCAGTCCGGTCAGGCCGCCATCGTTTCCTTCACCTTGGCAACAAGCTGCTTGAGGGTGAAGGGCTTTGCCAGAAAGTCAAATTGCTGGCCGTCCGCGGGCAAATGCTTTTGAAATGCGTCCTCGGCATAGCCGGAAACGAAAATGAATTTCAGCGCCGGATTGCGGCTGCGCAATTCGCGCAACAATGTCGGCCCGTCCATCTCCGGCATCACCACGTCCGATACCACGAGATCGATCTTGCCATTGGATTTTTCCAAGACTTCGATCGCCTCGACGCCGTTGCCGGCCTGCAGCACGGTATAGCCGCGTGACGTCAGTCCTCTGGCGTTAAGCGCGCGCAGGCCTTCCTCGTCTTCAACCAGCAAAATGGTTCCCTCCCCGGTGAGATCGGCACTTGCGGCGCGACGCATGCGCTCCGTGGCATCGAGCGCGCTGGCGATCGCGGGCGCTTCAGCCACCGCTGCGGGCGCGGCCGCCTCGCTCGCCGTCACGATATGGCGGGGCAGGAAAATGCGGAACGTCGTACCCTTGCCGTCGACGCTGTCGAAATAAACGAAGCCGCCTGTCTGCTTGATGATGCCGTAGACCGTCGAAAGGCCAAGGCCGGTGCCCTTGCCTACCTCCTTGGTGGTGAAAAACGGAACGAAGACCTTGTCGCGAATCGCCTCGGGAATACCGGCGCCGGTATCGGAAACTTCGACCATAGCGTAATCGGCGGCAGGCATTCCCTTGGCATTGAAGCGCTCGCATTCAGCCGCGGTGACGTTGGCGCTGCGTAGTTGGAGCCGGCCACCCTCGGGCATGGCGTCGCGCGCGTTGACGGCCAGGTTGGTGATCACCTGCTCGAATTGCAGCAAATCGGCTTTGACCGGCCACAGATCGCGGCCATGTACGACCTTCAGGTCAACCTTTTCACCAATCAGTCGGCGCAGCACCACGGACAAGTCGCTTAAGACCTCGCCGAGATCGAGCACCTGGGGCCGCAGCGTCTGCTTGCGCGAGAAAGCCAACAGGTGGCGCACCAGGCTTGCGGCCCGGTTGGCGCTCTGTCTGATTTCCATAATGTCCTGGAAGGATGGATCGGTCGGCTTATGCGCATTCAACAGAAAGTCGGTCGCCAAGAGAATCGCGTTGAGCATGTTGTTGAAGTCATGCGCCATACCGCCGGCCAGTTGGCCAATCGATTCCATCTTCTGCTGCTGAACAAGCTTGTTCTCGAGCGCGCGCTGTTCGGTGGTCTCGAGCACGTAAACGATGGCAGCTTCCTGATCGCGCTCCTGTTCGCCGACGGCGGTCACATAGAAGCGGCCGAAGCGTTCGCCCTCTCCGGCCAGCATGGCATCGACCGGCTCGATATCCCCCCTGCCCTGAGCGGCTTGGCCGATCGCGGCTTCAAGCGCCGGCCAATCGCGCTCGGCCACAATCGCCCGGACCGAGCGGCCGCGACCGTCGCTGACCAGCAAGCCTTGGAATAGCCGCGCGAACAACGCGTTCGTGCGCACGATGCCCCCGTCGCGTTCGATCGTGGCGATGGCCATTGGCGTACGGTGGAAGAAACGCGTGAAGCGCACTTGAGCCGCGCGCTGCGGCTCGTTGCCGTCATCGCGCGCGCGATTGAGCACGAGGGTGCGCGAGTCGCCCGATGAGCCGTCGGCGCCGAAAGCGACTTTGTGAAAGAGACGAACCGCCAGCGTCCGGCCGGAGCGAGTCTTCAGATCGATGTCGAGCACCTCGGTTTTCACCTCGCCGGGCGTTGCCCGCAGGGTTGTCAGCAATGCCGCGCCGTCTCCGGAAACGAGATCCGCGAGCTTGAGGCCGCCGTTGGCGCCGACCTGCGCGAGGTCCTGATCGAGCCAGTTCGCCAGCGTGGCGTTGAGATAGACGATGTCGCCCGATGCGTCGGCGGAAAAGAAGCCGGCAGGCGCGTGATCCAGATAATCGATCGCGTGCTGTAGTTCCTGAAAGACGTCCTCCTGCCGCTCGCGATCGCGAGTGACGTCGCTCAGCGACCAGACGGTGAGACCGCCGGCACCACGCCCGCCAACGCCGAGCGGGCGGACCTTCATGCGCAGCCAACGCACCGGACGGCCAGAAGCGGCAATGCGCACCTCTTCCTGCAGGCGCTTGCCTTCACGCGCCGCTTTGAGCAGCCGGTAGATTGCCTCCGAAGCGTCGGGGTCGCCGATAAAGACGTGCTCGACCGAGCGCGCGTCGTGAGCGTCCACGGCCCCGATCAGATCGAGATATCCGGCATTGGCATAGATCACCCGCCCGCCGCGGTCGGTGACCACAATTCCGTCGAAGGCGCTGTCGACCACCATTTTGACAAGCGGATTGCCGCCCTGAGCAGTCGACAGGCGCACGATTCCACTCGCCAGGGCGAACAGTCCAAACACGCCGAACGTGGCGAGAACCGCAAGAAAAAACAGAATGTAGCGCTCGGAATTGGCCCGGCCGGCGAACACGATTGCGCTGGCGCCACCGATCAAAAGTGCCGCGACCAGCAGCACCAGGATGATGCTACCGCCGCGGCCCGCGGCCCCGCTACGGTCTACCGCCGCCCGCGTGGCAGAAGAGCCCTCGGCTTGGCCGTCGAAGCCGTTCCTCGTCATGGCCTCATCCGTCATGCCACGCCCCTTCGTGCCTTGTGTCGCCGAATCGCGCAAGAGGTTACGTCAACTGGCGGTACGCCCAAATTGCAGCCGTATTTAATTCGGCCTGCCCGCCAGCCGGCGCAGCCGCATCAGATAGCCGATGATTTCGGCCACCGCCCGGTAATGCTCCGGCGGAATTTCCTGGTCGATCTCGACCGTGGCATGGAGTGCCCGGGCAAGAGGCGGATTCTCGACAATCGGGATGTCGTGGGCCTGTGCGATTTCGCGAATGCGCCGCGCCAGCAGGTCGGCGCCCTTGGCAACGCAGACCGGCGCGGTCATGCCGCGCTCGTATCTGAGCGCCACCGCGAAATGAATGGGGTTGGTAATGACGACCGAGGCCTTGGGTACCGCCGCCATGATGCGTTTGCGCATCCGCGTGTTGCGCAATTGCCGCAGCTTGCCCTTTATCATGGGATCGCCCTCGGTCTGGCGAAACTCCTCCTTGATGTCGCGCACCGACATTTTCTGCCGGTCGTACCATTGCCGATATTGAAACAAGTAGTCGGCCGCCGCGACGATAAAGAGGATCGCCACCACGCTGCCGAGCATCTTCATGATAAGCGCACGCGTGAACGGCAATATCATCGCCGGGTCGATCGTCACCAGGCCGGCAAGCCGCTGGCGCTCCGGCAACAGCAGAGTTGTCAGGACCGCGCCAAAGAGCGCGAGCTTGGCAAGGCCCTTGGCAAAATTGGCGAAGGCCTGCCTGGAAAACAGCCGGGACATTCCGGCGGCCGGAGAAATTCGCGACAATTGCGGTCGGATCGGCTCTCCGGAAAGGACGATACGGTGTTGGATCGCGCTGCCGGCAAGCGCCGCAAGCGCGAGAATGAGGAGAGGAATTCCGAGAGACCCGAGCACGGCCCTCGCGAGACCGCGGGTCAGGTCGGCCAAAGCCGGCCCGTCGGTGGGAATCTGGTAGGAATTGGCAATCAGTCCGCGGAACGTCGTTTCGAGTTTGGCGGCCGCCGACCCTGCGAACAGCAGCAGCGCCAGAGCGCCGCCGGCGATCGTGAACCAAGTGTTGACCTCCGCGCTTTTGACAACATCGCCGCGCTTGATCGCTTCATCGAGCCGCTTCGGGGTCGGGTCTTCTGTTTGTTCGCTGTCGTCGCGTTCGTCGGCCATGCAGCTTCCTCAAGCATGGGGAGCGAGGGCGTGCAGTACGCCGGCGACGTAGTCGAGAAAAAATCCCATCATGGCGCCGAGAGCCAACAGCAAAAGCAGCAAGCCAAGCAGAATCGACAGCGGCAGCGCCACGAAGAACACTTGCATTTGCGGCATCAGCCGCGACAGCACGCCCAGTCCGATATTGAACAGCAGCCCGAAAGCCAAAAATGGTGCCGACAGCTGGATGCCGATGCGAAAGGCGCCGGCGACGGTACTGGTGACGAGCGCGGCGACATCGCCGGTCGACGGCACCTCGCCCGGCGCGAACACGTTGTAGCTGTCATTGAGTGCGGCAATGACCAGATAGTGCATGTTGGTGGCAAAAATCAGCGTCAGCCCGAATATCGTCAGAAAGTTGCCGACGAGTTCCCCCTGCTCTCCCTGTGTCGGGTCGACAGCCGTCACAAAACCGAGGCCCAGCTGTTGTGCGATGACCGAACCGGCAACGTCCAGCGCCGAGATTGTGAGCCGCGCCGTGAGCCCGAGCACCGCGCCAATCAGAACCTCCTCGACCAGCATGACCACGTCCGGGCCAAGCGCAGCCGTATCGATGTGATAGGCGGCCCGGTGCAGCGGCAGAATCACCCCGGCAAGAACGAGCGCCATGGTGAGTCGAATGCGCGCGGATATGTTCTGCTCGCCCAGCCCCGGCAGCAGCATCAACATCGTGCCGATGCGCGCGAAGACCAGGATATAGGCGGCGCCGAGAGCGGGCAGGAAGGACAGGTCAATGGTCACGCTGAAGTCTTCTCGCCTCTCATTCGCGCTGCACTCTGTCTGTTATCGTCCGGCCCGCGAAATCGACTCGGCTGACGGCGCGGTACGGAACGAGCATCATTGATCAGCCGTTGGCGATCAGCGCCGTGATTCGCAGAAAGTTGGAGTGCAGCACGTCAGCCATGAACGGCAGCGCGACCAGAAGCGCGATGAAGATCGCGAGAATCTTCGGCACAAAGACGAGCGTCGATTCCTGGATTTGGGTGAGGGCCTGCAGCAGTGAGACAACGACACCGACGACCAGCCCAACCAGCATCAGAGGCGACGCGACGAGCAATAGAGTGACAATGGCATCGCGCGCCACATCCAATACTTGGGGGCCAGTCATCATGTTTTTCGCCTCTCCAACTCGCAAGCTTTCGTCGCCGCAAGGCAGCCGCCTCGTCAGATCGGCATTTTCAAGATATCCTGATAAGCCGCGATCACCTTGTCGCGCACCGACACGAGGGTGGCGATGGCCGTCTCGGACTCGGCGACCGCGGTCACCACGTCGACCATGTTGGCCTTGCCCGTCGCGACCGCTTGCGTTTGCGCGTCGGCTTTGGCGCCGGCGTCGGTGACCGCGTGCATCACGTCTTTGAGGACCGTGCTGAAACTCGGGCCGCCAGCTGCTGCATCGCCGGGGCGCGCCATGCCGCCCGGATCAGTGCCCAGGCGGCCAAGCGCCGCATAGGCATTGGCCGCGGTCGCGGGATTTGCGGGTATCGCCATGGTTCACCTAGCTTTTGAGGATGTCGATGGTGCGCTGGAGCATGCGGCGCGTGGCAGTGATGACGTTGAGGTCCGATTGGTAGGACTGCTGCGCGTCGCGCAAATCGGTCAGTTCGACCAGCGTATTTACGTTCGGATATTTGACGTCGCCGTTAGCGTCGGCCGCCGGATTGCCTGGTTCGTGCTTGATGCGGAAAGCGGAATCGTCAGTTCGGACTCGGCCTAGCTTGACCACATCGGCGCCAAGATTGCTGTCGAGTTCGGAAGTGAAGGTCACGATCTTGCGCCGGTAAGGATCGCCACCGGCCGTCGTTGCGGTCGAATCCGCGTTGGCGATGTTCTCGGTGATGATCTGCATGCGGCCGCGCTGGGCATGCAGACCGGACGCGGCGATGGCGAGCGATTTGATGAAGTCCATCATTGATGCCTTTCGCTGAATTCAGAGCGCCGCCCCGAGTGACGTGAACATCCGCGCAATGTCAGCTTTAGGACGCGCCGGCAGCGAGCTTGATCAGCGCGAGACTGCGCGTGTACAGGTCGGCTACTGCATCGAAATCCATCTGATTCGACGCGACCTTCATCATCTCGTCTTCGTGGTTGACGGCGTTGCCGCTCGGTCGCACCTCGTAGTGCAAATTCCGGTCGGCCGCGAAACGCGAGTCGTCTCCGATGCCGGCAAGATGTTCGGGATTGGTGCGATCGAGCGCGACCGACGCGGTGAGTTCCCGTTGGAAATTCGGCGGATCGAGATCGCGCGGCCGGTAACCCGGCGTGTCGGCATTGGCTACATTCTCGGCGAGGACTTGCTCGCGCTCCTGGTGCCACTCCATGCGCCTGCGCAGCATCGAAAGAATCGGAATATCGGCGATCGGCATGGCCAAGTTCCCCTTTTTGACTGGGCAGACTTTGCCGAGCGCATGGTTAATGGCCGGTTAATCGGGTTCCCCGCGTTCTTTTGCCATCAATCCGCCGTTTACCATGAGAATCCTTGATCTGCCGCGTTTCGGCGCAAAAGTCCCCGAGGACTTTAATTCTTTGTTAGTATTCGCGGCGGCAAATGTTTCCGGCGTCGTTAACCATTGGCTCGCCGGTGGAGCGCCGACTAAGGGGGGCCTATGGGCTTTTTTGGTGGTATGCCCTTTCCGGTTCAATTCTTTCTCGCTTTCATAGTCGTCTTGGGCCTGATCGGCGCGACCGCCTGGGCGGTCCGCAGATTCGGCACCGGCCGCCTTGGCGGTTCCGGCCTGCGCGGGCGGCAGCCTCGGCTGGCGGTTGTCGACTATGCCAGCGTCGACGCTCGCCGCCGGCTGCTTCTGATCCGCCGCGACAATGTCGAGCATTTGATCATGATTGGCGGCCCGACCGACGTGGTCGTGGAGTCCAATATCGTACGCGCCGCCGCCGCGCCGCGAGAGATGCCAGTGCCGCGATCAGCGGCGGGCGCGGAAGCGTTGCCGCGTCCCATTGCGCTGCCCGACAGCCCCGGAAATGGATCGTGGACGCAGCAGCCGGAACCCGCCGCGCCGCCAAATCTACCGCGCCTGCCGCGGCCTGAAGCTCCTGTGGCGGAGCCGGCAGACTTTCCGTTACAGCCGCAGGCCGAGGCGCAACGTCCTCATCGGGATACCCTCGCCGCGCTCGCCGACGAACTTTCGACCCGTCCAGCAGCACCCCCAGCCCGCCCCACACGGCCACAGACAAGCGCCCGCCCGTACACGGCCGACTCTCAACTGCACAATCGTCAAGAATCACGGCCGGAACCGCGCCTGGAAGTTCGGCCCGAAACTCGCTCGGAAGTTCGGCCCGAACCGCGTACCGAAGTGCGGCGCGAACCGCGCGTCGAGCCGCGGATAGCAGCCGCCCAACCTCCGACGGTCCAACCTGCAGTATCCGAAACTGCCGCCGCCGATCAAAGCCTCGCCGAAATGGCGCAACGGCTCGAAGCCGCATTACGCAAGCCAAGCCCCAAGCCGGGCCCAAAGAGTGCCGCGCCCGAACCGCGTGCCGTGCCGACGCCGCGTGACGAAGAGGTTGAATCGGCGATATCTGCCGAAAGCGATTCTCCTGAATCCGCTCCGGCTCCGGCTCCTGCTCCGATTTTGGCCCCGACCGTACAGTCCGCATCTGCTTCGCCAGCACGCCAGGCGCGGGCCGCCGGCGAGATGAAGTCGCCGCGCGCCGATACCAAGCAACCTAGTCCCGGCAAGAGCCTCTACGACAGTCTCGAACAGGAAATGGCGAGTCTCCTCGGCCGCCCAACGGTCAAACACTGATGCAATACGACTGATGAAAATCCGTTGGGGCTGCCGCGTCCGGTTCACAACCGTGGCGGCCTCAGTAGCGGCACTTTTGTTCTCGGCGACGCCGCTCGCCGCGCAGGACATCAGCATTAACCTCGGTCAGGGCGCCGGCGGAAGCGGCCTCAACGGACGCGTCCTTCAATTGGTCGCGCTCGTGACCGTGCTGTCGCTGGCGCCATCGATCCTGGTGATGATGACGTCGTTCACTCGCATCGTCGTGGTGCTGTCGCTGTTGCGCACGGCGCTCGGCACCGCAACTGCGCCGCCGAACTCCGTTGTCATCTCGCTCGCTCTCTTTCTCACTGCTTTCGTCATGGGGCCGGTCTTTACCCAGGTGTATAAGGTCGGCATCCAGCCGCTCGTCGCCAATCAGATCACCGTCGAACAGGCATTCAACCGCGCCAGCGGGCCGCTGCGCGCATTTATGGAGAAGAACGTTCAGGAAAAAGATTTGAAGATGTTCATCAACATGTCTGGCGAAAAGCCTCCGGCCACGCCGCAGGACGTGTCGATGCGTATTCTCGTCCCCGCTTTCATGATTTCGGAACTCAAGCGCGCCTTCGAAATCGGCTTCCTGCTGTTCCTGCCGTTTCTCATCATCGATCTCGTTGTAGCGTCGGTGTTGATGTCGATGGGCATGATGATGTTGCCGCCGGTAGTGGTCTCGCTACCCTTCAAATTGATCTTCTTCGTCCTGGTGGACGGCTGGACGCTGGTCGCGGGTTCGCTCATCCAGAGCTATGGCGGGTCGTGATCGTCCTTATGAGGCAAAGCGTACAGCGTGGATAACGATTATCCCCAAACCTGTCGCGCGGTCTCGACCACGATTTCGAGCTTGCGCTTCTGATCGTCCGGACCGAGCAGATTACCGACCACGTCCGAGGCAAAGCCGCATTGCGGCGAGATCGCCAATTGGTCGACCGGAATGTATCCGCTTGCCTCCTCGATGCGTCGCTTGAGCACATCGACCGTTTCCATCTCCGGCCCTTTGGTGCTGACGAGCCCGAGGACGACCACCCTGCCCTTGGGGACGAAACGCAGCGGCGCGAACGAGCCGGCGCGCGCCGTATCGTATTCGAGCAGAAAGCGCTCGTGCGGCAGCTCATTGAATAGCCGCTCGGCGATAGCGTCGTAGGCACCTTCGCGATGCCACATGCTGCGCTGATTACCGCGGCAGAGATGGATGCCAAAGGTCACGCCGGGAAAATTGGTAATCGTTGCCGCCTCGGCCTTGAGCGATCGTGAAAGATTTTGTTCCGGGTCTTCGCCGCGCGCACGCATCTGCTGCAGAGACGGCGGATCGACATAAGCGGTGAAGCCCGGCGCATCGATCTGCACATAGCGGCAGCCTGCCGCGGCAAGGCTCGAAATGATCTGACGTTCGACTTCGACCACGTCGGCGATAAAATCATCCATGTCCCGATACACGGCCGTCGAATTCTCATAAGCGAAGCGCTGCGAAATCCGGTCCGGCCCGATCAGCGAGACCTTGGCCGGTTTTTTGGCAACCCCGGCGAGGAAGCGATATTCCTCGAGCGGAACATTATGCGCGAGCTTGAGCCGCGACTTGGCGGGGCGACGGTGCGAAACCGCCGTGCCGACATCGTGCATTTGGCGAATGTCCCAGCGGCGCCCCGGCGCCGCGCCCTCGACCCGGCGCTCGTATACTTTCAGCGTCGATCGGCTCGCGTCATAACCTTCGACCGAGCCGCCGAAACTGTCCTGGAAATTCAGCCTGCGCATTTCACCGTCGGTCACGACATCAAGTCCGACGCTCTCTTGCAGCCGGACGGCATCCCGCACCGCGTCATCTTCAATGGCGCGCAAATCCTCGACCGCGATCTCGCCCTCATCGAAGCGCACCCGCGCCTCTTTCAATCCTTGCGGCCGCAACAGACTGCCGACGACGTCCGTACGAATGGTCTTCAGGTCAATCTTGCTTGGCGCGCCGGCCTCGACACTTGCACTCATACTTCCCTGCCGTTCGATGACTTCAGACGCGAAGTGTGCACGAGCGCAGAATGACCAGCAAGCACGCTCAATCTAGCGCGTCGCTGGGGCCCGGGGCTGCCGCTGATGGAACAAGGCGCGTTTGCGGCGGCGCTGTGGGTTCGGGTGCGACGTCGAGCACCAAAGGCGTCGCCGCAGGCAGAGGCGATGGCCCCGCTGATGCGATATCCGACGTCGGATCTGTCCAGACCGGATTAGACTGCGGATACCGCGCCTTCATGTCGCGGAGGAAGTCGTCGAGCGTATCGGCGGCGGCCGCCTCGTGGGCGAGGAGCTTGAAATCCTTCCCGCCACTGGCGAGCGGGGCCGTTGCGATCGCAAACGCTTTCGCGTCCGGCGTCCCCGCCATTTTCGGACCATATCGGTCGCGAAATCGATCGAGATCAAGCTTGTCCTCGGCAAGGGCATAGCCGAGCGCCGCGCGCAAAACGTCCGACTGTTCCACGTCGGTCAAAGGCTGCCATTGCTTCCAGCGGTTGCCGTACAGAAGCTCGATCTGCTCGGCCGATTGGCGCCACTTCTGCGCCGCCCAATAAATGTCCGACCGAAGCCTTGTCGCGACGCTCCCTTTGACGTCGGCGATAACCTCGATGGCGACATCACGCCGGCCGAGATCGGACAGAGCGCGCGCCTCGAGCAGCAACCGCTGATCGCGCAGTTCGTTGGGCAGGTCGGCCGTATGCGTCGCGCGCAAGGTTGCAAGCGCCTTGTCCGCTTTGCGATTCATCAAATAGATGACGGCAAGTCGTGTCGCCACCTCGGCGCGCGCGGCGCCCTGCAGGCGCTTGTCCACTTGATACTGCAAGAGACCGGCGGCCTGATCGAGTAGATCAACCGAAACCAGTCGGTCGGCGAGCCGCCGAATCATTTCGTCGCCGCGGCTGCCGATCGGGGTCAGTTCCCGGAAATCGTAGAACAGCGCGAGCGCATCGATCGCTGAGAGAGAGTCGCCCTTTCCGGCGAGGAACAGCGAATCGAAGGTCTTTGCCGCCTCCTCCTGGATTTTGCGCGTCATGTCCCAACCGGGATGCGCCGCCATCGCGCTGCGCATGACGTAAAAGGAATCGCGATAGCGGCCTTCCTCGGTATAGAGCCGCGCCAGAACCCGCAGGGCCTCGATCTCTGTTTCGTCGCCGCGCCAGACGGTGGTCAGCGATTCCAGATCGGACACGACCTCGTTACGCTTGAGATCGCCGAGCGAATAGCGCAACAGCGTTTCCCGCAACCGACCCTGCGCCGCGGCAGGCTGATCCGATGAAGCGGCAGCGATACGATAGGCGACGAGCGCTTCACTATCCCGGCCCAAAGCCTGGTCGAGCCGCCCCACGAGCACGGAAATTGCCGGCTGCAACTGGGCCGGAATACCGATGGTCTCCAGATCGTTGAGTTCTTTCTCCGCCTCGCCGAAATCTTTCACTTCGATCGAAGCGCGCATCTCTTCCTTGAGCGCAAACCGCTGCAGTTCCATTGGCAGTGTCGCAATATCGCCTTCAACCCGCTTGAAACTCATTCGCGCCTCGCGCCACTTTCCCAGACGCGCATAGGCGAGCGCCCGCCATAAAGCAGCTTCGTGCTGGTCGCCGACCGCGGGATTGTCGAGATCCTTGAGCGCCTCCTCCGGCCGGCCCATCATGATTTCAGCAACGGCGCGCAGCACCAGCGCCGTCACACTCTTCGATTCCGGACGCTCGCCGCCGAGCGCCACGTCGAGCACACCCTCGGCCTCTGGGTACATGGCGCGGGCGAGATAGAAGCCGGCCAAAGCGAGCCGCGGTTGCAAGCGCTTGTTTGCGGGCGCCTCGGCGGCAGCGGCGATGAGTTGGGATTGCCGCTTTTCATACGATCCCTTGCGGACCAGTCCCCACAGCCGGGGATCGAACATCGAAGGGTGAAGATCGGTACCATGCAGCAGCGATTGCAAGGAACTCGAGAGCATCAGCCCGGCGGGCCGGCTGATCACAACCTTGTCGGGTGCCAGCGCCACGGCGACGTCGTCGGCAAGCGGTTCCACGACTACGCCCTGCTGCGTGGCGAGCGCCCGAAATTCGACGAATCGTTGCGTGCTGAGCACTCCGCGCGCCGGTGCAAAGGCCGTCACGACGAGGAGTTGATCGCCCGCTTCCGGGTCGGTGATGCGGTGCAGCGCGTGAGGGCCTTGAAGCGGGATGACCATGCTCGCGCGGCTCGGCCCGATCAGGCTGGGATCGAGGTCGAGCGCGCGCGTTGGCGCGGCGACCGTGTCGCCGATCTGCACAGTCCAGACCGGGCCTTCGGTGGCGACGCTCAAAAGATGCGGACGATCGAGCTTGATGCGCACGATGTCGGCATCCGGCGCGCGCGTGAGAACAGCACTGCGGATGGTGCCGCTCGGCTCGCTCTGAAGTGCGGACAGATCAATGTCGACTTTGGAGTCGAAGACGAGCCACAGCGTGTCGGCGCGATTGAAGATCGCAGCCGCCGTGGGCAGCATGAAATCGAACGACAACTTCAGGTTCTGCTGGTCGCGTGCAAGCTCGGCCGCAATCTTGCCTCCCGCCGTGTTGTTTTGCGGCGGCGGGTTTGCGGCTTGCGCCACGGCGGCAGACTTGACGGCTGGTGGAGCGGCAGGCCGCGCTGCCAACTCCCTGCTCTTGGCGTTGCGCAGGGCTTGCGCGGGTAGCCGCACCGCCGGGATGGCAGACTTGACGACCGGCAGCGGCGGGGGGGAAGCCGCCGCTTGCGGTGGAGGCGGCACTGCCGGTGCAGGAGGCGGCGGTGACGCAATAACGGACGGCGTCGCGCGGACGGCGAGCGGCTTTGCCGGCGGTGGTGGCGACGAAGCTGCCGCTGGCTGCGGACGCGGCGCTGGTGGCGAAGATGGTGCGACCGACTGAGGCGGCGGACGCAGCGCCTTTCCTGGAACGGATGGAGCCACGCGAGCCGCAAGCGGCTTCGCAGGTGACGGAGGGGGTGGCGCCGGAACAGGCGCCAACGGGGCGGCAGGCAGGTTCGCCACGCCTTCCAATGCTTGCTGGATAGCCGGCAAGGAACTCGCGGCGGGTTTGCCGTCGGCGCCGACGATATCCACCGCGTAGCCGTTTTCGTCCCGGAAAGTCCGCACCTTGATCTTGGGGCCCAAATCGAAATGGATAGACGCCGAGATGTCCTGCACCTGCGCCTTGATGGCGCGGACCCCGGACGGCAGGACGCCGACCACATCGCCAAGATCGAATTTCAAGGGGGCATCGAAGGAGAGCGTCAATCCGCTTTTATCGTGGGTGGGCACGACCACGACCTGACGCGGCACGGCGAATATGAAACGCGAGAACGTAGGCTGGATGGCGAGAGCCACCCGGACCGGCGGAATGCTGGTCAGCGCCACGATTCGACGCTCGCGCTGCAACTCTTGTTCGGCCTGTCGGGCGCGCCGCACCAGCCCCTCGACCACGTCCTGCGGCAGTCCGGGCGGCGGTCCCCGCCACGTGTCGGGCAACAGATCGACAAAATACTTCTCGCCGGCGGCCATCCCATTGACGCTTACCTGCCGCGCGAGCGCAAGGCGAACCGCCATTCCGTCCGGATCGCGGCGGGCCGCGCCGATGTAATTCGGCGCTTGCGCGGCAAGCCTGTCGACCGATACGTCAATCGGTTTGCCGAAACTGATAATCAGTACATTGCCCTCCTTGCGCACGCTGCCCACGTCGTAGTCGCTCATCGAAAACACGAGACGGGCATAGCCGCCGTTGACGCCGGCGGTTACTTCAGCCTTGATCGGATCGGCCCATCCCGCGCGCGGGAGCGCCAGAAGGAATGCGATGAGAAAAGGAAATAGTCGCAGAAGAACCCTGCTTGCCGCATGGCCGCAGAGCGGCGCCGGATGGGACGCGCGACGACCGCCGGCGGGGAATTGCGCGAATGCCGCCTGCCTGCGACCGCACGCCATGACCAGCACTCAACTCACAAAGACAAACATCAGCCGCAAGGTGCCAGCGTTAGATGCTGGCGAGATTCCAAGGTAAGCCGACGCGTTTAACGAGCGATTAACAGCTTTTATAATGATTTCAGAAGCTTATAGACCATGAAAAGCCGGCTTCGCCCGAGGCCGACTTTTGCTAGATTCATGATCCGAATGCCAAATCCAGTATTATCGGTCCTTGCCTCATGCTAGCCGCTTTTCCAACCGGACAGGCCCAAGCCGAACCCACAGGTGTATCGCAAGACACGCCGCTTTCAAGCCGCACATGGGTCGACTTGCTCGATCCGACCGATGCGGAACGGGACGCGTTCGAGCGGACATTCGATCTGCGCGTGCCGAGCAGAGAGGCGCTGTCCGAAATCGAGGCCACCAGCCGACTGCAGATTGACGGCGAGACGCTGTATTTGACCGCGCCCCTGATTCTCCCCTCCGCGAATGGACCCTGGGTGTCGGCTCCGGCCGGTTTTGTTCTGGCCAAGACGGTGCTGCTGACCGTGCGCTCCGCGCAATCACCAGCCTTCGACAACGTGATCAAGGAGCTTGGGCCAGCGGAAAAATTCAAGCCGGCCTTTGCCTTTGTGCGGATCATTGAGGAACTGGTCGATGGTCTGGCCGATCTCTTAGAGGTGAGTGGCCACGACCTCGACGAAGCGTCGCATGCGATCTTTCGCCAGCAGCAAGCGCGACGACTGTCGCACGAAACGCGGCTACTTCGCCAACTGATGATTCACACCGGCCGCACCAGCGAGCGCATGGCTCGCATTCATTATTCTCTGGTTTGCCTCGACCGGATGGCGAAATTCACCATCGATCGCGGCCGCGACTGGATCGGCTCCGACATCGCTGTCCGCCTGCAGGCGGTCAGTTCGGACATTACCTCCCTGGTCCAGTTTGCCGAAGGTCTGGTCAGCCGCGTCCAGCTTCTACAGGATGCAGCCACCGGCATCATCAACATCGACCAGAACGATGTCATGAAGGTCCTGACCATCGCCTCGGTGGTCGGTATCCCGCCGGTGCTGATCGCCGGCATCTACGGCATGAATTTCAAAGGCATGCCGGAATATAACTGGGCCTGGGGTTATCCGTACGCGTTGGCCTTAATCGTCGTCACGGCACTGTTGCCGCTCATCTGGTTCAAGTGGAAGGATTGGATTTGATCGCATCTCCTCCTCCCGCCGCATTTTCAGGCCGCATGCGAGCGTCCCGCCGCTACCCGGCTTGTCTCTTCGCTTTCGTCTCGTTTGAGCGCGGGTGAAGGACGCAAATCACTCCGCCGCGACCACCCGGTTTGCAGCCCGCTCCTCGTCATGCAGCCGCGACAGGATGCGGCGCGCGGCGATGGTGCCGGCGTCGGCAGCGATGTCGATCTGCGGCGGGTTGGCATAGATGTTCAAATTACGCTGCTGGGCGGAAAAGACGTCAACGTCCTCGTGGAAAGCGGTGCGGATCTGCTCGAAAATCCGGTTGGTGAGTTCGGCGTTGTTGACGTCGAAATCGTGGGCCTGACCCCAGAAGTAATGCGAGGTGGTTTCGGTCTCGGGCGTGATCGCATTGAGATTGCGCATCCCGATGCCGCCGACCCGGTTACCTTGCGGCGCGCCGCTGCCGGTCGGGGTAGCTCCGACGTCGAGCCGCAAAAACGCCGGCGGCACGAAGTCGATGATCTGCCAGCGATCGACGTTGCTGGTGAAGCTGCCGACCTTCTTAAACGTTGGCGGCGCCTCCTGGTCGATGATCCAGCGGGTGACGACGACATTGTTCGGCGCGCGCGTGACGCTGACCTTGGCATGCTCGGCCAGCGCCAAATTGCCGATCGTGGTTTCGTGCACAAAGGCCAAATGCGTCAGGTCCAGGAGGTTGTCGACCACCAGTTGCCAATTGGCCTCCACGTGCAGATAGGAACTCTTGGCGCCCCAATCCGGGTCGTCGAGCCAATGGAAATCGGTAATTTTGGCAGGATCCGCCAGAGCCGGCTCGCCCATCCAGATCCACAGCCAATGATAGCGCTCGGCCACCGGATAGGTCCGCACCCTCGCGCCCTGGGGAATATGATTCTGCCCCGGAATCCGCATGCAGCGGCCATCGGCGCCGAAACGCAGTCCGTGGTAATGGCACTGCACTTCGTCACCGAACAGCTTGCCCATCGACAGCGGCAAATGCCGATGCGCGCAGCGGTCTTCGAGCGCAACAGGCTCGCCTGCCTCCGTGCGATAGAACACAATCGGCTCGCCCAGAATCATGCGGCCAAGCGGCTTGCGTCCGATCTCGCTCTCGCTGGCGGCAACGTACCAGTAATTGCGCAAAAACATGGGCGTATCTCCCTTCACCGAATTCGTCGCGGTAAACGACGGTGTGAAAACAAGGCCGGTGCCTGGCGGGATCGCTTTACTTTGATCCGCTCCGCTTCAACCCAACCCATTTCGGGGCGAGCGGCGCCGCCAATCTACTGCTCCCGCCCAATACATTGAAGCCCGGCGGCTGGCATACAACCAAGTCACGCTCCGGCCGCGTGGATCGCGCCGATAGCAGTTCCGCTCGTCATCGGATCGGTTGACCCAGCGGTGTCGCAGTGTCGCGCGCGCTCCAGCGGCGCACCCTAAGGTGCGATCGGTTGGCCCTGGATCTTCGGCAGCTGGGCTGGATCGTTCTTCGCGGTGGGTTGCGACTTGCTCGCGAGCGCGACGGTGAGGCGTTCGGCAAGTTCGGGCGACATTTGCGCCATGATATCAGCCATGGTGCGCGGATTAATCTCCGCGACGACTTTAATCAGAACATCCATGTCGAGGCCGTCGAAGATCTTGGCCGCATCGCGCGGCTTCATGTTCTCGTACATGGTCACAAGACCCTTGAAGCGCGCCGCCTCGACCTGATCCTTTTCCTGCGTCTCCGACTTGATCCGCGCCTCGACTTCCTTGATTTCCGCCAAATGCGCATCGATGCGTTGCTCGGCGGCTTTGACGAGGTTTTCGCGAATATCAAGTTCGCGCGCACGCGTATCCAGTTGTTCGCGGCGCTGCGCCAGCCGCTCCAAAATCTCGCGCTCGGCGCCGGACGGCAGCACCGGCCCATTCGTCGGTATTACGATTCCGTCCGGCGGCGTTACGGCGGGGCTGCCCGGCTTGGTCGCGGTACCGGGAGGCGGTGGTTTGGCTCCCCTGCCCGCCGCCGGCGGAGTAATCGCACCGGTGATGTCGGGATTCGCCGTTGTCAGGATAGCTTGCTCGGCATTTATCCGATCCGCAGGCGCCGGCGGCAGCTCGCCCGCGGGATTCGCACCCGATCGCCCGGGGAAATTGAACATCTGCTGCGCCCAGGACAGCTTTTCATTTTGCAGTGCATCGGGCGAGGTGCGGATCAGTGTCGTGCCATCCGTGGCCGCCGGCGCGTTCTCTGATGCGAGCCATCGGCTGCCGTCAAGGGCAATATCCGCGACCTTCAATGCCAACAGACAGGCACTGGCGATCAGCGCGATCGGAAGCAGGCGCACATCGCGGATGAAGCGCATCAGGCTCATTCAGGGAACTCGCGGAGTGCACGTCATGCGGCGAGACCGAAGGCCTTGTTGCGAAGCCGTTCAGCAAATGCCTGGGCGGCCACGGCGATCGCCTGCGCATCCTGCACCGGAGGCGGGGTCTCCTCGCCGCTTCGGCCGGCACCGGCGCCTTGCGGCGAATAGCCGGAGGTATCGTTGCAGGCGCTCAGTTTGCGGTCGAGATCGGCGCTGACTCGTTCGGCGCGGGCGAGACGCTCGCCCAGTCCAAGCTCGCAGTCCCGCGCTGTGATTTTCAGCCCGGCAATGGCGCGTTCGGCGATTTCCGTCGCGGTGACCAGCTCGGCAATGGTTGCGCGCAGCGCACCTTCGTCGGCGCGCAGGAGTTTCAGTCGCCGATTGAGCAACATGCAATAACCGATTGTAAAGATGAGGAGGATCGCAACCAGACTCTCGATGATCAATCCCAGGCCGTCACTCATTGTGCCTCCATCCGGGTATTCGAACCGCTTGCCATCTCGAACATGGCGAAGGTCGTGCTCGGTTTGCGCAACGGTTTGCCGACCCGGACGGCAACACGGTCGCCGACGCGCCCCATGCGGCCTTCGGTCAGCGTGACGTCGCCGCAGCGCACGATTACGGGCGCATCGGACTTCAGCTCCAGCATCAGCGTGTCGCCGACCTCGAGTTTCATCATTTGCTTTAACGGCAGCCGCGCTTCGTAAAGCACCGCATCGACTGCGATTTCTGCCAAGCAAATCTCCGTGGCGAGATGACCCTCCCAGGTCGGATCGCGGCCGAACTTCTCGCCCATGAACATCTGCAGCAATACGTCACGAATGGGCTCGATAGTCGCATAGGGAAGCAAAAGCTCGATTGTGCCGCCGCGATCCTCCATGTCGATGCGCAGGCGCACCAGGATCGCCGCGTTGGCAGGACGCGAGATGGCGGCAAAGCGGGGATTGGTTTCCAGTCGATCGATGTTGAACTTCACCGGCGACAGCGGCTTGAACGCCAGCTCCGCATCGGCCAGCACGACCTCGATCATGCGCTTGACCAGATTGGTCTCGATCGTAGTGTAGGGGCGGCCCTCGATGCGGATTGCGGTCTGGCCGCGCCGGCCGCCGAGCAGCACATCGATAATCGAATAAATCAGGCCCGAGTTGATCGTGACCAAGCCGGAATTTTCCCACTCCTCGGCCTTGAATACGGCGAGGATCGCGGGCAGCGGTATCGAATTCAGATAATCGCCGAAGCGGACGGAGGTAATCCGGTCGAGCGAGACCTCGACGTTGTCCGAGGTGAAATTGCGCAGACTTGTCGTCATGAGCCGGACCAGCCGGTCGAAGACGATCTCCAGCATCGGCAGCCGCTCGTAGGAGACCATCGCCGAGTCGATGATGGCCCGGATGCCGGAATTGTCGTTGAGCGAAATGTCGGCGAGCGAGAAACCCAGGAGCGAGTCGATCTCCTCCTGCGTGAGGATGCGCTCGGCGCCGCCTTTGGTGTTGGGGAGCGCATGACCGTCATCGACCATGGCGGCCCAGTGCGCCGCCATGGCATCGGCTCCGTCTTCGGATACGGCCGGCGCGGCGGACTTCTGGGCCTCAGCAGCCTCCTGCTCGGCTTCTAGCGCGACTCCCCATTCGGCGGCGAGCGCATCCTGGTCTATTTGATCTTTTTGTTGCGCCATGAGTTCAGACCGCCAATTTTCTAGCAATTCGACATTGCGGATGAAGCGAGGGCTTGTTTCGCGGTTGCGCTCCTCGCGATGCACGGATCACTGCACCAGAATCTCCTTGAATAGCACGGCCTTGATCTGCTCCGGCGCGATCGCAGCGTTGACGCGACGGGTCAGTTCTTCCTTGAGCCGGTAAAGACCGGCCGACCCATCAAGGTCTGTGGCGCGCAATTCGCGCAGGTAGGTCTGAAACATATCCATGACCTGCGGCATCAGTGGCCCGAGCTGTGTTTTCATCGCCTCGTTGGGCAATTCGAGCACTACTTTGACCTTCAGGTATTGCGTGCGCTCGTTGCCGCTCGTCGACAGATTCACCAAAATGTCCGGCATATCCAAATACACTGGCGGAGGCGCGACCTTGGCGGCCGGCGCCGCCTGGCTGCGCTTGCCGAGAAGGAAGTAGGCACCGCCACCGACCGAACCTAAACCGACGACCGCGGCGGCAGCGATCACGATCAGTTTGCGAGAGAGCCAGCCCTTTGTGCCCGGAGCTGCTTTTGCTCCATCCTCGGCGTCGGTATCGGCTTGTTCGCTTTCGTCCTTGGGTTGCGCTTCTTTCGTTGCCATGACCGCTCCCGCTGGCGTGAGGCGCGCGTGCAGCCGGCAGGAGAAAACGCAGAACCAAGCTGCGAGCGCTTGTGCGCGCCATTGGGTGTGGCGCCGCCATGAGCAACGCTAGGCGAGCAATGGTTAACAGATACTTGCACCCATCCGCCGCGGGCGGAAATTTTTGCCGGGCCAGAGCATCCCCGGGCCTTTTTTGCCCGCCAAGCCGTCTGCGCAATTGCGCTCAAAACCCTGTTTTACCACCATCTTTGACGTTGGCACGCCTTCTGCAGATTGGGTCTGGCCGCCAGCCTGGGAGGGCACGCGGCGCAACATCGCGGATGTCGAGGCGGGCATGGCGCGAAACTTAAGGGGAGTACCCGATGGAGAATGCCCTTCTCGTCGGCTTATCGCGGCAGATGGCGCTCACGCACGACATCGACATCGTCGCCAACAACATCGCCAATATCGACACGACCGGCTACAAGGCGGACAACGCGCTGTTTTCCGAATACCTGATGCCGGGCGCCCGTGACGGTCAGTTCACCGGCAGCGATCGGCGCATCAGCTTCGTGCGGGATACCGGCAGCTGGATCGACTTTTCCGCCGGCCCGATCCAACACACCGGCAATCCGCTCGACGTCGCGATCGACGGCAATGCCTATCTCGCCGTGCAGACCCCGCAGGGCGTGCGCTATACCCGTAACGGCGCGCTGCAGACCAATGCCACCGGCCAACTCGTCACCGACGAAGGCTACCCGGTGCTTGGCGACAACGGTCCAATCACCTTTCAGCCCGGCGATCACAGCGTCAATATCACCCCGAGCGGTATCATCACGGTACGCAACGGCAGCGATCCGTCGGATGCGCCGCGCGGCAGGCTCCAACTCGCCGCTTTCGCTCAGCAAAACCTGCTTCAGAAGGAAGGTGGCAGCATGTTTTCGGCGCCGCCCGGCGTCGCCCCGATAGCGCCGTCGCTCGGCACGCGGCTGGTTCAGGGCGCAATCGAAAAGTCCAATGTCAACGCCGTAGCCGAGATCTCGCGGATGATCCAGATCACGCAGTCTTACACCGACATCGCCAACGTGCTGCAGCAGCAAGGTGACCAGCGCACAAGCGCGCTCACCCAACTGTCGCAGGTGCCGGCTTCGGGTTCGGCGTGATGCGTCCACGACGAGGCGGCAAGCGCGGAAACAGTGTGAGGGGAATGTAGCATGCGAGCGCTCGACGTCGCAGCGACCGGAATGGCGGCGATGGACCTGCAAGTCCAGGTCATTGCCGGCAACATCGCCAATATGTCGACAACCGGCTACAAGAGCCAGCGCGCTGACTTCGAGGATCTGCTTTACGAACACGTGCAGCGCATAGGCGCGCAAGCCTCCGATCAGGGCAACATTCTACCGGTCGGCATCGAGCTTGGTTCGGGCGTCAAAACGGTCGGCACGCCGCGGCTGATGACACAGGGCTCGCTGGCGCAGACTGGCAATACGCTCGACGTCGCCATTCAGGGCACCGGCTGGTTCAAGGTCCTGATGCCGGACGGCACCTTCAGCTACACGCGCGACGGCTCGTTCCAAATGGATGCGCAAGGCCGAGTCGTCACCGCCGAGGGCGATTTGGTGCAGCCAACCATCACCGTGCCGGCGGGATCGAGCGGACTGACCATCAACCAGCAGGGCCAAGTGTCGGTGACGCCGGCGAACAGCACGACCTCCAGCATCCTCGGCCAGTTCACGCTCACGACTTTCGTCAACGATGCCGGCTTGCAGGCGAACGGCAGCAACCTGTTCACCGCAACGCCCGCGTCAGGCACGCCGCAGGACGGGACACCAGGGACCAACGGCGCCGGCACGTTGCTGCAAGGCAGCCTGGAAGAGTCCAACGTCGATGCCGTTACCGAAATCTCGAACCTGATTGCAGCGCAGCGCGCCTATGAGATGAACTCCAAGGTGGTCACCGCGGCCGACGAAATGCTGCAGACCACGTCGCAATTGGCGAAGTGAGAAGGATCCTTCCGATGATCCGCACCCTCATCCGCGTTTTCGCCCTGGTGCTGCTCCTCGGTGGCGCCGCAGCCGCGCAGACTGCCCGTCCGGCGCTGCGCGCCCACGTCACCGTCGACAGCGACCTCGTCCGCATCGGCGATCTGGTCGAAAACGCCGGCCCGGTCGCCAGCATCCCGATCTTTCGCGCGCCCGACCTGGGAACCACCGGGGCGGTTTCAACCGAGCGGGTCGTCGAGGCGATCGCTCCGTACCAGCTCATCGACATCAATACGCGCGGGCTCACCGACGTCGTCGTTACCCGCGCCGGCCGTGCAATCGATCCGCCGGAAATCTCCGCAACCATCACCCACGCCCTGTCGCAACGCTATTCGCTGGGCGACCCCAGTAAGATATCGCTCAATTTCGACCTGCCAGTGCACACCATTCAAGTCGAGCCCAACGCCACCGGCGACCTGCAGGTCGCGGCGCTCGGTTACGATTCTCGCACTGGCCGCTTCAACGTGACGCTGAGTCTGCCTTCGAGCGTGCTCCTGGAACAGCAGCCGGTGCGCTTGACCGGTACTGCGGTTGAAATGGTCGAGGGCGTTACGGTCAATCGTCCGGTCGACCGCGGCGAGGTCTTGCATGGCGCCGACCTCACCGTGGTGCAGCGGCCGAAGTCGCAGGCCGCCGGACTGATCCGCATGAGCGCCGCGATCGGCATGGAGGCGCGCCGCCAACTGCGTCCCGGTCAGCCGATCCAGGCCTCCGATGTGATGATGCCGCAGATCGTCAAGCGCAACGACACCGTGACCCTGATCTATCAGGCTCCGGGGCTGACGCTGACGCTGCGCGGCCAGGCGCAGGACGCCGGCGCGCTCGGCGATACGATCGGGGTGTTGAATCCGCAGACCAAACGCGTTGTGCAGGGCGTGGTCAGCGGTCCCGGCCAGGTGATGGTCGCCGACGGGGTCGTCCACCTCGCCGCCAACGCGCCGCACATGGCGCTGCTTCCGGCCGCCGCGGGGTCCGAGCGCCAGGAGTAAGCGTGGGTAGTGCAAAGAAGTATCAAGGGTAGGGTAGTTCCATGTTGAATCGTGCCGTGCTTTTGCGTTGTGCGCTGCTGTCGACAGTCGCCGTGCTGTCCACCTCATGCTCCACGTTCGACCAGTTGAAGCACATCGGCCAGACCCCTCCCCTGTCGCCGGTGCAAAATCCCACGACCCAGCCTGGATACAAACCAGTGCAAATGCCGATGCCGACGCCACAGCCCGCCATCTACAATCCAAACTCGCTGTGGCGCAACGGCTCGCGGGCGTTCTTCAACGATCAGCGCGCCCATCAGGTCGGCGATATTCTCACCGTCAAGGTCAACATCAACGACACCGCCGAGTTTCAGGACCAGACCGAACTCACGCGCAGCACCTCCGAGGATTCCCAGATCACAAATTTCCTTGGCGCCAACACCATCGCGAATCCCTCGAAAGCAATCCTACCCGGTTCGCTGCTCACCACCGACGGCAGCACACAGATGAACGGCAACGGTACGATCAACCGCCAGGATCAGTTGGTGACCAACGTCGCCGCAGTCGTCACCCAGGTGCTGCCGAACGGCAACATGGTGATCGAGGGCAAGCAGGAAATCCGGCTCAACTCGGAAATGCGCGAACTGATCATTGCCGGCGTCGTGCGCCCGGAAGATATCCAAAGCGACAATACGATCGAGCTGCCGAAGATCGCCGAAGCGCGCGTCGCCTACGGCGGCAAGGGAACACTGACCAACATTCAGACTCAGCCATGGGGCCAGCAAGTGACGAGTATCGCATTGCCATTCTAGCGGTCCGGTTCCGATATTCGCTTGTCGTTTCGGCACGTATCGAGCGAACTTAGGAATCGGGACATCAAGTGGACAAATGACCGAAGGCGGACGCTGGCCCAAACGGTTTTGATGGCTGCCGTCCAGCCTCCGATCTCCCCGGGGCCCGCTTCTTGCGATCGCGGCGGACCCCGACACAGCGCGGCCTCCGGCAGCTCCCCGCCGGAGGTCGCGATTTTTTATGGGGACGTATTGCGTTGCCCGAACAACCCCTCTTCTCGCGCGAAAGCATTACGCTGGCGGATCAGTTCTCCAACGAGTTCTTCAATCCCTGCCGTCCAGTCGGCGAATCTTCTCTGCCGGAACAACCGCGCCGTCGGATACCATGGCGTATCACGCCGTTCGCGCAGCCAGCGAAAATCAGCGGCAAACGGCAGCAACAGCATGAGCGGCTTGCCCATGGCGCCAGCCACGTGGGCGATGACGGTATCTACCGAGATCACCGCATCCAGTTGCGCGATAACGGCGGCGGTATCGGCAAAGTCGGAAAATTGTTGCCCGATCTGCAGTACCTCAGGATGATTTTTCAGAGCGAGCGCATCCTCGTCGCGCACATCGTGGGTCAATCCGACGAACTGCACATCGTCGGTCCCGAGCAACGGCTTGAGCACCGCAAGCGGAATCGAGCGGTTGATGTCGTTGTCGTGCGCCCGCTCTCCCGACCATGCCAAGCCGATGAGAGGCCGCCCTGGCGGCAGGCGCCCGCGCCACAACGCCACCCTGTCGGCCGGAGGCGCGATGTAGGGAACAGATGCCGGAATGGTGGCAAGCTCGGTGCCGAAAGCGAACGGCAGACTGAGCAGCGGGCAATGAAAGTCGAAATGCGGTAATTCATCTTTGCGTGCATGCACGCTCTCGACACCGCTCATGCCGGCCAGAAGCGGGACCAGTTTCGGCTGCACCTCGAGCACGACACGGGCGCCGCGCGCGGCCAGAAGCGGCACGTAACGCACGAACTGCACGGTGTCGCCAAAACCCTGTTCGGCGTGGAGGAGAATGATCTTGCCGTCGAGCGCGTCCTTGCCCAACCACAGCGGGGCCGCGAGCTTTCGCCGCGATGCGCGGAGCGCGCCGCCGGTGCGCCATTCATAGCCGCGCCAGCCGGCCGAAAAATCGCCGAGAGACAAACGCACGCCAGCCTCGACAAACCGCGCCGGAGCGAAGTCCGGCTTTTGGGCCAGTGCTCGCGCGGCACTTATCAGCGATTCATGGGGCCGGTCGAGGCGGCGTAGCGCGATGGCGCGGTTGGTCAGGAGCGCGGCGTTTTCTGGCTCACGCTCAAGCGCCTTGTCGTAGGCTTCGATCGCCTCCGTGGGCCGATTGAGCTTGAAGAGCGCGTTGGCGCGATTGCCGAGCGCGTCGAGGTTTTCAGGATCGGCCGCGAGCGCGTGCTCGAAATCCGTCAACGCTTCGGATGTACGGCCAAGCTCCATCAGCGACACACCGCGTCCGTTGCGCAGTTCGGCATGCCGGGGCGCCAGACGCAGGCCCTCATCATAGCTGCGAAGCGCGCGGTCGAAGTCCTTGAGAGCGTAGAAAATAAGCCCCAGGCTGGCGAACCCTTCCGCGCGCTCTCGGTCAGCCTTCAGGGCGTCCTGGACAAGGACGAGCGCGGTGGCAAGATTTCCCCGTAAGTATTTGATCCGAGCCAGCTCATGGAGCGCATCGAAACTCCTCGGCTGCTCTTGGAGCATCACATTGTAGAGCCGTTCCGCCTTTTCGAAATCACCGCTCTCGCGGGCGCGCTGGGCGCGCTGCTCTATGCGCGACAGCATCGACTGCGGAGCCTGCGACTGCGCGTACATTGATCCGTGATCCGCAACGGCAAGCGTAAATCCGGGGAGCGGCATTCCCCGCGATCGTCCCGGAGCTAAATCGTTAACGAGCGGTAACGAAGCGTGGTAAAAAAAGGCTTAAAGTCTGGAGCAACGGCCATCGACTTCGCCCTCTCTGAATTCCAGCAATCGCTGCGCGACGCGGTAGACAAAATCTGCGCGCGCTTCGGGGACGATTACTGGCTCAAGTGCGACCGCGAAGCAGCGTTTCCCGAAGAGTTTCGCCAAGCGATCGCCGCTGCCGGCTGGCTCGGCATCTGCATTCCGCATGCCTATGGCGGCTCCGGCCTGGGCATCACCGAGGCCGCTATTATGATGGAAGCCATCGCCCGATCGGGCGCCGGTCTTTCCGGGGCCTCCGCCGTGCACATGAATATTTTCGGCCTCAATCCAGTCGTCGTCTATGGAACCGAGGAGCAAAAAAGCCGGATGTTGCCGCCGATTGCCGCCAGCAAGGAAAAAGCCTGTTTCGCGGTGACCGAGCCGAACGCCGGCCTGCAGACAACCAAGCTGCAGACGCGCGCGGAGCGCCGCGGCGACCACTACCTGATCAACGGCGAAAAAGTGTGGATTTCCACCGCGCAAGTCGCCGACAGAATGTTGATCCTTGCGCGCACCACGCCGCTTGAACAGGTGCGCAAGCCGACCGACGGGCTGAGCCTGTTCTACACCGCGTTCGATCGCCGCTTCGTCGATGTGCGCGAGATCGAGAAGATGGGCCGCGCCGCGGTCGATTCCAACCAGATCTTCATCGACGGACTGGAAGTTCCGGTCGAGGACCGGATCGGCGACGAGGGAAGCGGTTTCAAATACATTCTGCATGGGCTCAACCCGGAACGCATTCTGGTCGGCGCCGAGGCGATTGGGCTCGGACGCGCAGCATTGCGCCGCGCAGCGGCTTACGCCAAGGAGCGTGTCGTGTTCGACCGGCCAATCGGACAGAACCAGGCGATCCAGCATCCGCTCGCCGAATGCTGGATGGAGCTGGAAGCCGCAAGCGGCATGGTATTCAAGGCGGCCTGGCTCTACGACACGGGGCAATCGTGCGGACCGGAGGCCAATGCCGCGAAATTTCTCGGCGCCGAGGCCGGCTTCAAGGCCTGCCAGTCCGCCGTCATGACGCACGGCGGCTACGGTTATGCCAAGGAATACCACGTCGAGCGCTATTTCCGCGAAAGCATGATCCCGCGCCTGGCACCGGTCTCGCACGAGCTCGTCCTCTGCTTCATCGCCGAACGGGTATTGGGCCTGCCGAAGTCATACTAAGGCATCAGGTCGCCCGGCTCGTTCGGCGAAGCGCACACATTGCAATGTCGAGCGGCGCAATGTCGAGCGGCCTTACTCATTTCGCTTTTTGCCTCTGCATCACCCGACGGAGAATGGTGCTGAGTTCGCGCGCCACCGGAGTCAACTGATAGCCGCGCTGATGAATCAAGCCCAGGTCGCGAAAGACCTGCGGCTGGCGAATTCTCGACATCGACAAGGCCCTGAATGCGCTCTTCGAAAATGCGCTCTGCGGCAGCAGCGTCACCCCGAGCCCGGCTCGAACCATTCCGATTGCGGTGTTGTGGTCGCGAACTTCGAATTTCGGGCGAATCTTCACCCCGATGGTCGAGAAAGCCACGTCGATAATGCGGCGAATGTTGGAGCCGACGGGCATCGTGATCAATTCCTTACCCATGCGGTCGAGCAACGACCCGCCTCCTCCATCGCCTCCTGAGGAGCGGGCTGCAGCGAAGATAAAGGCTTCCCGGATTAGATGGTGAAAGGTGAGCGACGCGCTCTCAGGACGCGGAGCGAGACCGAAATCGGCCTCGCCGTTGACGATAGTCCGTTCGACCATCGGACTCAGATCGTCGACGATCTGGACGATGACACCTGGAAATTTTTGCTGAAAAATATGAACGGCGGTGGACAGCGCGTGCGCCGCCAGCATGCGATTGCAGGCGACGATCACGCGTCCGCGTTGCAGCGCCGCCTCGTCGCGAATCTCAACTGTAACGTGCTCCAGGTCCTCGATAGCCCGGCGCGCTCGTTGCAGGAATTTCTCGCCTAACGGCGTCAACCGGACGCGCCGGGTCGTACGCGAAACGAGGGGCACACCGAGCTCGATTTCGAGCTGGGCAATATGAGCGCTCAGCGTCGGTTGCGATACGCCAACGGCTTCCGCCGCCGAGCCGAATCTGCCGTGTTCGGCGAGAGCCAGAAAGCTCCGAATCCGCCGCAGGTCCAAATCGACATCCATCGGAAATCCTGATTAATAACCGGGAAAAATCGACTTGTATCAGAGTTCACGCTTAGGTTTCAATAGAACCAGAATGATCGAGCACATGATGCCGGGGCGACGCGCCGGGGGCGGTATTTCACATTTGATTGAAGGCACTCCGGCGATCTCGATTACCGCACGGCTGTTGGATTTGCCGTCGGCGGATTCACGGTTCGACGGGCGGAGAAAGACATGATCCGCCTGGCAGCGGCACTATTGGCGATCGTCGCGACAGTGGGCGCAGCATTCGCCGCGGAATCGTGGCCAAGCCGGCCGGTGACGATCGTCGTGCCTTACGGGTCCGGCGGCGGTCCCGATCTGGCGGCACGGCTCGTTGCCGAGCAACTCTCGCACCGACTAGGCCAATCCGTGATTGTCGAAGATCATCCTGGCGCGGGTGGCTTGGTTGGCGGCGAGTATGCAGCGGCGGCCAAACCGGACGGATACACGCTATTTCTCGGAACCATCGATACTCAAGCCATACTTGGTCATCTTCATCCTGCGGAAAAAACAAATCTGACGACCGCCTTCGTGCCAATTTCACTGCTCGGCCGCGTGGACGACGTGATCGCGGCCTCGCCGCGCCTTGAAATCGCTTCCTTCAGCCAGCTGCTGGATGCAGCACATAAGGGACGTACTTTCACTTTCACCTTCTCCACTCCCGGTGTCGGAACGAGTTTCCACATCCTCGGCGAACTCATTCGTTTTCACGAAGGTATTCGGCTGACCCATGTTCCTTACCGCGTTGCCGCCACAGGCTATGGCGATGTGACAGCGGGCCGCGTCGATCTCGTGATTTCCGGATTGCCGCCGGTCCTGGCACTGCTCCGCGCCCACAAACTGGTCCCGCTGGCGACCACAGGACCGGATCGCGCCAAGGATCTGCCAGAAACGCCTACCTTGGCCGAGTTGGGCTTTAAGGATCTGGTCCTCACCAACTGGTTCGGCTTGCTGGCACCGGTCGGCACCCCGGAAGGCGTCGTCGCCCTGCTCAGTCAAAGGATCGAAGAAATCTATGGCGTGGAAGAATACCGCAGACGCATGGAGGCCGCTCGGATCGAGCCGTTGAACTCAACGCCGCAGGAATTCGGCACACTCATCCAGTCCGACTACGCACGGTTCGGCGACGTGATCACGCGCGCAAAGATCGTTGTGAACTAAAACCAGAGGCAAAAGAGCGCCGAAATGACAGATTTACCTTCTCAAGATCGAGGTCCTAGAATGGCCAGAAATGCTCAGATGCTGACGCGACGTTCTGATAAACGCGACATCGAGGTCGGACGCCGCGTGCGGACGTTTCGCCTGCAAAAGGGATTGTCACAGGAAAAACTCGCGGATCAACTGGGGGTGACCTTCCAGCAGGTCCAGAAATACGAAAAGGGCACCAATCGAATTGCCGCCGGGCGGCTGCAGCGCATTGCCGAAATCATGGCGATTCCGATCACCGAGTTCTTCACTCCAGATCAAGCCGGCGGGGCCGTGACGGGCCAGATCTCGGACATTATCGACACAACGGCCGCGTTACGCCTTGTTCGCTCCTATTCGCGGATCCGAGACACCAGGGTGCAACAGGCAGTGCTCTTGTTCGTCGAACAAATGGCTGCCGCTGACTAACCAAAATAGAGCGAGGGACCGGACGCCGGCGAATTCCCGTCGACCCGGGTTCTCCCGCTCAGCCCCAGACTCGAGCGCCACTTGCTGTTGATCTGCGGCGAGCGCGTTGCATATTCGGTCCGAGCACGGTTGGACGGAACTACTCGTCCCGATAGACCCGCTCGCGACGTTCGTGGCGCTCCTGGGCTTCGATCGACAGGGTAGCGATGGGCCTGGCTTCGAGGCGCTTGATTGAGATCGGTTCGCCGGTTTCCTCGCAATAGCCGTAGGTGCCGTCATCGATGCGGGTCAGCGCGGCATCGATTTTGGCGATGAGCTTGCGCTGCCGATCACGCGCACGCAGTTCGATGGCGCGATCGGTTTCCGACGAGGCGCGGTCGGCGAGGTCAGGATGATTCTGGCTCTCATCCTGGAGATGCTGCAGCGTCTCCTTCGCCTCCCTGAGGATATCTTCCCGCCATTCGAGCAGCTTGACGCGGAAATAGTCGCGCTGGCGTTCATTCATAAACGGCTCTCTAACGCTCGGCCGATAATGCCGCTCCGGCGCCGCAGCCTTGCCGTTCCTACTCGACTTATCGTCGGATCGACCGTTTTTGCTCTTAGCCGACTGCATTGCCCTCACTCCGCGCACACTTACTGGCGCAGGGCCCACCCCGCGAGGCTGGCCTATATATCGGCGGTCGGTGACAGTGACAATAAGGATCGTGAGTTCGCCGATCAGTCGGTCGAAATCCCGCTGCCGGGCCGCCGAAAGGGGCCGAAGTCGGGACGATCAGGACATCCCGGCCTTGGCCAATTCCACCTCGACCCGGAGGTCGATCTCTGCGAGGACTGAATCGAGCCTCTCGTCGCCGGAGCCTTCCTTGAGGTCGGCAGCCACGGACTTCAGCCGCAGCATCATCCCCTGGTCGAGCGTGCCGGCCAAAAGACCAAGCTTGACCTCGTCTAGCGCGTCCAGCGCCCGCCGGCCATGCTTGACCACGCGGCGGCGGCGTTCGAGGGGGTCTTCGATCCCCTGTAGCGCGATAAGCGCATCGATTCCGCCGAGTGTGCGCAGTGCGATGGGGGCGGTCTGCGGCTGCGCGGCCGTGTCTTCCGAAACCGTGAACGTCTCGCTTGATGCCCGGCGCGCGACGGCGGCCGAAGTCGCAAGTGCAGTTCCGTTCGGTCCATGGACGCGCATGAGAGGCAAGGTGGTGCGTTATGGTTAACGGCCGGTAAAGGCGGCCGGCAAAAGTTGCCCAGGCCGGCAAAGGCTGCTCGCCTCGCCGCTACCGCCGGCCACAGCTCCAGACCTATTTCTCTTTTTATTTCTGATGCTTAACCCAACACCGTCCGCTGGCACGCAACTCGCATCGCCGCCCCTGTCCGACCTCTTGGGGAGCAAGAGATGAGAGGGACGCTGAGAACCGCGCTCGCGGCGCTAGCGCTCGTTGTCGTGGGCGCTTCGTCTGCGGCTGCGATGTCACGCATTAAAGACCTGGCCAATGTCGAAGGCATTCGACAGAACCAGCTGATCGGCTACGGCCTTGTCGTCGGCCTCGACGGCACCGGCGACACGCTCAACAACGCCCCATTCACCAAGCAATCGCTACAGGCCATGCTGGAGCGGCTCGGCGTGAACGTGCGCGGCCAGCAAATCCGCACCGGCAACGTGGCGGCCGTCATGGTCACGGCCAATTTGCCGCCTTTCGCCACCCAGGGCACCCGCATCGATGTGACCGCTTCGGCAATGGGCGACTCCAAGAGCCTCGCGGGTGGAACCCTCCTCGTCACCCCGCTCCTGGGCGCCGACGGCAATGTCTACGCGGTCGCACAGGGCTCGCTCTCCGTCGGCGGCTTCCAGGCCCAGGGCGAGGCAGCGAGCATCACCCGCGGCGTACCGACCGTCGGCGAGCTTCCGAACGGTGCGATCATCGAGCGCGAAATCGATTTCTCGCTGGACTCGCTCGGCGAATTGCGCCTGGCTTTGCGCAACCCCGATCTCACCACGGCCAAACGCATTGCGGTGGCGATCAACGACTACATGGGCATGCCGGTCGCGCAGCCGCTCGACCCGTCCACTGTCGAGCTGAGGATACCGAAGAAATTGCATGAGAATGTGGTGGAGTTGCTGACCGATATCGAACAGTTACAGGTCGAGCCCGACGAGGCGGCGAAAATCGTCATCGACGAGCGCTCCGGCGTGATCGTTATCGGCCGCGACGTGCGCGTGTCCACGGTGGCGGTGGCGCAGGGCAATTTGACGGTTACCATCTCCGAATCTCCGCAAGTCAGCCAGCCGGCGCCGTTGTCGCGCGGTCGCACCACGGTGGTGCCGCGCACCCATGTCGGCGTGCAGGAAGAAGGCAAACAATTGGCATTGATGCACGAGGGCGTCTCGCTGCAGCAGATCGTCGACGGCCTGAATGCGCTCGGCATCGGGCCCCGCGACCTGATTACCATTCTCGAGGCCATCAAGGCCGCCGGCGCCATTCAGGCCGACATAGAGGTGATGTGATGAGCGACACAAGCGCGGCAAGCCTCGGCCTTTCGCTCTCCGCCATCGGCGGTGCAGACACCGCCAAGATCGCGGGCGAGATGAAGATCAAGGGCAAAGCGAAAGCGGCGGCGCAGGATTTCGAGGCGATGTTTCTCAATACGGTGTTTCAGGACATGTTCACCGGCATCAGCGGCGACGGCCCATTCGGCGGCAGCGGAGCCCTCAAGGTGTGGCGCTCGTTTCTCACCAACCAATACGCCAAGTCTTTCGCCAAGGCCGGCGGCATCGGCATTGCCAACGACGTCTATCACGAGCTGCTGCGGCAGCAGGGAGTAAGCACATCATGACCTCGATCACGACCAAGGCGGACGCCGAAAGCGCGCTCGACGATCTCACCACGCTGTTCAAAGACCTGTCCTCCCTGCTGCAGCAGGAAACGACTCTGGTGCACGCCGGGCGCGTGCGCAAGGCCGCCGAAATCGAGCGGACAAAGAAAGACTTAGCGGGAAAGCTTTATACGCTAGGCGAACGGCTCAGGGCGAACGCCAAGTTCATCCTGCAATCGGTGCCCGAACGTTGCGGCGCGCTGAAAAGTGCGCAGGAAGAGCTGCGCGCCGTACTGCAACGAAACATGATCGTGCTGGCGACCGCGCATGCCGTGTCGGAAGGCATCGTGCGCCGGCT
>JBOHIU010000040.1:0-49671 GCA_050725855.1 Xanthobacteraceae bacterium | reverse complement strand
TGCCGGTCTTTTCCGGCAAACGGGTCGGCACGCGGGTAACGCCGGAATTGGTCGGGCCGCTCATCGTGGTGGTGGTGGTGTCCTTCGCATTGCTCATCGCCTATCCGTGGATCATGCTGACGGCCGGGACGCTCGCCTACCTGATAAGCTTGCCGTTCGGCTATCTGTCCTACCGCGGTTACCAGCGGCGCGCGCAACGGAGCCGGGCGGCCACCGCGCCGCCTGCAACACCGTCTCCACCGATTGCTGCAGGTTTCGTGCCGCCGGCGGAAAACGAAGATCGGCCCTCGCGTCTCAATTGAGCCGGAGGGGTTGCTCGAAAAGGCGTGTGGCGGCCATTCGAGCGCGATGAGGAACCGCGCAGGGCCGATTCCGGCACTGCTAACCGCATCGGGCCAAAGCTCAGTCGGGCAGCGGATAGCCGGGCATCAGGTCGTAGGGATGCGCCCAGCCGGGCAACGCCTTGATGCGATCGAGCCAAGCGGCGATGTTCTTCCTTTCGCCGGCAATGTCGAATCCGAACTCTTCGGCTGGATAATAAAGATAGGCGACGAGCGAAAGATCGGCGATGGTTGGTGCCTCACCTAAAATGAACGGCGCCTTGGCGAGCCGATTGTCCACAATAGCGAGATTGCCGTCGATGCGGCCCTTAAGGAATGCCATGACCGCCGGATCGCCCGGCGGCTTGGCGAAGTTTCGCAGGAAGCGGTAAGGGCCGAGAAAGCCGTTGACCTTCTGATTATCGAAAATGATCCAGCGTAGCGCCTCCAGCCGCTCATCCTCGCCGCGCGGCAGAAATTTCTTCGCACGCTCCGCCAGATAGGTCAGGATCACGCCAGATTGGCTCAGCTTTTTCGCGCCGTGCACAAGCACCGGTGCCTCGCCCATTTCGTTGACGTCGGTGCGGTATTGCGGCGTTCGCGTCTGCCCGCCCTTGAAGAAATCGACCCAAACCGGCTTCCAGTCGGCGCCGATCAAGTTGAGCATCAGCGCGACCCGGTAGGCATTGCCCGATTGGGCGAAGCAGTAGAGTTCGTATTGCGCCATTGCCAGCCCTACAATTGCCTCGACAGCGTCAGCGCGCCGCCGTTCTTATCTTTTCCTTCGAAATGCCCGCCGACATAGGATAAATGCGCCAGCGACCTGCCTTTGAAATCGCGAATGATCAGGGTGCCATCGTCGAATGCCCACTGCCGGCTGGTAAAGAAGCTACCGGGGCAACCGCCCTCGGGAGCGATCGAGCCCTGGGGCACGGTGCCCGCCGACACGACGTTTGCACCTTTGCCGAACGTCATGATGCAGCTGCCGCCAGCCGCAGCGGCAAGCTGCCAGTTGCCGCTCATGTCGACCGGCGGCGGCGGTGACGGAGCCGAATAGGAGGCCGATGGAGCGGGCTTTGGCTCAGGATGATCGAAGAGAGCGACGCTGGTGCAGCCAGCGAGGCTCACGAGCACGGCTAAAGCCGCCACCGCCTTCATCCTGTTCAGGTGCCCAGTCATTGTACGCGACCGATCATGCGCCGGTCTCCAGAACGGTGTTCGCACTACTGCCTGAATTTGGCGGGAAAAGGAAACTGCAGACGCCCGGCTCGGCAAAGCGCGCCCGATTGCTCATTTCATCGTCGGAATGGCGAATTCCGAGCCTTCCTTGACCCCCGAAGGCCAGCGCGCGGTCACGGTCTTGGTCCGCGTGTAGAAGTGGATCGAATCCGGGCCGTGCTGGTTAAGGTCGCCGAACCCGGATCGTTTCCAGCCGCCGAACGTGTAATAGGACAGCGGCACTGGAATGGCGAAATTAACGCCCACCATGCCAACTTCGACCCGGTTGACAAAATCGCGCGCCGCATCGCCGTCGCGGGTGAAGATGGCCACCCCGTTGCCGTAATCGTGTTCCGACGGCAATCGCACCGCCTCCTCGTAGTCCTTGGCGCGGACGACCGATAGCACGGGACCGAAAATCTCTTCCTTGTAGATGCGCATTTCGGGCGTCACGTGATCGAACAGGCAGCCGCCCATGAAGTTGCCATTCTCATAGCCTTGCATTTTGAAACCGCGGCCATCGACCAGGAGCTTGGCGCCTTCCTTGACGCCGAGATCGACGTAACTCTTGACCTTTTCCAGATGCGCGCGGGTCACCATCGGGCCGTAATCGGCCTGCGGGTCGGTCGACGGCCCGATTTTCAGGTTCTCGACGCGCGGCACGAGCTTTTCAAGCAGAATATCGGCGGCCTTCTTGCCGACCGGCACCGCGACCGAAATCGCCATGCAGCGCTCGCCGGCGGAGCCGTAGCCGGCGCCGATCAGCGCATCCACCGCTTGGTCCATGTCGGCATCCGGCATGATGATCATCTGATTCTTGGCGCCGCCGAAGCACTGCACGCGTTTGCCGTTGGCGGCCGCCGTCGCGTAGACGTATTCGGCGATCGCCGACGAGCCGACGAAGCCGATGGCTTTCACGCGCGAGTCGTTGAGAAGCGTATCGACCGCCTCCTTGTCGCCGTTGACGACATTGAGGATGCCGGCCGGCAGTCCGGCTTCGATAAACAGTTCGGCAAGCCGCATCGGGACCGAAGGGGCGCGTTCCGATGGCTTGAGAATGAACGCGTTGCCGCAGGCGAGCGCCGGCGCACACTTCCACAGCGGGATCATCGCCGGGAAATTGAACGGCGTAATGCCGGCGACGACGCCGAGCGGCTGGCGCATGGAATAAAGGTCGATGCTCGGCCCGGCGCTCTCGGTGTATTCGCCCTTTAGCAGATGCGGGATGCCGCAGGCGAATTCGACCACTTCGAGCCCGCGCTGGATATCGCCTCTGGCATCGACGAAGGTCTTGCCGTGCTCAGACGACAACAATCGCGCCAGCTCATCGAACTCCTTCTGTATCAGTTCGAGGAATTTCATCATCACGCGCGCGCGTCGCTGCGGATTGACCGCCGCCCAGGCCGGTTGCGCCGCTTCCGCCACCGCAATGGCGTGCTCGACCTCGGAATGCTTGGCCAGGGCGACCTTGGCCTGCACTGCGCCGGTATTGGGGTCGAAAATGTCGCCGTGCCGGCCCGACGTGCCCTTGACCTCCTTGCCGCCGATGAAGTGTCCGATCTCGCGCATGGGGTCTCCTTGAAAATTTCGGGGCACACGAAGCGGATTACTTTTACCCATTGTGCGGCTTTTTTTCGCGCCGGTCACGGGGGGTATCGAACGACATTTCCCGCGATTTCGCCGCAGGCCGCACAATGAGTATCTTCGGGTCAGGATCGTCGGCAGGACCGCCGGCTGCCCGTGGCCCACCAAAGGTAACCCTCCCTTAAGCGCACCGACGTTACCCTATGGCGCGGGCCCCTTTTCGGGGCGCGGCGTCGCGCGCGTGGGAGCCGTTCATTATGGATATTACGACGGGCCTTGGTCTGTTTGCCGGGGCTACAGTGGTCGTCACCCTCATGCTTATGGGCGGCAACCTTGGAATGTTTGTAAGCGATCACGCCGTCATCATCATTTTTGGCGGGTCGTTCTCGGCCACCCTGATCCGATTCCCGCTGTCGTCGATCATCCACGGACTGCCGCTCGGCGCGAGATTTGCCTTCACGATGCGGCGCATGACCCAGCGCGAGCTGATCGACGAGATCGCGACCATTGCCGAGATCGCCCGCAAGCAGGGTCCGCTCGGTCTGGAGAAGGTGGAGATCGAGGATCCGTATCTGGCCAAGGGCATCCGGTTCGTTGCCGACGGCTACGACGCGGAATTCATCCGCGATAATCTTGAACGCGACCGCGACAACTTCCTCACTCACCTCGATGAGGGGCAGAAAATCTACCGGGCCGTCGGCGATTGTGCGCCTGCTTTCGGCATGATCGGCACGCTTGTCGGCATGGTGCAGATGTTCGCCAGCATGACGGACCCCTCCAAACTGGGACCGTTCATGGCGACCGCGCTTCTGGCGACGCTCTACGGAGCTATCGTAGCCAATCTCATATGCCTGCCGGTTGCCGACAAAATGCATCTCAAGCTGGTCGATGAAGAAATCAACCGTACCCTCATCATCGACGGCGTACTGATGATCCGCGAGTCAAAGAGTCCGACCTTGGTTCGCGAAATGCTGCTGGCCTACGTGCCTGAAAAGCACCGCGAAGAGGCCGAACCGGAACCGGTGCCGGCCTAGCATTGCGGACGCAGGAACAAGACCACCATGGCGCGCAGGCAAGGGGCACACGCTGGCGGACACGGCTGGTTCGTCACCTTCGCCGATCTGATGGGGCTTTTGGTCAGCTTCTTTGTCATGCTGGTCGCCTTCTCCAATCAGGACCAGAAGAAGCTGCAAATCGTCGCCGGTTCGATGCGCGATGCGTTCGGCGTTCAGACCGCCGTGCGTTATTCGGGCATCATCGAGGTCGACGGCCTTCCCACCAGGCCGAAATTGAAGAACGCGGCTCACATCGAGCCGGAGGATGCGTCGGCTACCCCGACCCCCGACGAGGCGGACCGTAAGCGCGATTACGGAGCCAAATTGAAGGAAGATCGGGCTTTCGCATTGGCGGCGGCCTCACTACGTCAGGCGCTGCAGGACATGCCGGAGCTGGCGGAAGCCTCGAAGCACATCGTGATGGTAGACACCAAGGAAGGACTCAACATCGAAATCATCGATCAGGAAGGCCGCTCGATGTTTCCGGAAGGCTCCAAGGAGCCGTATCCGCGTACCCGCGAAATCATCGAAAAGCTTGCCGGGCCGCTCAAGGCGACGCCCTATCGCATTTCAATCACCGGCCATACGGCCGCCCCGAGAACCCCGCCGCGTCCTGAGTATGGACCTTGGGAACTGTCGGCCGACCGTGCCAATGCAGTGCGCGAGATCCTGGAGCAGCAAGGGCTGCCTGCGAACAACATCTATCAGGTGGCCGGCAAAGCGGATACCGATCCGCTGTTTCCGGACGATCCTTATATCGCCGCCAACCGCCGCGTCACCATAACGCTGATGCGCGAGCCGCCCCCGGTGCCACCGGATTTGCAGCCATAGCGGAACTCCACTAGGAAGTGCCGGAGCAGGGGCCGTCGCGCACCTTCCGCACCGGAAACGGTGCTCCCGCCCGAGGCCGTCCATCCCATTTATAGCATTATGTCAGACGACGCACGCGCTTCAGCGACAAAAGATATTGCGCCCGAGATCGGCGCTTCTCAGGCGGGCTTTTGGGGCCTTGTGCTCGGCAGCATGGGCGTCGTGTACGGCGACATCGGAACGAGCCCGCTTTATGCGTTCCGCCAGGCGATCGTCGCCGCCTCGGAACCGCCGCACGGAGAGGTCGCGCGACATCTCCACGATGAACTTGTGCGCCGCGGCGTTCTTGGCGTGACCTCGCTCATTCTTTGGGCGCTCGTCATCGTCGTCACGCTGAAATACGTGCTGATACTGCTGCGGGCTGACAACAACGGCGAAGGCGGAACACTGACCCTGATGGCGTTGGCATCGCGCGCTCTCGGTCGTTCGGGCAGAGCGATCGGGGTGATTGCGCTTCTCGGCATCGTGAGCGCGGCGCTGTTCTACGGCGATGCCGTCATCACACCGTCCCTGTCGGTACTCTCGGCCATGGAGGGTCTCGATGTCGCGACGCCGGCGTTCCACGATTATGTGGTCCCGGTAACGATCATTATCCTGGTGGCGCTGTTCGCTTTGCAATCTCGCGGCACCGCCAGGGTCGCGACGCTGTTTGGCCCAGTCATGGCGGTCTGGTTCATCACTATCGCTATTGCCGGTTTCTTTTGGTTAGCCGTTCATCCCGGCGTGCTGCACGCGATCAATCCGTATTTTGGCATCGCTTTTCTCCTGCATCACGGGATCATTGGCTTCTTCACCCTCGGTGCCGTGTTTCTCGCAGTGACCGGAGCGGAAGCGCTTTACGCCGACCTCGGTCATTTCGGCCGCAAGCCGATCCAGTTTGCCTGGCTCATGCTTATTTTGCCCTCGCTGGCGCTCAACTATTTGGGACAAGGCGCATTGGTGTTCGCTCATCCTGAAGCGATAGCCAACCCGTTTTTTCTGCTCTATCCCGGCTGGGCGCGCATCCCAATGGTGGTGCTGGCGGCGGCCGCGACCGTGATCGCCAGCCAGGCGGTTATCACCGGCGCTTATTCGCTCACCAGTCAGGCCATCCAGCTTGGCCTGCTGCCGCGGCTGGAAATTCGCCACACCTCGGCGCAACAGGTCGGCCAAATCTATATGCCGCGCGTCAACGTACTGCTTTTGGCCGGCGTGCTACTCCTGGTCGGGCTGTTCCGCTCTTCGAGCGCGCTCGCGTCGGCCTACGGAATTGCCGTGACCGGAACCATGGTCGTCACCGGGCTGATGGCGTTCGTGGTCATCAGGCGCATATGGGGCTGGTCCCCCGCGGCCACGGCGGCCCTCATGCTTCCGTTTGTCCTCGTCGATTTGACTTTTCTGTCAGCCAACATGCTCAAAGTCGTCCAGGGCGGCTGGGTGCCCTTGGCGCTTGGCGGCGTGATGATGATGGTCATGTATACGTGGCGGCGTGGAACCGGACTTCTTTACGCCAAGACCCGGCGCTTGGAGATACCGCTCGATGAACTGGTGAACACGTTGGAGAAGAAGCCGCCGCAACGGGTTCCGGGCACGGCGGTATTTCTCACCAGCGATCCGAAAAGCGCTCCTACGGCGCTCCTGCACAGCCTCAAGCACTACAAGGTCCTTCACGAGCACAACGTCATCCTCAGCATCGAGACGACGCACACACCGCGTGTCGACATCTCGCGCCGGGTGCGCATCGAGCAGGTCGGCGACACGTTCATGCGGGTGTTGTTGCGTTTCGGCTACATGGAAACTCCGAATGTGCCGCGGGCGCTGGCGATCGCGCGCAAGCTTGGCTGGCAATTTGACATCATGTCGACCTCGTTCTTTCTGTCGCGCCGCGCCTTGCGGCCCGCGCCGCATTCCGGAATGCCGCGTTGGCAGGACCGCTTGTTCATCACGCTGGCCCGGTCAGCCAACGATGCGACGGACTATTTCCAGATTCCGACCGACCGGGTGGTCGAGGTCGGCACGCAAGTGAGCGTTTGAGACCTTCATCTTCGCTGCGGAAGCCTTTAGGCTGGAAGGGGGCTCAACGGCGATGTGCAGGAGAGCAAGATGCCGGACCAAACATCGAGCGTGCGCGATCTGACCCCGGCGGAGGTGGCGCGGGGCTTGGCCGAAGGCCGCATGGTGCTGGTCGACGTACGCGAGCCGAACGAAACGGCGCTCGAGCGCTTCCCCGAATCGGTCTTGCTGCCGCTGTCCGCTTTCGATCCCGCCGCCATCGCGGTGCCTCCCGGACGCGAAGTGGTGTTCGCTTGCCGCTCCGGGCGCCGCTCGGTGACCGCTTCGCTCGCCGCCCAGGAGCAGGGTTTTACCTACGGCTCGCATCTTGCCGGCGGTATTTTGGCCTGGAAGGCTGCCGGGCTGCCAACCGAGACGTGATGCGGTCATCAGTGGCGGCGTTGAACCATCCGGGACTCCCGAACGCGGCTGCTCCGCGCGCGCCGATGCGGAGAAAATGGATACCCGCTGTCGCGGGGGCGAGCGGCGTCATGGCGGCGGTGGCGGGCATTCTGATCTGCGTTCATCTCGCCGGCCTTTTTCCGGCGGGCGCGCAGCAGCGGCGCGTGGTGAATTTCTACAATTGGTCGGACTACGTCGATCCTTCGGTGATCGACGACTTCACCAGGAAGACCGGCATCGCGGTCCGTTACGATACGTTCGATTCAAGCGACACCCTCGAAGCCAAGCTTCTCGCGGGCGAATCCGGGTACGATGTGGTGGTGCCGACCGGCTACTTTCTCGCCCGCGAGATCAAGGCCGGTATTTTTCAGAAATTGGACAAGTCCAAGCTGCCTAATCTGGTCAACGTCTGGCCGGAGATCGCTGACCGCCTCGCGGTCTACGATCCCGGCAATCAGTACGCCGTCAATTACATGTGGGGAACCACCGGTATCGGTTATAACGTCAAGGACGTGCAGCAAATTCTCGGACCTAACGCGTCGATCGACAGTTGGGCCTACGTATTCGATTCCGGCAAGATCGCCAAATTCAAGGACTGTGGCATTCACTTGCTCGACTCGTCGGACGATATCATGCCGGCCGGACTCCATTTTCTCGGCCTCGATCCGAATACGAGCAATCCTGCCGACCTGGAAAAGGTCACGAATCTGCTGATGAAGATCAGGCCGTATGTGAGAAAATTCCATTCTTCCGAATACATCAATGCGCTCGCGACCGGGGAGATCTGCTTCGCGGTCGGATTTTCGGGCGACGTCAAGCAGGCGCAGAAGCGCGCGGCGGAGGCGAAAAGCGGCATCCAGATCGCCTATGTGATCCCCAAGGAAGGCGCGCAACTGTGGTTCGATAATCTCGCCATCCCGAACGATGCCCCGCACGTCGCCGAGGCGCACGAACTCATCAATTACCTGCTGGATCCGCGGGTTGCGGCGCGGAATACGAATTTCGTCTCATACGCCAACGGCGATCGTTCGAGTCAATTCATCCGCAAATCGATTCTTGACGACCGCACCATCTACCCGGATGCCGCAACCATGTCGAAGCTCTATACGATCATGGCCCATGGTCTAAAAACACAGCGGTTGGTCGACCGGCTGTGGATGCGGGTCAAGACCGGAGAGTAGCAGCGCACGCGGGGGCCCAGCGCGCACCGTGTGGGCCGAGCTTGCGTGCGCAATGATCGCGGTCAGTCTGCCTGAATATTGGCGTCCTTGACCATTTTCTTCCACTCCACGAGTTGCGCCCTGATGTAAGCCCCCAATTCATCGGGCGTCGAGGAAAAGCCCTCGAAGCCGATGGTCTTGAACTTCGCCTGCACGGCGGGGCTCTCGATGATCGGGCGCAATGTTTTGTTGAGCTTGGCGACCACTTCGGGCGGCGTGCCGGTGGGCGCCACCAGGCCGGCCCAGGCGTCGAGATTGAAACCCTTGACCCCCGCTTCATCCAAGGTCGGCAGTTCAGGGTAGAGCGCGCTACGCTTGATACGCGAGAGCGCCAGCGCGCGCAGCGTACCGGCCTTGATATGCGGCATGGCGGTGGTGAAATCGGCGAACATCATCGATACGCGCCCGGCCAGGATGTCCTCGAGCGCCGGCGGCGTGGATTTATAGGGCACGTTGAGCATCTTGATTCCGGCCCAGTGCTCGAGCGTATCGCCCGCCACGATGCCGGCGGTGTTGCCGCTCGCGATCGACAGCTTGTCGGGATTGGCCTTGGCATACGCCACCAGCTCCTTGACCGAATGGAACGGTAGCTGGGGGTTGATGACCAGCATCAGCGTAAAGCTTCGCACCCGCGTGATCGGCGCGAAGTCTTTGATCGCATCGTAGTCGACGTTCTTGTGCAGAAACGGATCCGCCGAGAGCGGCGAGTTGGTCGCCATCAACAGCGTATAACCGTCCGGCTCGGCGCGATGGACGTAGAGGGCGGACAGCGTTCCGTCGGCGCCGGGACGATCCTCGACGACCACAGGCTGGTGCAGGGCGGCGCTGAGCGGCTCGGCGATGATGCGGCAGACCGTGTCGCTGCCGCTGCCGGGACCGAACGGATTAACAATGGTAATCGGGCGCGCCGGATAATCGTCGGCATAGAGCGCGGTGCTGAATAAAGCCGTCGCGGCGGCGACGGCGATGAGAGCAAGCTTTCGCATGCGTAGATCCTCCCCTGCCTGTCGCGATTATTATCGTTGGCGCGTCGACTTCGCGGGCGCGCGCCTTACCGAGATACCTGGATATCACAATTTCTCGATGCAATGCCGAAAATGAACACGCGCTCTTAGTGGCAGAATTGTCGCCACAGTCGCGGGGTCATTGCGGCAGCTTGATCAGCTCGCGGATTTTGCCGGTGACCGGCGGCGGCGGTTTCATCCTGCCGTCGGCACGATGCAGGACCACGTCCACGCGACGGCGCGGCCGCAGTGTCGGTTGCGTGCTGTAGTCGATTTGGGTGCCGGCCGGCAAATCCATCCGGTAACGCGCAAAGATCGCGGCGACGGCGATCTTGACTGCTGCGGTATCGAACCAAAAGCCCGGACAGATGTGCGGACCGGCGCCGAAGACGGGAAATTCGAAGGCGTTGGGGTCAATCGTCAGCCAGCGCTCGGGCCGGAACATGTCGCCTTCCGGATACAAATCCGGCGCTCTGTTGGTAAGGAACGTATTGAGGACGGCGCGCGTCCCGTTCGGCATCTCCTGCCCGGCAATCGAGGTGTCGCGTTGCGCGACCCTGAACTGCAAGGGAACGGGTGGAAGCACGCGCATCGCTTCTTTGACGACCGCGTCAAGGTAAGGCAGGTCGCCAGCGCGATCCAATGACGGCGACGTGCCGCCGAGCTTGCTCGCGAGCTCATCGCGTAGTTGCGCGGCAACGTGGGGATGCTGCATCAGCAGAAGCAGCGTCCACGTCAATACACTTTGGCCGCCTTCGGACGATAGCCCGAACAGCGATGGCAGTTGTGCCATGATGGCTGCGTGGTCGAGCGGATTGCCGCCGGGATCGCGGCCATTGGCCATGATCGAGGCGATGTCCCCCTCGTCGGGCTGTCCGCGTTTGGCCGCGACCCAGGACAGCATGCGCCGTTCGAGAAGGTCCGCGTCGCGCACGAGCTGGCCGTAGGTTGTGATGGGAAGATTGATGGGAAAGGCCATTGCCCGCCAATCCCATTTGCGCTCCATCATGCGGCAGCCGAGTTCGGTGATCGCGCAGCTCTGCTCGCTCCTTCCGCCGAACAAGAACTCGACCGCGAATTTCTGGATGATCCGCCGCGTATATTCCCAAAGGTCGAGGTTCTCTCCAAGGGGCCAGGACGCCGTCTCGCTCTCCGCAAGGCGGGCCATGGACTTGGTCAGCGTTTCGACGCGAGACTTGCGCAGCGGTTGAACCAGGAGCTTTCGATAGTGCGCATGCTGCGCGCCGGTCAGCCGCATCAGGCCCGAACTCATCCGCTTCGCCGCCGACTTTTTCGAGCCTCCCGGCAGCAGGCTCACGCCGCGCCAAGTATCGGACTGCGAGGCCAATTCGCTATAAAAAGCCGAGCCGGCGGTCAGGACCAAGGGAACGCCGAGGGTCGTGACGTGGCGAGGCCTGATCAGCGGCAGTCCTTCGGCAAGAATGACGTATGGCCCGAACGCCTCGAAAGCGCGACGCGTGCTCATCAGCGGATCAAGCGCGAAGCGCCAGCCCCAGCGCAGCGCCGCGAGGCCGGTCAATCGGGCTGGAGTCATTACGGTGGGAGCCATGCGGTCGATACTTGGAACCCGTCGGGTTGGAAGGTTATCCGCTGCGCCGGGCGACGAAGGAATGGGTGAAGATTAAGGCCGTTCGTTCGTGCAAATCCCAGCGGTCCTGCTCCGGCCACAGGGCGGAAAGTTCCTTGCCGGCAAAGCCGGCGCGTGCGCTTGCGACCGCGTCGTGGACGGTCACGTCATTGCAGCCGAGCGTCCATAGCATCCGGCTGAACTCGATGGCGAGTTTGCCACGCCGCGGCTCGCAGGCGGCCACAAGCCATGCACTTTTGGCTGCGCCGGCAAACAACCGGGCCAATTGCGGATCGGTAAAATGATGCAGAAACAGGTTTGCAGTCACGATATCGGCGTCCGGCCCGCCCGCCAGAAAATCGAACACATCGGCGCTTATCGCCTCAGCGTGCCAGCCCAACGCGGCAAAGCCTTCGCGCGTCTCCGCGCTCACGATGTTCTGCTGGTCGAGCAGGATTACTTTCACGCTCCGCCAATGCGGCGCGAGTCGGCGCGCCACCTCAAGCATGAGAGCGCCGTCGCCGGAGCCGAGATCGACGATCGCGCGCGGCGAGCGCTCGGCCGCATATTTGCGCAGCAGGGAGGCCATGCACCTAGCATTTCGCATCCACGTATTGACGCGCCTGAGATCATGCCGCGAGCGTATGGCGCGCGGATCATCTGCCGGCAAATGGTCGAGCAGTTCGGCTTCGAGGCGGCGCGGAGCAATCATGAAACAACGGGCACAGCGGCAGCAAGGCAACTCGTACTGCCGCGGCCGCCGCGCTCTTGTGCGCTGGAATGCCTGAAGTCCCCCGGTAGCATTGCGCTCATATATCCCTATAATCGGTGCGCAAGCAACCGTTGACCTCTGTCACGTGGTCATGCCGCTTGAAAACGATTTGAGAATCGCGACGGCGAAAAACTGTTCGAATGTAAGGGACGAACGCCTCGAATTTTCGTGCGAAATGCAGCGGCTACGCCGTCACAAGTCCTGAGCATGACATCGCCTTCGATCGATCATCGGGTCAATGACGAAGTTCCTTTCGATGGCGCGGCTGCCCGCGAGATCGGCTTTGTCATTCCCGAACGCTACAATGCCAGCGAAATTCTGTTCCAGAACGTTACCAAAGGCCGAGGCGCCGGTCTTGCCGTCGTTGGCCCGTCAGGTCAGCGGACCTATGCCGAATTGTGCAGCGACGCCGGCCGGTGGGGAAATGCATTCCTCTCGCTCGGCCTCAAACGCGGCGACCGCGTGTTGTTGTGCCTCGACGACACACCGGCTTTCCCGGCCGCATTTTTCGGCGCTGTCCGGGCCGGACTAGTTCCGCTACTAACGAGCCTGCTGAGCCCGCCCGATCTGCTGCGGTTCTATCTGACCGATTCACAGGCGACGCTGGCCGTGGTCGAAGCCGCTCTGTCGGATAAATTCAGCAATGCAGCCTTTTGCGACACGCCGCTGAACACGCTGATTGTCGTCAACGGTCACGCAAAGTCCGGCATTCCGATCAAGGTAATTCCCGCCGATCCGGACATGGCCGCGCTTTCAGACCGGCTGGTGGCCGCCGACACCCATCGCGACGAAATGGCTTTCTGGATGTATTCGTCCGGAACGACCGGTCGTCCCAAGGGGGTTGTGCATCTCCAGCACGACATGCCGTATACGAATCACGCTTATGCGCGCAGCGTCCTCAGATTCACTTCGGCCGACATATGCTTTTCCGTCCCGAAGATGTTTTTCGCCTATGGCTTTGGCAATTCGATAACGTTCCCGTTCTCCGCGGGCGCGGTGGCGCTTCTTCTTCCCGGCCAGCCGAAGCCGGACGGCATCTTTGCGGCGATCGCGAAATATCGTCCGACAATCTTTTTCGGGCTGCCGACGCTTTACAACGCGCTGACCAAGTCGCCGGACGCCGCGCAGGCGGATTTCTCCTCGATCCGCCTTGCCTTGTCCGCCGCCGAAGCCCTTTCACCCGAGTTGTTCAATGCTTGGAAAATATTGACCGGTCTTGAGATCGTCGAAGGCCTGGGCTCGACGGAAGTCCTCAACAACTATCTTTCGAACTTGCCCGAGCGGAAGAAGTCCGGCGCCGCCGGCCTGCGCGTGCCTGGTTATGAGATTGAGCTTAAGGATCGAGACGGCCGGACGATTATCGGCAGCTGCGACGAAGGCATCATGTGGGTCCGCGGCGATTCGAATGCGCCTCTCTACTGGAATCGTCCCGACAAGACCGCGGAGACGATACACGCAGGCGGCTGGATATGCACGGGCGACCGTTTTTCGCGCGACGCCGAGGGGTTCTACTTCTTCCGCGGCCGCGCCGACGACTTGATCAAGATTTCCGGCCAATGGGTTTATCCCATGGAGGTCGAACTCTGCCTTTCCGATCATGCCCTGGTCAGGGAATGCGCTGTTGTTGCGGTCCAATTGCCGGACCGGCGGATGACTTTGAAGGCCTTCGTCGTCATGAAGGACAAAGTGGAGGACGCCGAGCTGATGACTCGCTCATTGCAGACCTACGTGAAGCGGAAACTTCTTCCGCACAAATATCCGAGATCCATCCATTTCATGGATGTTCTTCCGAAGACCGCCACGGGCAAGATCGACCGTCAGGCGCTCTTGCAGGAAGGCCGTGATGAAACGCAAGGGGCCGCCCCCACCGGCGGGTGAGCCCTCTCAGATCGTCGATGGCCGCCGCATTGGCGGCGCCGGACCGTCGGCGAACGCCGTTGTCAGTTCGTCGGCGCGCTTGGGCCATTCCGATATCGCCGCCGGTCCTGCCACCAGCAAGGTATAATCGTAAGGGCCTCGCCGGTCGCCGCCCATGATGTATTGATAGTGAACGCGAAAAAAATTGGAGCGGAAACGATTATAGTTTTGCGGAGCGATCAAGTCGCGAAAACTGATCCGCCAAATCTTTGGATTCGTTCGCTCGACCCCGACATCGACGCCAATCCCCTCGACCGGATCGAAATTGGCAAAGCACATGACATCCTTGCGTGATTGGCAGTCGATCCAGGCGAGATTTTCGCTCATCGCGAGCTTGCCGACGATCGCGCGCATCCGATGTGCTGCAGGATGCAGCGCCACGGCCGGCATCACTGAACCGAGCGTCAACAGCACCAGTCGTGGTCCGCGGCGGCCAAGATCGGGTACGAGCTCCAGGGCGCGCGCCATGGCCGCCGACGCAATAACACAGCCGCTGCTATGCCCGACGACCGCCAGTTCATCCACCTCATCAGCCCCCGCGACCGCGATCACGCGCCGGGCGGCGGCCTCCGCAGCCGCGTCGAGCCAAGTCGGGCGGCACCTGGCGAACCGCCGCGACCCCGTCCAGGAACTGCTGATCTGAATGACGCGCCATCTGTCGGCAAGCGGCCGCAGCGCCAAAAGGACGAGCGCCATAGCGGCGAGCGACGGCACGATAGCCGCCCACAGCGGCCAGTTGAAATAGCTGCCGAGCACGCCGCCGACGATGACGGCGACAGCCGCCGCCACGGCGATCCAGGCGAGCAGAAGCAGCTGAAAGCACAAAAGATGCAGGCCGAACCGCCATGAGGCGCGAAAAATTCGAAACAGCGCACCGCTTGCGATATCGTCGGCGAGCCAGCCAAACCCGCCAAGTATTTGGCGCGGAGTTGAGCCCGCCATGTCAGATCGGATGAACCCTTCCGTCCGCAAAAAGTCATAACGCGTTTCGGTCTGCCAGTCGGAGCCGCCCAACTCGACTCGCCATTGGGCAAAATGTTCTGAATCGATCGCGATCCGCTTGAATGTCAGCGATAACGGCCAAAGACGCTGCGAGCGTTCGAACGTGCGCCGGAAAAGATCGAAGTAGCCTTGCGCACCGCGCGGGTCGTATCCCGACACATAGATGACGTGTCGGCGCCGGATCGTCCCGACGCTACGTACGGGAGCCGCGGTCAAGTCATCGTGAACCGTATCGCCCATCTGCCGACCATTATCGCCAATGCGCATGTCGCTGCCCAGCCTTTATCGCCAGCGTCGGTGCAGCCACAGCCATTGCTCCGGATACTCGCGCACCCAGCCTTCGATGATCGTGGTAATCGTCTGCATGGTGCGGACAACGTCAATGCGGCCCTCCGAATCGCGCGGCGGTTCGATCGGGCCGGTGATGTCGCCGCGAAACCGATTGCGGTCCGAGAGCCGAATGATGCGGAGCCCGAAGATTGGGCATTCCAGCTGGCGTGCCAGCATTGCGATCAGCGGATTGGCCTTGCAGCGTCGCCCGAAGAAGATCACGTCGACGCCCTTGGTGTAGTGCTGATCGACCAGCATGCCGACGTGGACTCCTTCCTGCAGAAGGCGAGCGAGCCGCACCGGCGCATCGAGTCCGGCCGGAACCATCATTCCCATGACGTCGGCGCGCATCTTGATCACCGCGTCGCTGACCGCGGCGATATTGGGCCTTCGGTAGAGGACGGCCGATTTGGCGCCGAGCTGTTTTGCCACCACGCCCGAGAGCTCCCAATTGGCGGAGTGGCAGGCGAAGTTGAGCGTGGCTCGGCCAGCGATCAGGCCGCGGCAGCGCTCCAGCATCTCCGATTCAAGGACAACCGTGTTCGGGTCGTCGGATGGTTCGCCGACATGCATTTCATCCAGGTGCACGAACTCGGCGGCGACGCGGCCGAGATTATCCCAGGAACCGGCGAGAATCCGCTTGATCTCGGCGGTGGATTTTTCGGGAAAGGCGATGCGCAGGCTGTCGCGACCGACACGGTGCTCGGGAAGGAGCGAGCCGATGTTGCGCATCACCGCGCCGGCGAAATTTGCCGCCCGCCGGCGATTGGTGAGCCGCGCCGCGCGCAAGGCTCCGACCGCAATCGAGCCGATCGCCGCGTTGAGCAGCTTGTTTGATCGCCGACCGATCATCAGAACGCGACGATGATTTTTCCGAACACCTGGCGGCTTTCCAGCCGGGCCAGGCCACGTTCGAAATCCTCGATCGGCACTTCAGTGTCGATCACCGGCGTCAATCCCGCCGCCATCTTGGCGAGGCTCTCCCGGATGTTGCGTAGCGAGGCGCCGAACGAGCCGAGAATGCGATATTGCTGGGTGTAAAGCTGGAACAGGTTGATGCTGGCGGATTGTCCTGAGGTCGAGCCGCATGTCACCAGCCGGCCGCCGCGCTTGAGGCAAAGCAGCGAACCGTTGAACGTGTCGGGACCGACATGTTCAAATACGACGTCGACGCCTTTTTTGCCGGTGAGCCTGCGCACCACGCCTTCGAACCGCTCGTTGCGGTAATTGATGACGTGATCGGCGCCCAGCGCTTTGGCCTTTGCCGCCTTGGCGTCGTCGCCGACAGTAGCAAAGATCGTGCAGCCGATCGCTTTCGCCATCTTGATAGCGGCCGTGCCGATGCCGGAGCCGCCGGCTTGCACCAGAATACTCTCACCGGGTTCGAGCCTGGCATTGTCGAACAGCATGTGCTGGACGGTCGCGAATGCGATGGGGGCGCAGGCGGCGTCGCGGAAGCTGATACCCGCCGGAATGGGAACGAGCAGCCGCGCCGGCATGTTGACGAGGCCACGGGCGAAGCCATCGGTATGAAAGCCCATGACGCCGCCGACGTCTTCGCACAGATTATCGCGGCCCTCCCGGCACGCCTTGCAGGTGCCGCAGGTGAGCGCCCCGTAAGGAACGACGCGGTCGCCGGGATCTAACCCAGCGACCTCAGGGCCGACGGCAACGACTTCGCCCGAAGCCTCGGCGCCAACAACTAGGGGCAGCCTCCGTTTGGCGAACGCCATTCCGCGCCAGCCCCACACGTCGATGTGGTTGAGACCGATCGCCTTGATGGCGATCTGCGCTTCGCCGGGTCCCGGCGGTGGCGGCGCCGCGGCATCGACCAAGGCGATTTTGCGGTCGGCGACCAGCGTAAGCGCGCGCATTTTGTGTGCAGCGGCGGCTCCGGGTGCTGCGGCTATCGGGTGTTCGCCTGCCAATGTCGGTGCGGCTCCGCTCATGCCGGCTCCCGCGCCATCACCAAACAAACATTCTGGCCGCCAAAGCCGAAAGAATTGGAGATGGCGCGATTGATCCGCGCGTCACGCGCCACATTGGGCACGACGTCGAGCGCAATGGCCGGATCCGGAATGTCGTAGTTGATCGTCGGCGGGATGCGCTGGTGCTCGAGCGTGAGCAGGGTGAAGGCCGCTTCGACCGCACCGGCGGCCGTCAAGGTGTGGCCGATCATCGATTTGTTGGATGAAATGGGAACAGCGGCAGCGCGGTCGCCGAACACCGCGGCGACACCAAGATGCTCCATCTTGTCGTTCTCCGGCGTCGAGGTGCCGTGGGCGTTGATGTAATCGACGTCTTCGGGCTCTATTCCGGCATCGGCAAGCGCGTTGCGCATGCTGGCGATGATCGGCTTGCCGTCGGGGCTCGATCGGGTGCGGTGAAACGAGTCGGATTTCTCGCCGCAGCCTTCGATGATGCCGAGCACGCGTGCTCCGCGCGCGCGGGCGGCCGCAAAGTCTTCGAGCACCAAGGCCGCCGCCCCCTCCGCGATCACGAAACCGTCGCGATTTTTGGAGAAAGGCTTGGACGCCCGTTGCGGCGGATCGTTTTGCGTGGAAAGCGCCGAGAGGAGCGAAAAGCGCACCACCGATTCCGCCGTCACCGAGCCGTCGGCTCCGATCGCCAGTGCCGCCTCGCACTCCCCGCGTCTGATGGCTTCCAATCCGAGCTGAATGGCTGTCGCGCCGGAGGCGCAGGCTGTGTTGAGCGAGATCGGCGAGCCGTCAGTACCGAAATATTCGGCCAAGCGCTCGCCAACCACGTCGAACCGGAAGGCACCGAACCTCGTGCCGTATTCGCGGGCGACGCGTAACAGGTCAGGATAGCCGGAGTCGCCGTTGGCCGCCGCCATTTCGATCATTTTGAGCCGCGCGGGCCACTCGACTTCGAGCGGCGGTGGCGCGAGACAAAGAGGTCCGGGGAAATGGCCCTTCTCTCCTATTCCGGATTGGGCGATTGCTTCCTCGCCGGCGAGGCGCGCAATACGTTCCGACAGCTCGGCCGGGGACATATAGTCCCGGTAAACATCGTCGACGGTGCCGGCAATGGTCGTTCGCAGCCCGTCGACGGCAAAGCGGGAAATGCGGCGGACGCCGGATATGCCCGCGGCCAATTTTGCCCAATTGTCGGACTTGCCGACGCCAAGGGAAGTGACGATGCCGATGCCGGTGACCGCGACGATGGGCCGGCCCGCCTTGTCGCGCTTCGTAGCCTTCATGGTGTCCGCATCTGGCGCCGCCATGACGTATCCTTCATTCGACTCGCTCGAGCAGCGCCAGTCCTTCGCCGCGCCACAATCCAACGCTGGTCACGACGACCTGAGAAAGCAAGGGCGGAGTTTCGCCGTCCTCTTCGCTTCCGGCCGCTGCAAATAACTTGCCGTGATCGAGTACCGCGCAGCCGATCGCCAGATTGGCGGCAAACTGTGCTTCAATTCCATGACCGATATACGTGCCGGTATTGCGCACGGGAAGACCAAACTTGTGAAGGGCGTGCCGCTCGGCCGAGGTCGCCGGCTCAAAGCCAGTGGCGCCGGACAGCACGACGGCGCGCTCGCGGTGCACGTGCGGCGCCATCGCGTCCCATTGGCGGCTCAATGTTGCCTCGATGTCGCCCTCCTGCCGGGCGTTATGGTCGGAGCACACGGTTGAAAGCCGCGCTCGTGGGCGAACGCCGCGGGCCTTGGCGTGTTCGGGGCTTTCGAGCACCAGGAATGCGCCGAGACTGGCCAGCGCGATTCCGCCCTGGGGACCGCGATCCCAAACCGGCGCGAATCTGTCCTTCAGGAGCGCGCCGCCGAGCTCGAAATTCAACAGGTGGTCCCATCGTGCGCCGTGGCAGGCCGCGCCAACGAGGGTCACCTCGCTTTGCCCGGCGGCAACGCGCGCCTGCGCGATGCGCACTGCATCGACGCCCGCCGATTCCTCGCCGAGAAATGTGCGCGACGACCCGACAACGCCGTGCACGATCGAAATGTTGCCGGCGAGCAGGTTGGGCAGTTGCGCCAAGAACAAGGTCGGGCGCAGATCGTTCATCAGCCGCTCGTTGAGAAACGCGGCGGGCCTATCCGCTTTGCGTATGCCGGCCAAAATCGCCGTGTCCGCGGGAATGTCACGCTCGCCGCCGATCGCGGCGACGATCATATCGGTATGATCGAGCAGATCGGGCTTGCCGGCGAGGTCGGCATCGGTGAGTGCCAGTCCGGCGGCATAGACGCCGATCCGCTGCCACATTTCCATTTGCCGCTGATCGCCCTTTTTTGGGATTTGCCTGTCAAGGTCGATCGGCCCGAGCGCGTGGACGATGTAGGGTGCAAAGCTCTTGTCGTCATAGGGTGGCGGGCCGCCGCGCTCGAAGAAATTCCACGCCGCTCCGAGGCCTTCGCCGAGGCAGGTCAGAAGTCCGACGCCGGTGATCCACACCTCGCGCCGATCGCTCACTTAACGAACTCCCTGACCGGAAGATTGAGCCGCTCACCCCAAGCGAGAAACGACTCGCGAAACTGCGGGCTGGGATAGGGCAGGATGCGGAAGGTGAGTTCCGCGTCGCACACCTTTGCGCCATCGCGCCTGCCGGCGCACTCGGCCACCGTGTAGCCAGAGCCTTCGTGTACGACGTGGCCCTCGAATTCGAGTGAGTCCCCGGGAAACACCAGCGTGCGGAACTTGGCTTCCTTGACGCCGGCGAGAAAGGGCATGGCGGTAAAGCGTCCGAGCATGCAAACGAGCCAGCCTGCCGTTTGCGCCATACATTCGGTCAGCAGTACGCCAGGCATCAGTGGATAATTGGGAAAATGGCCTTCGAAAATCGTGCTTTCCTTCGGCACGGTCGATGCCGAACGAAGGCGGCGCCCATCGACGTCGAAGTCGACGATGCGATCGATCATCTGAAAATATTCGGGACGCATGCCCGGGCGCCTCAGGCGCCCTTGGCCGCGATCAATTCGTCGATCCGCGCGCTCAGGTTCTTCAGCACGAAGTATTTGTCGGTCGAAGCCGTCCCATCGTTGACCTCCTGCGTCCACTGCTCGAGCGGCAGCTTGATGCCGAATGCCTTATCGATGGCAAAGGCAATGTCGAGGAAGTCCAGGCTGTCAATCTCAAGGTCGTTGGTCGCGTGGCTCTCGGGCTTGATATTGTCGCGCGGGATATCGCACGTTTCCGCAATTATATCAGCCACTTTATCGTATGTGGTGGACATCGGGCGTGCTCACTCAGCCACAGCATGATTGCGCATCCGGAGCGTCCGGCGCGAACAAACCCGGTCGAAACGGGCCCCTCAGATCGACAGCGCCCCCCTATAGCGAAGGATGCCGCCGAGTTCAACATTGGACGGCTACGGCCGATGCTGCGCTACCTCGGCAGGGGCGCCGCAATTTCGAGTGGTGCGCAATTCTGTCTGCCTTGCAGCAGGCAGTCTTGATTGCGCTCCATGGCGGTAATGCTATCGGCAAGCCAGACGCCGAGCCCGATCAGAATCGCGACCACCACAACCGCGATCATGTTCATCAGCATGCGCTGCGGGTAGTTGATGTGCTCGTCTTCATCCGGCCGGTCCTGTTCGTACGGCGTCAGATCATCGGGAAACTCGCTTTCTGGATCGTCCGCGGGTGCCAGCTTTGCCGCCGGGTGGTCGGTCAAGCCCTCGCGCGGCCGGAACGGTAAAATCTGCGCTGAGGGCCGAAGGTCTGCCGCGTCCAGCCGGTCATGCGCCAATTTGGAGCCGCCTTCACGCATGGAGTCGAAGATATGCCTTTCCACGGCAATCGCTAAGGAGAGAATTTACACCAAAGCTATGCGCTCCGCGGCCGGCTTGCCATTCCAACCGGACCCGACGGGCCTTTAGATTGATATTCGGCAATGACCGTTCGGCCGCCAATACGTGCAATAGTCGTCCTGACGGTAGCCTATGCGGTCGCCCTGCAGGCGATCTTGCACGATTGGCGGCAGTAAGGTGCCCGACGCGGCGTTTGCCATTGCTTTACCCTGGTCGTCCGCCCAGGGCGGCAGCCAGCCGTTTTGCCTCCCAGAGGGGCTTACGGGGCGGGATCTTATGGAGTGAAACAATGTCTCTTTCGGATTCGCGGATTTCGTACGTCGTCGTGCTTGCCGCTTTCGCCTTCGCGGCTCTTCCGTCTGGCCAGGCTGCGGCCGCTGACTATCACGTCGGTTCTCTTCAGATCACCCAACCCTGGGCTCGGGCGACCCCGGAGGGCGCCGATTCCGGCGCGGCCTATATGACGGTGACCAATACCGGAACAAAGCCGGAGCGATTGAGCTGCGTTTCGAGCGAGGAATCCGCCAAATGTCAGATTCATCGGATGTCGATGGATAACGGCGTGATGAAGATGCGGGAAGTGCCAGGCGGCTTGGAGGTCAAGCCTGGTGAGACCATCACGTTCAAGCCGGGCGGCTACCACCTGATGCTGGTCGACCTTAAGGCGCCGCTGCAGCAGGGCAAACCCGTCGAGGCGGTGATGAAGGTCGATAACGGCGGCACCGCGCAGGTTGAATTCCCGATCGCCGCCATCGGCGCACCGGCTCCAGGTGCCGCCGCAAGCGGCGGAATGCAAATGCAGATGAAGCAGATGAAATAGCCGACCGCCGGTCGCACGGCAACTTTGCCGGCCGGCGGAGTCTCGGCGGCTTCGCCGGCCGATTTTATTAAAACCGTACCTTACCATTGATTAAGAGTGCATGCCGTATACCGCCTGTGAGAGGCGCGGTCGAACGAGCATGAACCACACCGATCCTAACGACATTCAGGGCCGATCGGAACCGATCAAAGATGCGGCCGACAGCGAACGCCGGCCCCCGGCCGATCCGGCAAACGGCGAAACCAAGCCGCGCATCGCGATCGCCGAAGCGTTGCGCAATCATTGGTTCGAAATCTGGTATCAGCCCAAGATCGATCTCAAGCGCAAATGCCTCGCCGGTGCCGAGGCGCTCGCGCGCATCCGTCATCCGCAACTCGGAATCCTGCCGCCGGGAAGTTTTCTGCCGGACGTCGACACACAGGGCGTCGCCGATCTCGCCCAGCATGCGCTCATGGCGACGTTGTGCGATTGGTCAATGTTCGAAGAGGCGGGATTCAATCTTCATCTCGCGGTGAATATTCCAGTGGGCGTGCTGCCGAAGCTTCCGATTCCGGCGATGATCGCCCAATATCGTCCGAAATCCGACCGTTGGCCGGGACTCATCGTTGAAGTGACCGAGGATCAAATCGTCCGCGATTTGGCGCTGGCGCAGAAAACCGCCAAGCAGTTGCAGGCGAGCGGAATCAAAATCGCCATCGACGATTTCGGCGCCGGTTATTCGTCATTTTCGAGCCTGCGTGAATTTCCCTTCGCGGAGCTTAAGGTCGATCGCTCGTTCGTCGTGGGTTGCGCGACCGATGCCGCTAACGCCGCAATCTGTCAGACCGCGATCGACCTGGCGCACCGTTTCGGCAGCGCCGCAGTGGCCGAGGGCATCGACGCGCAGGCGGACTTACAGGCCCTGATGGTGATGGGCTGCGACTTCGGGCAGGGCGCTCTGATCGCTCCACCGATGCCAAAGGAGCGCTTCCTCGAATTGTTACGGCAACGCATGAACCGGCCACGCGCGGCCTCGCCCAGTGAAGCGATGAAGTCAGGCGGCAGGCCGGCCGGTCGCGTGGCGTAGTTTCGTAGGATGGGGTTGAGCGCGAGCGAAACCCATCATCTTTGGAATCCCGGCGCTGCATGATGGGTCTCGCGGTCCTCGACCCATCCGACCCTTACTTCCCCGGTTCCTTGAATGGCGCCTTGATGTCTTCCGGCAGCGGCGCCATGAACGTGTTCAGCGTCATCGAAACCATCGCGTAGTAGCCCAGCAGTCCGACCAATTCGACAGTGCCGGCTTCGCCAAGCAGTTTGTACGCGCGGTTGAAGGTGGCTTTGCTGACCCGCCGCTTGGCATAAAGCTCCTTCGCGAACGCATAGATGACCATCTCGTCGCGCGGCGCCGTTTTTGGCGCTCGGCCGGCCTGCAGATCGCGCATGGTTTGCGGCTTAACGCCTTGTTTCTCCGCCATGGGCGCGTGCATCGCCCACTCGTACTGCGCCTTCCATTGCGAGGCGGTGACCAGAATCGCGAATTCCATCAGCCGCGGCGGAATACCGGTGTGAAAGCGTAGATGCCCGCCAAGCTTTTGCGCGAGTTCGCCGAACGCCGGCGAGTGCAGATAGATGGCGAAGGGGCCCGCCATCTTGAACTGGCCGCGCGGACCGGACTTGATCGAGCCGGCGAGCGCCCGCTGCTCGGGCGTGAGCGTTTGCTCGGACAGTTCGGGCAGGCGCGGCGATTGCATACTCTTTGGCATGATATCCTCTTTGTCTCAATCTAGCGGCGTTTCTTGCTCTTGGCCTTGGCGCCAATCTTCTTAACGGACTTTGCGGCTGTGCGCTTGGCCGGCGCGGCGCTTTTTTTGTTCGCTGACCTCGCTCCTGATTTGGCACTTGATTTGGCGCCGGGCTTAGCCGGCATCAGTCCGGCCTTTTCGACCTGCCGCACCCAATAGTCCCACGCGCGATTGGTCGAGGGCGGCCGCTGCTGATGCGCGGACGTCAGCTTGGCTTCGCCCGGCGAGAGCGAGTCGACATGGCCGAGCGCCATGGCTTGGGCCAACAGCTTGCAATTGTCGGAGCCGAACACGCAGCGGAACACCAGTTCGCGGATGCCGGTCCCGGCCACGGTGGCGCCGTGGCGGCGCATCAGCACCATCCAGTGGGGGCCGAGAGCGCGGGCGAGCGAGGCGCCTTCTTCCGGTTTAACCACCAGCATGTTGGTGTCGCCGAACTCGTCGCGCTGATCCCAGAACGGCACATGGCCGATCACGGCGCCGAGATGAAACACCGGCACGATCTGCTGCCCCGATATGGCGAACGGCAGCACGGTGTGGGCGTGATGATGACAGACTGCAACGACGTCGGGCCGCGCCTTATAGATTGCGCCGTGGATCACCTTCTCGCTGTAGAGCCGGAATTGGGTCGGCTGCACCGGCTCGGAATCCAGCGTAAGTTCGACGAGATCGGATATTTCCGCCAGTTCCGGCGCCCGATGGCGGGGAATGAAATAGCGCTGCGGGTCGTGCGGATGGCGCACGCTGACGTGGCCGAATGCATCGAGAATTTTCTCGTTGGCGAGAATGCGGGTGGCGACGATCAGTTCGTGCAGCGTGTCCGCAAGGACGTCGGGCATCGGGGTCTCCGCTGTTTTTGGGGATGGCGGTAAAGGCTGAAGGCTTACATTCCGCTTGCACGCCGGAGGCTTCTACCCCTTGCGAGGAGGGGAGGGGCCCTGTCTATCGTTTCTGAGGGAGATGTCCAATGGCTGTTGCGATCAAAGCATTGTTCTTCGACGTGTTCGGCACGCTGGTGGACTGGCGCACATCGATCGCGCGCGAGGCCAAGGCGCTGCTTGAGCCCAAGGGCTTTGCACTGGACTGGCTCGCTTTCGCGGACGCCTGGCGCGGCGAATATCAGGGCGCCATGGACGAAGTGCGCTCGGGCCAAACCGCGTTCCGCAAACTCGATGTGCTGCACCGGCGCAATCTCGAAATCGTCCTGCCGCGCTTCCACGTCGAGGGCTTAACCGAATCCGACCGTCACAATCTGAATTTCGCTTGGCATCGTCTCGACGCTTGGCCGGATGTGCCGCGCGGTTTGGTGCGGCTGAAGCGCCGCTTCTGGCTCGCGCCTGTTTCGAACGGCAATATTTCGCTGATGATCGATCTTGCGCGCCGCAACGATTTTCCGTGGGATGCGATCCTGGGCGCCGAGATCGCCGGCGACTACAAGCCGAAGCCGCGCGTCTATCTCGCAGCCGCCGAGGCGTTCGATCTATCGCCGACCGAATGCATGATGGTCGCCGCGCATACAAGCTACCTGATGGCGGCCGCAAAACTTGGTTTGCGCACCGGTCACATCGCGCGTCCCAACGAGCACGGTCCCGGCCGCGGCGAAGCCGGGCCACGCGAACCGGTCGATATCGCCGCCAGCGGCCTTGAGGATTTCGCCGACAAGCTGGGTCCGTAGTCGTGCTGGGCTTTCGTAGGGTGCAAGGACCCGGCCGATTCTCGATCCGGGATACACCATGCTATTTCTGCCTTCGGCTTATCAATTAAGTCGAACGTCGGGTCAAATTAGAATCCGACCGACTGTCCGTCGCGTCGCGGATCGGATGCGGCGATATAGCCGTGATCGAGAACATAAATCATCTGGGCGGCGCCGAACGATAACTGATTGCCGAATGGCGTGCTGGCCGCACCGAAGGTCGGCTCTACGTGAATGATCTTGTGGCCGCGGCTCGCGAGCCCTGAAGCGACTTCCGACGGCGTTCCTTCCTCCAGAAGGATGGCCGGTTCATCCATCGCAATTCGCCAACGCCGGCCTTCGAGGGTGGCTTGCGGATTTTCGCTGTAATCGATCAGTCGCGTCAGAAACTGCACGTGGCCCTGAGGCTGCATGTTCCAGCCCATGAGTCCGAAGCAGGCAAAAGGCTGTCCGTCGCGAAGCACGATCGCCGGGATGTTGGTATGAAACGGGCGCTTACGCGGTCCGAGAAGATTCGAATGCGAAGGATCGAGCGAGAAGCAACGGCCGCGGCATTGCAAGGCGATGCCGGTATTTGGGACCGCCATACCCGAGCCGAAGCCGCGGCCGCTGGACTGGATATACGAAACCATCATGCCGTTCGCGTCGGCAGCCGCGAGGTAAGTTGTTCCGCCGTCGACCGGATACCCGGTAGAGGGTATGCGCGCCTGAGAAAGGTCGATTTCGCCCGCGCGCTTTTTCAGATAGTGCGGATCAAGGAACACGAGCGGGTCCATGCGCATGGCGGCCGGGTCGGAAACGTGTCTGTAGACATCGGCGAACCCGAGTCTCGTGGCCTCGATTTGGAGGTGCATCGAGTCGACAGACCCCAGTGGAAACAACGACAAATCGAAGTGGTCAAGGATTCCGAGCGCGATCAAGGCAGCCAGTCCCTGACCGTTGGGCGGCAGTTCATAGAGCTCAACGTCCCGATACTTGACCTTCAGCGGCTCGACCCAATCGGCGGAATGGGTCTCAAGATCGTCGCGGCTCAGTAATCCGCCTGCGTCGGTCGCGTATCGTGCGATCTGGCCGGCGATATCTCCATGATAAAAGTCCTCGCCGTCGCTCTTGGCGATAATCTCAAGCGTTCGAGCATTATGAGGAAATTTAACGAGCGTGCCTGGCTCTGGGGATGTGCCGTCAGGAAAATACAAATTCAATGTATCGGGATAATCGGCGTAAATGGATTTGAGACCGCGCCACATCCGCGCGATCGTGGGAGTGACCAGATAGCCGTGCTTCGCATAATCGATGGCCGGCTCGAATAACTTTGCGAAGGGTAATCGCCCAAACTTCCTGGACAGCGCCATCCAGCCGGACACCACTCCCGGCACGGTAATGCTGTCCCATCCCCATTCGGGCACCGCGTTGAGGCCGCGAAATTTTTCAATGCTGGTGGCGCCGGGACTTCGGCCGCTGGCATTGAGCCCATGGACTTGACCGCCGTCCCACACCATCGCGAAACCGTCGCTGCCGAGCCCGCAGCTGACCGGTTCGACGATCGTCAGGGTGGCCGCAGTTGCAATGATGGCATCGACGGCGTTTCCGCCCTGGCGCAACATGTGCAACCCCGCCTGTGCCGCCAGCGGCTGTGTTGTGGTGACGACGTTTCTGGCAAATGTCGGGATGCGCCGCAGTCCATATGGAGTATCCCACCGCGTCATGTTCCGCATTTTACGGTCTCCCCGGTCCAAGGCGGGATTGTCGCAGTACGCCGTCGCCGTTCATAAGGGGGAAAAAGCCGCTTATTCGCTGCTCTTGTTTGGTGGCGAGGGCGCGTTCATGCACGTATCGACCAAGCGCGATGTCCAGGATTCCCATTCCAAAAGGCGAGAAAATCACCGGACGATCAGGGTCGAGTCGCACCCGGCCGTCGACCACGTCCGCGATGGTGCCGGTCACGAAGCTGCGATTACCGATCAGCTGTTCGGCGAGATGGGGCGACGTGTCGGCCGTCAGGCAGTGTTCGACGTCATCTACGATGTTGTCGGCCGCAAGGATGATCTCCGGCGCCAGATCCCTCAGCGAAATATGGAGGACGCGCGGATGACGCTTGAGAAGGTTCACGCCCGTTACGTGAGGCCGCGCGGCCGTCGTGGCGAAGATCGTCAACTCGCAAGCCTTCATCACCCTGGATGCTGAAGGCACGATCTCGGGTGCGGGCCATCCTTTGCTCTCGACGTACGCGGCGAAGGTTTGCGCATAGCCGGGCTGCAGGTCGCAAACGAAAATCTGTCCGGCCCTCCACCGCATTCCGACCAGAAAGTCCAGAATGCTTCGAGCAATGAAGCCCGTGCCGACAAACCCGATGCGGTCCACGCGCAGGGCATGACCACAGAGCCAATCGGCCGCGAGCACGGCCGAGGCGGCCGTTCGCGCGGCGCTAATAAGCGAGCCCTCCAGACAGGCGACCGGGTAGCCGGTCTCGGGGTCGTTCAGCAAAAGCACGGCAGACGCGCGCGGAATGCCAAGCTTGACGTTATCCGGATAACTGGCGATCCACTTGACGCCACTGACGGGCCGCCCGTCGCCGCCGACATAGGCCGGCAGCGAAATGATCCGCGCATTAGGACGCTTTGGAAAGCGGAGGAACTGGCTTGGCGGGTTCACCGTCTGGTGGGCGGCATGAGCCCGGTAAGTGCCGGTAATCAAATCCACGATGCGCGGAACATCTTCGCGGATGATCTCGCCGATGACCTGGCCCGTAATGACGGAGAAATCGGGGGTGCGCTTCGACATTGTCAGGCCCCGTCGTTCAGGCAGTTACCACCGCCGCGCCACGGCTGGCACCACCGCATTGCTTAAAATGGGCGTCGACCCATTCGTCGCTGTAGATGAGATCGAGGTAGCGCTCGCCGAAGTCCGGAGAAATTGCGACCACGGTGTTGCCGGCTTGAATGCGGCCTGCCCAGCGGCGAATTCCAGCGAGCACCGTGCCAGTTGATCCGCCGACCAGCCACCCTTGGTCGCGCACGAGCCAGCGGCATAAATCCACGGTTTCGGCTTCCGGCACCATGATGATGTCGTCGACCAGGCTGGCGTCGGCGATTTCGGGCACCCGACTGGTACCGAGCCCGGGTATGTATCTTTTGCCCGGAGGGAAGCCGAAGGTGACCGAACCCTCGCTGTCGACCGCGATGATCTTCACCCATGGCGCCGCCCGCCGCACGTGCTGGGCGCAGCCCATCAGAGTGCCGGTGGTCCCGGCACCGATAAAAAGAAGATCGACGTTCGGAAATGCGCGCAGGATTTCAGGAGCGGTCCAGCGGATATGCGCCGCCTTATTCGCGGGATTGGCGTATTGATTGACCCAAATGAGATCGGAATCGGTCGCAAGCATGTCCTGGATCAGGGCAATGCGCGTATTCAGATAGCCGCCGTTTGCATCGGTCCGCGTGACAACAATGATGCGTCCACCGTAGGCTTCGATGAGCCTGCGATTCTGCGGCGAGATGTTAGGGTCGCTAATGCAAGTGAACGGATAGCCTTTGACAAGGCCAACAAGGCTGAGGGCGACGCCCAGATTGCCGGATGACGATTCTATGATGCGCTTGCCCGGCGTCAGCCGCCCCTGGTATTCGAGGTCTTCGACCATCTGGATCGCCGGCTTCAATTTAATGGAGCCGGCCATATTGAAGCCTTCGATCTTCAGTTGGACGGTCAGGTTCGGCCCGATGCCGGTGATGCCGACGAAAATGTCGCCAAGCAGGGCGTCAAGGGGTGAGACAAATCGCATCCCGAATCTCCTTCGTGAGGCGCGGCGCGCGATCTAACCATCCAGGCAGTCCAGCAAATGTTGCTGGATTCGATCGAACATTTTGACGCCCGCGGTTGCGGCTGTGTGTGCGCCGCGGATAACGTAGGCGATTTCATTGGCGCCGAGCGGGGGCTGCTGGTTTTGAATTCCAGCCAGAAGCTCGTCGGTATGATGCGGATCAATGTTGATGTGAGCCGTGAAGTAAACGGCGATGCCGGGATCGTCCATTCCGAGGCGCTTGAGACCCGCGACGACGCGCTCGAAATGAGGAAAAACCCATCCCTCGGTGACCAAAAAATGCCCATACGCCTGATATTTGTAGCCTGGACGCGTCAGAAGCCGATTGAACGAATTGGATGTGATCCGCGAAAACCAGGGCGCCGACGTCTTTCGGTATTTCCTGATGCCATCCCAATCCGTCGTGGTATCGACAAGCTGCCGGAGCCAATACGTGTGAAAACGGTCGAGCCGACCGTTGCCGCATTCGTCCCACAGGTTTGACGTCGCCACCTGCTTCATCGGTCCTTGCAATCCGACCACCATGAAGGCCACTTCGTCATCGACCACTTCGTTGCGAAGCACTTCCAGGCGCAGAAACTCCCGAAAGGCCGGAGCTGAAGCACGATCGCGGAGGAGGTCGAACAGCGGATGCGTGACGCCCGCATTCTCCAGGACGAAGGTCCGCAAATAATCGCAACTCTCCTTGAAATCGAGACCGGCCGGCGCGGGCGCCGGACACAAGAAATGCTCCACGAGTTCCCGCTCCAGTTCAAACTTGCAGTGCTGCAGTTGCGACTCAAGATCGTCATCGTCCCTCAGGTATAGGGGGCTGTCCCGATAGCCGTAGACATAGCCATAGATCGCGCCGAGTGCGTTGTTGATGAAGGCGCCATGCCATGCCGGATGGGCGCGTTGCGCGACCAGTTGCGCGCGCTGCTCGGAGGCCGCCAAGCGAAGGAACGTATTCAGCTCGGGCGCGAAATTTGCGAACGGATAGGCGGGCGGCCACTCGTGACATTGCAGGGGCGGGACGTCGTCCCGAATCGAACGAACCTTCAGCACGGTGCTTCTCCAAGTCCTGGCGATGGTCATGTCGCTACGGCGAGCGCGATCAGGTCGCCGGATGTCAGGACGCGTGGCCCGCCTTGACGCGCCCGCCTAGGCCAGATCGGCCTCACCCGTGGTGCTTTCGCTCGGTCCCGAAGCAAATGCCCAGTACAAATGCCCGCGGCAGCCTTAAAGAGAATCGGGCCGTGCACGGATGACCGGGCTGAAACGACATCGCGGAGCGAGCGATCTGGTCGGCATCTAAACTCCCGCACAGGGCGATGATTTTCTCTACCATCAACTTAAGATTGTGTCAAGCGTTTGCGCGTTTCAATTACGGAGCGTACAACCATAAAGGGAATCGCGGGGCGGCAATGCAGGGTCATCATGAGCTTCCTCGAACTTAAAATCGGCGGAAGGCTGGAAGTGCCGTCGGCGGTCGGCGTGAGCTTGATCGTTCAGGCGATAATTGCCCTTCTTGGGGCGAGCGTTCCGGTGCTGGCGCCGGCCATCGCTGCGAACACGGGGTGGAACGTCAACCTCATCACGTTTTACGGTCCGATCCTTTACCTCGCAGCGTTCCTTTTCAGTTTTCAGGTCCCGAATATTTTGAGGCGCGTCGGCGGCATGGGCTTGAGTCTTATCTGTGTCGGACTGAGTGGCCTCGGATTGAGCCTTTTCCTGCCGATGAATCTAACACTTGTCGCGATCGCCCCGTTGGCGATCGGGGCCGCGAACGGCGGTATGAATCCGGCGACCTCGCAAATATTAGGGCCGCGCACGACGCCGAACACGGCGGGTCTTATCATGGCGATCAAGCAGACCGGCGTCCCGCTCGGCGGCGTTCTTGCCGGCGTCGTCATTCCGATGTCGGTTCTATACGCGGGATGGCGCGGGACAACCATTTGCCTTGTCCTTGTAAGCCTGATCGCGATTGTCGGCCTTCTTCCCACGGTTCGCTGGCTGAACGGACCGCAAAGACCCAATCCCAAGGCATTTCGTCCGATGGAGCCCATCAGACGCTTCCTGGCGCTGGAGGGGATGCCGAGCTTCATTATCTCCGCGATGACGGTTGTCGCTCTGCAGCAATGTCTTCGCTCCTTTTTCACCGTTTATCTGGTTCACAGCGTCGGCTTCAGTCTCGCGATCGCGGGATTGGCTTTTGGGGTATCCCAGGCAGGTGGCATCCTCGGCCAAATTCTTTGGGCCGTGGCGGCGGATCGCGTGTTTAGGCCGCATACCGTGATGGGCATCATCGGTTTCCTGTTGGCCATCGCGGCCGCCTTGACCGCCGCCTTTACATCCCGTTGGCCGCTCGGCGGCATCATTGCCGTCGCCGCTTTTTTTGGTTTGACGGCGGCGGGTTTTATCCCCGTCGTACTGGGCGAGGTCGCTCGACGGTCGCCGCCTGCCGAGATCGGGGCGATGACCGCGGGCGCGAATATGTTTCTCATTGCGAGCATGCTCATCGCGCCGCTCGCATTCGGCGCGATCGCTTCGACTCTGAGCTACGCCGCCGCTTTTGTCGCCTGTTCCGGCTGTGCCCTCGCCGGGGCGGTCGTCGCCGTAGTGGCGGTGCAGAGAGATAAGCAGGCCGTTCGTACTTAGCGCGGCGTCATCACATTCACCGATCGAAACGACAAGCCGGCGTCGGGCGCCTCTGCGCCATTGCACCACCGATGCAATCGCGCCATCATTGTTTCCCGGCGAGGGGCTATTCCACGATGAACGTTCTTCATCTGGCCCGGTGGGCGATCGCTTTGCTGACGTTTGTCGCCGTCGCCCTGCCGGCCAATGCGGAGACATTCCCGAACAGGACGATCCGCATTATCGTCCCCTATGCGGCGGGCGGCAGCATCGATCTGACCGCGCGCGTTATCGCAAAACACCTGCAGAACAGCGTCGGACAAAGCGTCGTTGTTGAAACAAGCCGGGCGGAAATGCTGCTATCGGTATCGATGAACTGATGCGAAGCGAGCCCGACGGTTACACCCTCATCATCCTCTCGGACAGTCCGGTCACCATCAACGTTCATCTGTCACGGATCAATTACGATCCGCTCACCGACTTGGTGCCGATCGGCAGAGTGGTGAGCAGCCCCCTCATCCTGACGGCGAATGCCAAGGCGGGGATCAAATCGATTCCCGACCTTGTCGCGGCCGCGAAATCGAGGCCCTTGAGCTACGCTACCGCGGCACTTGGTTCGTCCTCCTATCTCGCGGGCGAGTTGCTCCAGCGCGCGCTCGGGATCACGATGCAGCCCGTTCCCTATCGCGGCGGAGCACCGGCGGCGGTCGCGATTGCCGCCGGCGTGGTGCCGTTGGGATTTACGGATACTGCTGCGGTCCTGCCGATGGTCAAAAACGGTCAGCTTGTCGCGTTGGGCGTGGCCGAACCTGTGCGCGCGCGGTCGATGCCAAATATTCCAACGCTGCGTGAGGCCGGCGTTCCCAATTTCAGCGCCATGTCTTGGCTCGCGACGTTCGCGCCGCGTGGAACGCCGGACACGCGCGTCGCCACGCTCAATGCCGAGATCGTCAAGATATTGGCGCTGCGGGACGTGCAAAAGGTCCTGTCCGCCGCCGGTCTCGAGGCCGCTCCCAACACTCCGAAGCAGATGCGCGGCATTATCGAAACGGATTACCGGAAATGGGGTCAGTTGATAAACGCACTGGGGCTGAAGATCCAATAAATCCCAGCCGCCAAAATCTCATTCATCCATCGCGGGTCTGCCGGTATGCGCCCTCTATTGAGCGGCGATCGCGGCAGTAAATCCAGATACGGCGTTGTCCGGCATTTCAGCCTTGAGCCGCGGATAAACATGGCGCGCGAAATTGCGGATGCTGCGTACCGTCTCGTCGTGATCGAGAAAGCCGGCCTGGCCCATGATCAGAAGGTGTCCGAAGCCGCCGACGTGATCGTACATTTTGCGGATCTGGGCATAGACCTGATCGGGCGTGCCGGCCATCATCAGGCCGGCATTGATGGTGCCATCGACCGTCGCTTTCGCTGAAAAGTTGGCGTGCTGATCGCCGACGTCGCCGCGCATGATGCGGGCAAAGGCTTGCGGCGGCGCATAGCCGGGCGGAAAGGAGAAATGCTGCGGCACCTTGTTGGCGCGGACGTACCACAGGATTTTCTCGGCGCCGGCCCGGGCCTCCGCCGCGTTGTCCCCGACGTAAACCAAGGCGGCGTAGGCGAGGCGATCGATCGGCACATCCGCCCCGCGCCCGGCCTCGCGCCAGCCCTGCCGATAAGCATCATAGACCCGGCGGGTGCCGTCGTAGCCGGTGAGGAAGGTCGCCTGGACAAAGCCTTGCGCGCCGACCCGCATGGCGCCGCTTGGCGTCGTGGTTGAGATCCATACCGGCGGATGGGGCGACTGATAGGGCCGCGGCCAGATGTTCACTTGGCGGTGATGAAAGAACCGTCCCTCATGGCTGAACGGGCCGTCATGGCTGACCCAGGCCTTGATGATCAGGTCAAGCGCCTCGGCGAAGCGCTCGTTGGTGCGCACCGGGTTGCTGTTGCCGGCGGAAATCTCGTAGGGCACGCCGCGCACGAAGCCCGCCTCAAGCCGCCCATGCGACAGCATGTCGACGAGCGCCATTTCCTCGGCGACGCGCACCGGCTGCCGGCGGTTGGCGATCGGATTGCCCAGGATCAACAGACGCGCGGTCTTGGTGACGCGCGCCAAGGCCGCCAGCAGCAGCGGCGCTGCCGGATCGACGCAGGTCGCCGTCTGGTGATGCTCGTTGAGCATGATATTGACGCCTTCCTGCTCCGCGATCTGCCATTCCTCGATGAAACGGTCGTAAAGCGCCGCGCCTTGTTTCGGGTCGTAGTTGCGGTTCGGCAGGCTGACGCGGATCGATTCGTATTCGGAATCCGGCGGCAGAAACGGGTAGGCGGTCTCGCTAAAATGCCAAGCCTTCATGGCGCTGTTCCTTCAATCACGCGTCAAGAAAGGCGAGCAGGACGCGGGCGAAGTCTTCCGGTTGCTCATTCTGCGGCGCGTGTCCGGCTGCGGCGATCGTCGTCACCCGCGCATTGGCAATGAGCTTGGCATAGCCCTCGACATACGATTGGCTGACCAATCCGTCGCTCGCGCCGCGAATGAAGAGCGTCGGCGCGGCCACGCGATGCAGGCGATGGCGGAGCTTCGGATTGTGCATCCAGGGCTCCCAGGCGAGCAGCGCCGTGGTCTCGCGATTGCGCGCCATGATCATCAATTGCTCGTCGCTCATTTTGGCGAAATCAGGCTTGGCTTTCTCGGCGTCGTGAAAAACCAGCCGCGCCACCTTGTCCTGCGACATGGCAAAGATGTCGGGAATGTCGAGCTTGTCGGGCGGACCGAGCTTCACGCCGACCGGCCCGACCAGCGCCAGCTTGCCGATTCGGTCGGGCGCTTTGGTCGCGATTTCGGCGGCCAGCCAGCCGCCGAGCGCGCAGCCGACGACATCGATCCGGTCGAGCCGGCGGCGGTCTAAAAACTCGAGATAGAGATAGGCGATGTCGTCGATGCTATCGAGCCACAGCGGCAGTCCCGACGCACCGAAGCCGGGATGCGATGGCGCGATCAGGCGCCGGCGCCGCGTCAATGGCCCGACATAGGGGTGCTCCGGCGAAAACCCCTGAGCGCCATGCAGAAAGAGCAGCGGGGCTCCGTCGCCGCCCTCGAAGAATTCGATTTCGATCCCAGCGAGGGTGATCGTGTCGCGCGCCATCGCAGCTGGACGGGACAAATGGCTCCTCCCTCGATGCGTTCGGGTTTGTTTTGATCCACCCCGCGGCTGGAAGCGGACTCCACGGACGGGCGCTCTATCGTCAGCGTCGTGGCGCCCTTGATGCTCATCTTAGCGTCCGGCAAGCGCATAAAACAACAGTCCGAGACCGGTGAACTGCCGCGCGCCGGCCGATGGACTCGTGCCCCGCATCCGGCTGATCCGCGTGGTTTGGATGGGTCGCCGGGCGGTCTGACGCTGGCGCGGATCAATGCGCTTGTGACCGGAGCCAAGGCGGAGCGACGGCCCGAGGAAGGAAAATGTCGCTTCTGAGCCGTTTGGGAGAAGGGGGCCGATACGTCGCGCAATCCGGGTGTTTGGCCCGTTGGACGGAGATGACCCGCCGCCGGAATTAGCTTCTTTTGCCGTGTATTTCCCACCCGCGTTTCCCAATCCGTATTGACCGACACGGGTTTCAGCAATAACATGTAAAAAAAATACATATATCACGGGGAGTGGTCATGATCCAGGACATAACGTGGAGCGTCTCGATCATCCTGATGGGGGCGCTCGCCTTGGTGTTCATCTGGGTTGCGACAGGGGCGAGCGTGGCAATCGCCAATTACGGTCCGGTCATCGACGCAGCCTACCGTCTTCGGGTCTGGCTATTCGGCATCGCCCTCATTGTCCTGATCGGCACCAACTACAAAACCATCGGCGAATTGCCCTACATCAACACCCTGCCGACTTTGCCCGCGGCGGCGGTGCAACCGGTTCAGGTCGTTGCCCAGCAGTGGATGTGGACGATCACGCCTAATACCTTCAAGGTCGGCCAGACCGCCGAGTTCCAGGTCACCAGCAAGGATGTGAACCACGGCTTCGGGCTCTATGGTCCCGATTTCCGCATCGTTGCCGAGGTTCAGGCGATGCCCGGCTACACCAATGTGCTGCGCTACACTTTCAAAAAGGCCGGCACCTATCAGGTGCTGTGCCTGGAATATTGCGGCGTCGCCCACCATGCGATGCAAGCGAAGATTAAAGTGACCGACCAATAAGGCCGCATACCTTCAAGCGCCGGCCCAGTGAGCGATCAGGGAGGACACCATGACAATGGCAGCTACCGCGGGGCGCACCGAGATCAGCCCGCGCGCCGCCGTACTCGCCTATCTCGGCGTATCCGGAATCGTCCTGCTGGTGATGATGCTCCTGGGCCTGACTATGCGGCTCGCCCAGGCGCAATGGATCAGCATCTCGCCTGACTTCTTTTACGTCGTCCTGACTATGCATGGCGCCGGAATGGTCGGCATTGCCGGCTTATGCAGCGCGGCGGTGATGTGGCACTTCGTGCGTCGTCACGTCCCGGTTTCGACCACCGTCTTCCTCGCCAATCTCGTATTCTTCCTGATCGGTGCCGTACTGATCCTCGGTTCTGGTTTCATCGGCGGGTTCGGCGCAGCCTGGACGTTCCTGTTCCCGTTGCCGGCGCATTCCATGGGACTATGGTCGGTCAATGCCGCGGCTGCCTATTTCGTCGGCCTGCTTTTCATTGGCGTCGGATTTCTGCTGCTGCATCTCGATATCGCCCGCGGCATCCTCTCCGTCTACGGCGGGCTCGGTGCCGCGCTGGGCGTGAAGCAGGCGTTCGGGCTGACTGACAAGGATGGCCCCCCGCCGGCGGTGACCGCTTCGACCATGGCGCTGATCGCCAACATCCTCGGCATCCTGGTGGGCGCAGCGGTGCTCGTTATCTCGCTGGTCAATTTGTACGTGCCGAGCTTCACCTTCAACGCGCTCGCGGCGAAGAACCTGATCTACTATTTCGGGCACACCTTCATCAACGTCACGATCTATATGGCGGTGATCGCGGTTTACGAGATCCTGCCGGTCTACACGCATCGGAAATGGAAGACCAACTGGGCGTTCTATCTGGCCTGGGTTCTATCGACCGTGTTCGTGCTCACCGTCTACACCCACCATCTGCTGATGGACTTTGCCATGCCGACCTGGACGCTGATCGCCGGGCAGGTGATTTCCTGGCTGAGCGGGCTGCCGGTGCTGCTGGTCACCGCGTTCGGAACGCTGACCGTCGTCTACCGTTCCGGTTTGCGCTGGAATCCGGCCGCGGCCCTGGTCTTCCTCGGCGTGGCCGGCTGGGCGATCGGGGTCATCCCGGCGATTGCTGACGGCACCATCGCCGTCAACAGCGTCATGCACAACACGCAATGGGTGCCGGGCCATTTCCATACCTATCTGCTGCTCGGCATGGTGGCGATGGTGCTCGGCTTCATGACCTATCTCACCAACCCTCAGCCGCGCTATGGCTTTGCCTGGCTCGGATACTGGCTGTATCTCGCCGGCGGCGTCGTGTTCGTGATCGCTTTTCTCTTGGCCGGCAGTGTCAGCGTGCCACGCCGCTACGCCGTGCACGTTGCGCAATGGCTCCCGTATGACCGGATGGGATCAATCGGCGCCGCCTTCGCCATCGCCGGCGTGCTGATCCTGATAGCGCGGTTCTTTGTCGGCATGCGCACCGCGGCAAGTGCGCAAGATCCAAGCGGATGACCCGCGGCTTTCCGGTTCTGCTCGCTTTCGTCTTGTTGATCGGGATTGGTACACTCGCCTTCGAAACTGACGGTTTCCACGTCGTCACCAGCGCGGGCGCGCGGCAATTCTCGATCGAGCGCGCTCCGCAATCCGTGCCGGACGCCGGGCTCGTGGATCAAGAGGGTACGCCGTTCACGCTGGCCGACTACAAGGGCCGGCCGGTGCTGGTTGACTTCATCTATACGCGCTGCCCGACGATCTGCACCGCGTTGGGCGACGACTTTGCGCGGCTGCGGCAATTCATGGCCGGAGCGCGGGCGCATGCTGCAATCGATCTCCTCAGCATCAGCTTCGATCCGACCGACGACCGCGCGGCGCTGCGACTTTACGGAGACCGTTTCGGCGCCAAGCCGCCGCGCTGGCGCATTGCCGCGCCTGCCGACGCGCGCGCGCGTGCCGAATTGCTGCGCAGTTTCGGCGGCGTCGTCGTTCCCGACGGCCTGGGCGGATTCATTCACAACGACGCCGTCTATGTGGTGGACGCACAGGGCCGCCTCGCCCGCATTCTCTATTCCGATGCGCCGGCGCAGCTTGCCGCCGCCGCCCTTCGGGCCGCCGCGCCATGAGCACGCGCCGTCTCCTTGTCGCTGCGTGCGGATTATGGCTCGTTCTTTTGCTGCCGCCTGTTCGCAGCGGTTTGGAAAGCGACATGGCGCTGCACATGGTGGTGCAGCTGCCGCTCCTGATCATGATCGGCGTTCTTGTCGTCTTGGTCGCGCGCGACCGCGAGCCGCGCTGGTTCGCCGATGCCGATTGGCTCGGCATTCCCGGCATCGTTGCGGTCGTGCTCGGCACGTCGTTTTGGATGTTGCCGCGGGCACTCGACCAGGCGCTCTCCGATCCGTGGGTCGACTTGGCCAAATTCGTCAGTCTGCCGCTGCTGGTCGGGATGCCGTTGGGCTTGAGCTGGCGGCGGATGCCGCCGCTCGGGCGCGCGTTCATCTGGGCCAATTTCATACCCAAGCTTGGCGCCATTGGCGGCTTGTATCTTGGTGCACCGACGCGGCTATGCGCCTATTACCGGCTGGACCAGCAGGAGCTTGCGGGCTGGACCTTGATCGCTGTGGCGTTTGCGCTGGGCATGACCTGGTTTGTCGCCGCATTTATCGGCTGGACTCCGAGCTGCGCGAAGCGATTCCCGAACCGCTCGGGCGTTGTTATGGCGGCAGGGAACGGAATCGACGCCGCTTACTTTGGCAAAGGGAGTTGATGATGAGCAACAGCAAGAACGATTCACGGAATGTGTCACGGCGAATGGCGCTCACCAGCACCGCGCTCGCGTTTGCCGCCGCCGCCGACGCGGCGATCACGCGCGCCGGCGCGCAGCAAAAGCTCTCGCAGGCCGCAGCGAAGTATCAGGGCCAGCCGAAGGGCAAGCAAAGCTGCGCGGTATGCGCCAACTTCCAGCCCCCGAATGCGTGCAGATTCGTGCAGGGGGTGATCAGCCCTAACGGCTGGTGCCAGCTGTTCGCGGCCAAGACCTGACCGCTCTTCTTACGACGAAGCAGATTGCGTCAGCCTATAAACCTGGTCTGATGCCGCGTTCCGGCGGTCTCGCGCTGCGACTGCCGCGCGGCCCCGGAGACAGCATTGCATTAAGCTTGCGCGTATCCCCGAACCCGTAACGGACCTGTGACCGGCGCTTACTGGCGTTAGCAGTCCCATTCTGCCATTCCGATCCGGGCCCTGAGATTCTCATGCGAATGCTGGAATCAAGGGACCACGGGCAAATGGCGGCAGGAGCGGAGTTTTGGATTTGAGCGTCGCCCTTATGGGTTCGCTTGTTGCCTCGAGTGAATGCCAAATCCGCCCCCGTAGACGCGGCCTCACGGAGAACAAGATGCGGCTGACACTTCATGCTGATTACGCCCTGCGCGTCCTCATTCAGGCCGCGATCGCGGAGGGTAAGCTCATAACGATCAACGATATTGCGGAGACTTTCGACATCTCAAAGCAGCATTTGATGAAGGTCGTGAACGATCTCAGCCGGAAGGGTTATCTTGATACCGTGCGCGGCCGGGGCGGCGGCATTCGACTTAGTCGTGAGCCGCGCGATATCAATGTCGGTCAAGTGGTGCGCGACACCGAGGACAAGCTCAATGTTATCGGCTGTCTGGACCGGCGCGGCTATTGCCGCATCGAGCGAGTCTGCGTGTTGCGCGGTGCGCTGAACGACGCCGGCGCGGCCTTTCTCGCGGTGCTTGATGGTTATACGCTTGCCGATCTGATCAGGCCGCAGAAGGCGTTGTCGTCTCTGCTGCTGCTCGATCGGCATGCGGCGCCCGCTCAGTAAATGAAGGTATCCAATGCGGGCCGTCAGCGTGTCAGTCCGCCTTTCGATCTGTACTCTACGACATTAGCCGTGGAGAGGTGATGTCGCCGAATTGGTGCTACGCAGATTCGCGTGCGTCTTCAGGGGACGGATCGTGTGCAAAGCGCGATGGCAGGCCGCGGCCTGCGCGAGTTCCGGCGGCGCTCGCTGCCGTCTCGTTCCTGACCATCGTCGCGCCGCGGGCGGGGGCGCAGTCCGCCGCGAGCTTCTATCGCGGCAAGGATCTGAGATTCATCATCCCGGACGGCGTCGGCGGCGGCTACGACGCCTATTCGCGGCTGCTGGCCCGGCATCTTGGCGATCACATCGCCGGCCATCCGCATATCGTGGCCGAAAACATGCCTGGCGCGAGCGGTCTCGTCGCGACCAACTGGCTCTACAATTTGGCGCCGCGCGATGGCACCGTCATGGGCTCGACCTACAACACGCTGTTGACCGATCCGCTGCTCGGCGACGGCGCCGCCAAGTACGATCCGACTCGGTTCGAATGGATCGGCTCCGTCAATACCCAGTACAATGCCTGCATGGTCTGGAGCACGAGTTCGATCAAAACAATTCAGGATGCAACGAAACGCGAGGTTCGTGTTTCGACCACCGGCCTTACCGGCAATTCCGCGAAGCTGCCGTTGATGCTCAACGCGCTGCTCGGCACCAAATTCAAGGTGATTGCGGGCTATACGACGAGCGGAATGCGTCTTGCCGTCGAGCGCGGCGAAGTCGAAGGTATCTGCGGCATTTCCTACGACACCTACGCGGCGGCGAATCCCGAATGGCTGAAGGACAAAAAGATTCGCTTCATTCTGCAGACCGGGCCGAAGCCCGTGAAGGAGCTACCGGAAGTTCCGATGCTCATCGATGAAGTCAAAAGTCCGTTGCAGAGAGCGGCCCTGACGGTACTCGACGTCGATCAGGATGCCGGCCGCCCGCAGCTATTGCCGCCCGGCGTCCCGGATTACCTGGTCAAGACGCTGCGCACCGCCTTCAACGCCACCATGCAGGACCCGCAATTCCTGGCCGACGCGCGACGCATGCACATCGAGCCCGCGCCAATGACAGGCGCGGCGGTCGAGGATGAGCTGAAGCGGTCCTATACCGCTCCCAATAATATCGTCGCGCTGGCCGCAAAGCTGTGGCCGACGGGGCCTTCGCATCGCTAGGAGAGCAATAAAACGCCGCTCGGCGGGGTCCTGAGGAGGCGACTCCGGCAGGCGGGCCTGCGCTGCCGCCGAAATCGGCGCTGTCACGCGACCTTTTCCGTCCCGACGTGCAGATATTTCCCCACCAGGTCGGCCGTCAGCACGACACCGGGATCGTATTCGGGCGCGTCTTCGAGCTGCACGAGATCGTTCAGCCCCGAATTCTTGTAGATCCGGTTGGTGCAGGAGATCAGCCGCGCCGGCCGTTGCGAATCGGCGTTGAAGTGCTGATGGATGGTGCAGGGGGGCAAATAGATGACGTCGCCGGCTTCCCACTCGAAGCGCTTGACCTCGTCCTGCGGTCTCCACGCATAGGTGTCGGTGATCTCGACATCGCAGTCCTGGTGCAGGTCGTAGCCGTAGCCCTCGACCACATAAAGACATTCCTCGGCAAGGTGCCGGTGTTTGCCGGAGCGGCTGCCCGGCGGGATCAGCTGCATGTAGGCATCCACCGTTTCCATGCGCGTGTTCATCTGTTCGTTGAGCAGATGCTTCAGCAGTCCCTGGCGCGACATCTCCCAGGGCATGTCCTCGGGATGAACGATCTTCTTGCGCCGCGCCATGCGAGCGGGCTGCGTCGCCGCATCGTCAAGCAGGTCCTGATAAAGCTTCTTGTTCGACGCGCCGGCGAGCCAGACTTTCGCTTCGTCCCAGGCCATCGTCTAGACCTCTTCCCCAGCTTTCTCGGAAGGATGGTTGAAATCCTCTTCGTCGTCTCGCGGCACAAAATTGCCCTGGGTCGGCGACGGGGTTTTCGGCCGCTTGATCACCGTGTGCTGGAACAGCATGTTCATGAACAGGTACATCGGCTTGGTCTTGATCACGAGAGCGCGCGCCGGCTCGCGCGTGCTGGCGTTGGTGTGCTGGTGCACGCAATTATTGTGCACGATGGCGATATCGCCGGCCCTCCAGTCGTAGCGCACGCCGTCGTGGATCTCGTATCCGGCGCCGTCGAGGATGTAGAACGCCGCCTCATTGACGTGACCGTGCTTCTGCGTGGTACCGCCGGGCGCGTATTCCTCGAGATGGATGTGCAGGGTTTGGCACAATCCATCCTCCGGTTCGACATAATGGCGGGAAAAATGCTGCGGCCCGCCGTCAAGCTTTGTTTCCTTGCCCTTGATGACGCGCGGCATCGAGCGCAGCCGCTTGAGTTCGTCGGTCAGACTGTAGGCGCCGGTAATGGGGCGCACAAAGACGCGCTCTTTATCGGGATCGTGCTGGACTTTACCCAATGGCCGTCTCGTTGCTGTGTCAGGCTGCCGCTCCGGCAAAGGAGGCGGCGCGTTGGTCTGGCCTGTATTGACTCCAATTCGGGGTTCGGTCCAGAGGTCTCAGCCGATGCGACCGAGGGCCGGGCCGCCGCGGCACGGGCGCTATTTCCCGAGCGTTGGGTAATCGGTGTAGCCGGCCGCGCCGCCGCCGTAGAATGTCTTGCGTTCGGCCGCATTGAACGGACCGCCGCGGCGCAAACGCTCGGGCAAATCCGGATTGGCGAGATAAAGGGTTGCGAACGACACCAGATCGGCGTTGCCGTCGCGGAGCACCGTATTGGCACGGGCGAGATCGTAACCCTTGTTGGCGATCAGCGGTCCGCGCCAAAGCCGGCGAAAGAAGGAGAGGTCCGGTGTTTCGCTGTCTGGAACCGGATCGGTGTCGCCCGGCTCGACGATGTGAAGGTAGCCGAGTTTCAATCGATTGAGTTCTTGGACCGCCGCGGCGAACGTCGCAGCCGGATGGCTGTCGCCCATGTCGTTGAACGGATTGGTTGGGGAGAGCCGCACGCCGACGCGCGCGGCGTCCCATTCGCCGAGCAGCGCCTCGGTGACGTCGATGAGAAAACGCGTGCGGTTAAGCGCGCTGCCGCCGTAGCGATCGGTACGGCGATTGCTTTTGTCGCGCAGGAATTGGTCGATCAGATAGCCGTTGGCGCCGTGCAATTCGACGCCGTCGAAGCCGGCTTGCCGCGCGTGCGCGGCGCCACGCCGGTAGTCATCGACCACACTGGCGATTTCCTCGACTGTGAGCGCGTGCGGCGTCACGTATGGCTTCATGCCGTCCAGCGTCCAGGCCTGACCGGCGGGCGCGATCGCCGATGGCGCCACGGGCAGCGCGCCACCCGGCTGCAGCGACGGATGCGAGATGCGCCCGACATGCCAGAGCTGCAGAGAAATCCGCCCGCCGGCCGCATGCACGGCGTCGGTGACGAGATTCCAGCCGGCGATCTGCTCCGCCGCGTGAATGCCGGGCGTACCCGGATAGCCGAGACCCTGCGGCGATATTTGCGTCGCCTCGGTCACGATCAAGCCGGCACTCGCGCGCTGCGCGTAATAGGTGGCGTTGAGCGCGTTCGGCACATTGCCGCTTCCGGCGCGGTTACGCGTCATCGGCGCCATCACCACGCGGTTCGGCAGCGTCAGCGAGCCGAGCCGGAACGGTGTAAATAGGTCGATCGTCTCCGTCATCGAGCAATCACTCGAAACGAGTATCTCATTGGTAACTCGGGCCGGTCATAGACCGGACTCGGCGCGACCTTGTCAAATCCGGATAGCGCGCGGCCGGGTAAGCGATTGCGCTTTGCGGGGAACAGGTTAGGCTTGAGCGGCCGACGGAGAAAAGTTTACCGAACACGAGAGAAAGGCATGATGCGGCGCATCGGTTTGATCATTCCGTCCTCCAATCGCATGGTCGAGCAGGAGATGGTGCGCCACCTTCCGCCGGATTTCGTCGCTCACATCGCGCGGCTACGCATGACCGGCGCCCACCGGGTTACCATCGACGAACTCATGCCGCGCGTCGCCGAGGCGGCGGCGACGTTGATCGACGCGCGCTGCGATGTTGTCGCCTTCCATTGCACGGCCAATTCGACAGGCGAGGGGCTTGCCGGCGAGACCAAGCTTCTAGCCGCGCTCAAGCATGCCGGCGCGGCGCAAGCGACGACCACGGCGACCGCGATCCGCTACGCGTTCGATATATTGTCAGTTCGCCGTATCGTCCTGCTCACGCCTTACAGCGCGCACGTCACCGCGGAAGAAGCCGCGTTCCTCGCCAAAGCAGGGTATGAGGTCGTTCACGCCCGCGGCTTTGCGCTCAAGGGCAGCGACGAATATTGCGCCACCCCGCCGCTGTTCTGGCGCGACCGCGCCGTCGAGGCGGCGCGGCCGGAGGCCGACGCCTATCTGTTGAGCTGCGCCAATATTTCAGTGTTTCCGGTCATCGCCGAAATCGAACAAAGATTGGGCCGTCCGGTGGTGACCAGCAATCAGGCCGTAATCTTCCATGCGCGTTCATTGCTTGGCGCCACCGACCGCCGCAACTGTCCGGGCCGGCTGTTCGAGGCGCTCGGCACGACCGTATCTACGCCGGGGGCGCTTGTGCATCCATGAGCGAGCCAGCCGGTACGCGGCTCCGTCATTGCGGAGCCCGAAGGGCGACGAAGCAATCCAGATTCGGAATCCTCGATTTTGGATTGCCTCGCGGAGCCTGTCATCGGACCGCGCGACTTCGTGCGGGTCCGTTGGTTCGCAATGACAATTGAATTTGACCGGATTCAACCATGACCATCCAGCAAAACACCGACCGTATTCAAACTACGCATATTGGCAGCCTGCCGCGCCCGCACGATCTGCTCGATCTGATGAAGGCGAAGTTCTCCGATCAGCCCTATGACGAGAGCAAGTACGAGACGCTGCTGGCCCAATCGGTCAACGATGTCGTCCGCAGGCAGGCCGCGTGCGGCATCGACATCGTCACCGACGGCGAGTTCTCCAAGCCGGGTTTCTTCACCTACATCCATGAACGCCTCGAAGGCTTCGAGCGCCGGCCGGATCAGAAGCTGAAATTGTTCGCTCAGGAAGTGGCGGCGTTTCCCGAGTATTACGCCGAGTATTTCAAGCAGGCGATGATGGGCGGCGCCATCGTCAGCCTGGCTCCGGTAGTCTGCGTCGGCCCAATCAAATATCGCGGTGAAAAATTCGTGCAGCGCGACATCGCGAACGTCAAGCGCGCGGCGGCGGCGGCGGGCGTTGCCGGCCATCATGTGTTTCTGCCGTCCACCGCCGCGTCCGGCGTCGGTATCAACGAATATTACAAATCCGACGAAGACTATTTCCATGCGCTCGCCGCCGAGCTTGGCAAGGAATATCGCGCCATCGTCGACGCCGGCGTTCTGGTACAGATCGACGATCCGTTCCTGCCGGACATCTTCTTCGAGCCCGGCCTCGACCGCGCGCAGATGCGCCGCCGCGCCGAGATTTATGTCGAGGCCACCAACACGGCGCTCGCCGGCATTTTGCCCGAGCGGGTGCGCTTCCACACCTGTTACGGCATCAACGAAGGGCCGCGCCTCTACGAGGCGGCGCTGTCCGACATCATCGAGTATGTGCTCAAGATCAACGCCGGTTCCTACAGCTTCGAGGCCGCCAATCCGCGGCACGAGCATGAGTATCATCTGTTCGAGCGCATTAAGCTCGCCGACGGCAAGGTGCTGGCGCCCGGCATGATCACCCACGCCAGCAACATCGTCGAACATTCGGAATTGATCGCCGAGCGCATCATGCGTTTCGCCAAGCTGGTCGGCCGGGAGAACGTGATCGCCGCGGCGGATTGCGGCTTCTCCTCGCAGGCGCTGTATCGCACCGAGGTGCATCCCACCGTTGTCTGGGAGAAATTCAAGGCGCTGCGCGCGGGCGCGGACCTCGCGACGAAGCAGTTGTGGAAATAATGTGCGGGATTTCGTCATTGCGAGCGAAGCGAAGCAATCCAGCTGTTGTAGTAAAGCTCCTGGATTGCTTCGTCGGTTCGCTCCTCGCAATGACGCTGCTCTTTATCTTCCCGGTCGCCCATGCCGACGACGTCGCGAGCTTCTACCGCGGCAAGGAGATCCGTTTTATCGTCGGCTCGGCTCCCGGCGGCACCTACGATCTGATCGCGCGGGCGGTGGCGCGCCACATGGCCGCGCATATTCCCGGCGACCCGTCGATCATCGTGCAGAATCAGCCGACCGCCGGCGGCATCGTCATGACCAACGAGCTCTATGCGCTCGGTCCGAAGGACGGCACCGTGATCGGCGTTCCGCTCAACGGCATCCCGGCCGCGCCGCTGTTGAAACCGAGCTTCGCGCATTACGATGCCGGCAGGCTCATTTGGCTCGGCAGCACCACGCGCGAACCCTATGTGGCGTATGTCTGGCACACGGCCCCGGTGCAGACCCTCTCCCACCTCTTGACCGAACCGCTCGTCGTCGGCGCCACCATGCCAGGTTCGACAATGATGGACTTTCCGCAGCTCACGAACGCGGTCCTCGGCACCAAGTTCAAGATCGTGCCGGGCTATGGATCGACACCGCTGATGAACGAGGCCATGGAGCGCGGCGAGACGCAGGGCGTGGCCGCGCTCGGATGGGAGGCCGTTAAGGCGCAGCTGTCCCAATTTCTCGCCGAAAAGAAGGTCAAGGTGATCGCCCAGTTCGGGCTGCAGCGGAGTGCCATCCTGCCCGGCGTGCCGCTGATAATTGACCTTGCCAAATCGCCCGAGGATCGGCGCGCGCTGGCCATGCTGTTTTCGCGCACCGATATCGGGCGCCCGTTCTTTCTGCCGCCGGACGTGCCGACGGATCGCGTCGAAGCCTTGCGGCGGGCGTTCGACGCCACGATGAAGGACGCGGGCTTTTTGGCGGAAGCGCGAAAGATCGGCTTGGACATCGATCCGCTGACCGGCGAGCAGGTGCAGAATCTGGTCGCCGATCTTGCCAATACGCCGCCTGCGGTGGTCGCCCGCGTCCGCGCGGCGCTCAATGAGCGGTGAGGTCTCCTTCCGGCGGTTCCTCATTGTCATGCTCCGCGAAAGTGGAGCATCCGGTAATCGCCGACCAAGTAGGTGAATACTGGATCGTCCGCTTTCGCGGACGATGACAACCTCATGCTAAACGATGATATGATGCAGGCTCAGTCAAACGAGGCTTGGTACAGTGCACGCTCTACAAGAATCTTCCGTTGCAGCCGCCGCGCGCGATGCGTCGATCCGGGCGCGCCGCGCGATGCATGGCGGCAATAAGCTGCAGATCGGCCTGTTCGGACCCAATTGCTCCTCGGGCCGCGCGGTGACGCTGGTGCCCGAACGCTGGTCGGGCACTTGGCCAGACAACAAAAAGCTGGCGCAGATGTCGGACGAGGCCGGCATCGACTTTCTCTTGCCGATCGGGCGCTGGAAGGGCTATGGCGGCGACACCGATTATCAGGGTACGACACTTGAGACCGTCACCTGGGCGACCGGACTTCTCGCCGTCACCAGGCGCATCACCGTGTTCGGCACCTTGCACGCGCCGATCTTCAATCCGGTCGTGGCGGCGAAGGAAATGGTCACCGCCGATCACATCGGCGAAGGCCGCTTCGGCCTCAACATCGTCGTCGGCTGGAACGAGGGCGAGTTCGACATGTTCGGCGTCGAGCAGCGCGCCCACGAAGACCGCTACGAATACGCGCAGGAATGGATCGACGTCATCAAGATGATCTGGTCCGATCGCGAGGATTTCGCTTTCGATGGCCAATACCTTCACATGAAGGGCGTCCGCGGCAAGCCGAAGCCCTACGGCGGCACGCGGCCGGTGATCATGAACGCCGGTGCGTCCGCGACCGGCCAGGCTTTCGCGGTCAAGAATTGCGATGCGTTTTTCCTGCAGGCGTCGCGCACTTCCTTACAGGAGACCCAGCAAAAGGTCCGCGCCGCGCAGGACGCCGCGCGCGCGCAAGGCCGCGAAATCGGCTGTTACACCGTCGGCGTCGTCACCTGCCGGCCGACGAAGAAGGAAGCGGAAGATTATTTCCGCTATTCCATCGTCGAGCGCGCCGACTGGTCCGCGGTCGACGGCATCCTCGGGCTCAAGAATATTTCGCCGCAGACGGTGCCGATGCAGGAATATCTGACCAAGCGCAGCCAATACGCACAGGGCATGGGCGGGCTGCCGATCGTCGGCGATCCCGATCACGTCGCCAACCAGATCGCCGATCTCGCCAAAGCCGGGCTGACCGGCATTGCCCTCTCGCTGGTCAACTACCTCGACGAGTTGCCGTACTTCTGCGACGAGGTGATCGGGCGCTTGCAGCGCATGGGACTGCGGGAAAAGGTGCACGCCTCGGGCGCGTACTAAATTTTCCCCTCTCCCCTTGCGGGAGAAGGTGCCTGAGCGGCATCAGCCGCGAAGGCGGGTGAGGGTCCGCGCGAAGCGCGCCGAGATATTGGGACCTTCACCCGGCTCGCGATCTGCGATCACTTCGCCACCCTCTCCCGCAAGGGGAGGGTAAGTTTGCGTGCCCAGCCGCCTATCGTCGAGTTGCGATCGGCGTGCCGCGCTTCTTGTTGTAGCGGTGGATGTGTACGTGCTTCCACACGCCGTTGACGTGATAAGGGTCGCTGCGCGTGAACGCATCGACCGCGGCGCGCTCTGGCGCGTCGATGACGAAGATGCTGCCGACCGGCGTCTCGCCGTCGTCGGCGACCAACGTGCCGGCGGTGACGACCTCGACGTGATGATCCTCGGCACAGTCGAGATGGACGCGATGCGCGCGATAATGCTTCGCCCGCGTCGGCAATATGTTTTCCTTATCGAGCGCGTGGACGACGAACAGCATGGCCGGCCTCCGGTCAGGGTGGATTATGCCATGATTGTCATTGTCGGCGAAAGCGGACGATGTGATCGCCAGTGGCCGGTGATCATTGGTGCGCTGGCCGGTCGGCCGGTGGTCGCGTACGGATCGCCGAAAAAGGCGACAGCTGCCGCGTTCGATCTTTCAGGCGACGATGCGCAGCTTGCGATTTGCCGTCAAATGGCGCAGCGCCTCGTCCACGGGCTCGGCTGCTCCAAACAGAAAGCCTTGTGCCCTGGTGCAGCCTTCCGCCTTCAGGCGTTTGAGTTGTTCGGGTGTTTCGACACCCTCGGCGACCGTCGTGATGCCAAGGCTGCTGCTCAGCCCGGTAACCGCGCGGACGATGGCGAGACTGTCGCCGCTGGCGGTGCCCGCGCCGAGAACCCAGGCGGCACGGCTGCGTCCGCTTACGCCACGCGCGCGCTGAAACAGGTTGATCGTTACAATACTGCCGGCGAGGCACACCGCCACTGCGAGCGCGACCAAGCGCGGATCATGTTGTTCGCCGAGGCAGGATAGAACTCGGAACATGGCGTCTCCCGCGGCTGAGAACGCTGGAACGCGCGCCAGCGATCGGGCCCCGTCTGTTCATGTTTGGGGCCTTGGTTAAGAATTTGGCCCGTTTCCGGATAGCTTGGGGCTGCCAGCCTAAGACGCGGTAAAAATTTCCAGTGCAAGCCGATGGAGGCGACAGACGCGGCTGAGCTTTGTTTTGACTTTAGTAAATCCGTTCATTCCGAGCCGCGCATGGACTCGCGATACGGATGATGGAACAATTCCGCCGGTGCCGGTTTCGGAACCGCACCCGCCTCCTCAATCCCCGCTTTTGAGGCCATTCCCTATGACGCTCGACCCGGTCCTGATTTCGCGGCTGCAGTGGGCCTGGGTCATTTCCTGGCACATCCTATTGCCGGCCTTCACCATCGGGCTGGCCG
>JBOHIU010000039.1:0-12799 GCA_050725855.1 Xanthobacteraceae bacterium | reverse complement strand
GCGGGAGAGGGTGGATCGCCGGAGCGAAGCGAGGGCGAGCCGGGTGAGGGGTTAGGTTGGGAGCGATTAACCCCTCAGCCGCTTCGCAGCTTCGGCTGCTCGGCACCCTCTCCCGCAAGGGGAGAGGGAAAGAGTTCAACTTAGCGCTACGTTCACCGCGCTCTCCGGCAATTCTTGCCCGAAGCAGCGCTGGTAGAATTCCGCCACCAGCGGCCGTTCCAGTTCGTCGCATTTGTTGACGAACGTGAGTCGGAAGGCGAAGCCGACATCGCCGAAGATTTCCGCGTTCTCCGCCCAGATGATCACCGTGCGCGGGCTCATCACCGTCGATAGATCGCCGTTCATGAAGGCGCTGCGGGTGAGGTCGGCGACGCGCACCATTTTGTTGACGATGTCGCGACCCTCGGCATTGCGGTAATGCTTCGCCTTCGCCAGCACGATGTCGACTTCGTTGTCGTGCGGCAGGTAATTGAGCGTGGTGACGATCGACCAGCGGTCCATCTGGCCCTGATTGATCTGCTGGGTGCCGTGATAAAGGCCGGACGTGTCGCCGAGACCGACCGTGTTGGCGGTGGCGAACAGGCGAAACGAGGGGTGCGGCTTGATGACCTTGTTCTGATCGAGCAGCGTCAGCCGGCCGGATGATTCGAGCACGCGCTGGATCACGAACATCACGTCGGGGCGGCCGGCGTCGTATTCGTCGAAGCACAGCGCGACGTTGTTCTGCAGCGCCCAGGGCAGAATGCCGTCGCGGAACTCAGTCACCTGCATGCCCTCGCGGATCACGATGGCGTCCTTGCCGATCAGATCGACGCGGCTGATATGACTGTCGAGATTGACGCGCACGCAAGGCCAATTTAGCCGCGCCGCCACCTGCTCGATATGGGTCGACTTGCCGGTGCCGTGATAACCGGTGACGATGACTCGGCGGTTCCGGGCAAAGCCGGCCAGGATGGCAAGCGTGGTAGGCTTGTCGAACCGGTAATCGGCGTCGATCTCCGGCACGTATTCGTCGGGCTCCGAATAGGCGGGGACTTCGAGATCGCTATCAATGCCGAATAGTTGACGGATCGATACTTTCATATCCGGCAAGCCGGATGCCGTTTCTGTTGCGAGAGACATTGCTCCTCCGTGACCTCAGCACCTCCCAGGCGCGATTCCACGCTCCCGGCGATGGGGGTCGGACATCGCGGTACCATTTAGCAGAAAGGGGTAGCGCCGCGAAAGCCACCTACCGTGGCAGTTCAGTCCGCTGGAGAACCCTAAAGCGCTCGGGCGCACCCACTCGTGCGGGCCGGATCGCAGCCGACCGGCGCGGGTCAGCAAAAGCCCGCGGACTTCAAATAATTATACGCCTGGATGATTTCCCGCAGACGGTCCTCGGAGCCGCGGTCGCCGCCATTGGCGTCGGGATGATGGCGCTTCACCAAGACCTTGAACCTCGCCTTGATATCGGCCCGCTTGGCATCGGCTTCAAGACCGAGGGCATCGAGCGCCCGACGCTGCGCGTTGAGAATCTTGCGGCCCTCGGATGCCGGCCGCGCATGGACATTGGCGCCGGCGCCTGATTCCCCGAACAGGCCGAAGGGGTCCTCGGCCGCCCAGCCGGCGGCGCGGGAATTCGCCCGTGAGGACTTGGCGCGGCCGCCGCCGAGCGAACCCACCTTCCAGGTCGGACGATGGCCGGTAATATCTTCCTTCTGGTACCTGGCGACGGCGTCATCACTCATGCCGGCGAAGAAGTTGTACGAGTTGTTGTATTCGCGGACGTGGTCGAGGCAGAGCTGCCAATATTCGGAGGCGCGCAGCCGTCCCTTCGGGGCGCGATGCGTCGCCGGCGCGGCGCAGCTCGGCCATTGGCAGGCCGGCAGTTCCGTGCGCTGGCGGCGGTCCTGATCGGGCTTGACCCGAATGCGATCAAAGAGCGGCGAGTTGGTACTCATCGATTCCGATTATGCGGGCGTGTCGATGACGCGTTCAAGACTTGACAGCGGCAAAATTGAAGCGCCGTTCCGACAAACCCTCCTACTTTCGCTGTGGCGCATGCTCAACCCGAGCTACGAGGACCACCATGCAAACGCGCGATGTCATCACAGAAAAGTTGCGCAAGGCTTTCGTTCCTTCAAGTCTTCGCGTCGAAGACGAATCGCATCAACACATCGGCCACGCCGGACACCGCCCGGGCAGCGAGACCCATTTCCGTCTGTATATCGTATCGGAAGCGTTTCGCGGAAAGAGCCGGATCGAACGGCATCGCATGATTAACGCGGCGCTCGCCGACGAACTCGCCGGCGGCGTCCACGCCCTGGCGATCCACGCCGCCGCGTCCGGGGAGGGGATTTAGCCCGGGCCGACTACCCCGGCCAGTTTTGCTTCGTCATGGCCGCGCTTGTCGCGGACTCCCACGCCTTAAATCCAAGTCGAAAGACGATGACAATTCGGTCCGCTCGCGGTAGTTGTCGCGCATGTGGGTGGCACGACTTGTCATTGAGAATTTTCGCGGCGTTCGCAAGGCCGAATTAGATTTACCGGCCATAGCCTCCTGATTGGCGCGAACAACGTTGGTGGCAAAGTCCACAGTCTGCGAGGCACTAGAGTTGGCCCTAGGGCCAGACCGGCTCTACCGCTCACCTCTGGTCGAGGAGTTCGATTTCTATAACTCTGGCTACTTGGATAAGGGCGGCAATACTGTGCCGATCCGGATTGAGGTGACGCTGGTTGATGCTGCACCCTCGCTCCAGAAGTCCTGTGGAGGTTACCTTGATCGGTGGCATAGTGTCGAGCGCCGCATCCTCGAATCCGGCGAGATCGACAAAGTGGACGGCCCGGACAATAAATGGTGCCTCCGATTACTGACGCTTGCGACCTACAACAAGGAAGAGGAGGAGTTCGAGGCTGACACGTAATTTCCTCAAAGCGTACGATCCTGACAATGGTCAAACGCCGAGGGTTCCGCGAAATATCAAGCGATCCTTTGGGTTCCTCAATCTCCGCGCGCTCCGCACGGGATCGCGTGCCCTGAGTCTCGAACGGGGCTCGCTGCTCGATGTAATCCTCCGCCTGCAAAGCATGCAGACCGGCATCTGGGAAAGCGTCCGATCTCGGTTGCAAGAATTAACCCCGCCGATTGATGCTGGCGCTGCAAATCTGACTCCGGTGCTACGCGAAATTGAACGGCGAATCGCAGAATACATCCCGCTCGAAAAACCTGGTGAGACGACTCGACTATTTGTAAGCCAGCTCACGCGTGAGCATATGCGCAGGACGATCAGTTTCTTTGTATCGCTCACGAGCGATCAGGAGCCAGTGCCCTTCCAGGAGGCTGGCACGGGCACCTTGAACATGTTGGTGCTGGCGCTCCTCAGCTTTATTGCTGAGCTCAAAAAGGACAATGTACTATTCGCAATGGAAGAGCCGGAAACCGCGCTACCGCCGCACATCCAGCGACGTATCGCGAACTACCTCCTAGATAACACGACGCAATGCTTTGTCACGTCTCACTCCCCGTACGTGATCGAGCGTTTCGCGCCAGAGCAGATCAAGATTCTACGTCGGGATCAGACGGGTACGGTGTCGGGTAAGTCGGTCGGACTGGGTGGCAGCCTGAAGGCTACGACGTATCGAAAGCATATAAGGCGGGGCCTCGCAGAGGCGATGCTGGGCCGCGGCGTGATTTTAGCAGAAGGGTTCACCGAACAAGTTGCGTTGGCAGCAGTGGCGGAAAAGATGGAAACAGTAGGCTCCATGCGTTTCCCGCTGGATCTTGCTGGCGTGACCATTTTTTCGACTGGTGGCGATGGGAGCATTCCTGAGTTCGGACGCTTCTTCAAATCGCTTGATCTTCGCACATTCGCTTTCCTTGATAAGAGGAAACGTTCCGGAAAAGAGACGTTGACGCTCGCCGCGGTTGGATTCGACGGTAAGAACGAAACCAAATATCCGGGCATGGAGGCGCTGCTCGCAGCAGAAGTTCCAGTTGATCGTCAATGGGAGTTCCTAGAGAGGCTGCGCAACAACGAGCTGGCCGCAACAGCAGGCATTCCCGGCGAGCGGCCAACGGACCAGCGCGTAGTAGAACTGACCGAGGCGGTGCTGAAGGATGCAAAGGGTTGGGGATGGGCCGCAGATCTCATTGAAATCTGTCAAGCACCCGAGTTGCCAACGTCGATCACGTCATTTCTAGCAGAGGTGTACGAATTCTTTCCTCGCCCTGAACGTCTCAAAATCGAGATGCCCACAGCGCCGACTAACGGCACTGCAACTAGTGCTACCAGCTAATGAAGATCGACATCTGCAGGGATCGCCAACGGATTCTTGATGCAGCGGGTCATGTGCTGGTTACCGGTGGGCCCGGATGTGGCAAGACGACAATCGCTTTGGCTAAGGCAATTCGGCGTATAGACGATGGCCTTTTGGAAGGTCAGGAAATCCTATTCCTTAGTTTTTCGCGGGCCGCTGTCGCGCGGATCCTAGAAGCAGCCCGGAAGGACGTACCCACAGCACTCCTCAAGCGAATTAAAATCCAGACGTTCCATGCGTTTTGCTGGGAATTAGTGCGAGGGCACGGATACCTTCTCGGAGCGCCGCGCGGTATCGCACTCGTGTTACCCCATGATGAGCGCGCGTTGCGTAACGGTGTCGAAGATGACGATCCAACCTGGAGGACCGAACGGCAAATTCTTTTCGAACGCGACGGTAGGCTCGTGTTTGATTTGTTTGCGCCAAAGACCCTCGAACTATTGCAGAAGAGCGTAGCATTCCGGACATTGATCGCCGAACATTATCCATTGATTATAGTTGATGAGGCACAGGACACTGGAAGCGAACAATGGGGCTGTGTAGCGACCCTCGCGCCGCACGTTCAATTGGTCTGCCTCGCCGATTTGGATCAGCAGATATATGACTGGCGGCCCGATGTAAGCCCCGAGCGGTTGAAGGAAATTGTTAGCGTCCTTACGCCGGAAATCGTCGACCTTGGCACACAGAATAACCGCAGCGCGGGAGTCGAAATTGTCGCGTTCGGAAATGACATCCTCGGACGCAAGGCACGTGGCGCGGGATACCGAGGCGTCACGCGCCGCGAGTTTGGTCCGAAAGCGGGAATCCGCGACTTAGCTATTCGCCAAGCCACCGGTTACATTTCGCGGTTAGTGCAAGCAACGTGTGGAAGGCCTGCGCAAAGCATTGGTTTTTTCACAAACTGGGGTCGAGGCGTTACTATCATTACGCGGGCGCTCCAGGGGGATGGCACGCAGGCTGAAATTCCCCACCGCGTCGAAATTGATGAAGCAGAGGTATTGTTGGCAAGTCGGTTCGTTGCATTCTGCCTCGAACCTCAGGCTGATTGTCATATAGCTCTTTCGTCTGGCCTAGAGCTATTGGGCGCGCTGTTCCGCGCAAAGGGCAATGTCCGGAAAGCCGAACAGTTGGAGCGGAATGCAGCCGATGCGCGGGACGGCCGTATCCCCGGTCGTAGCAAGGCTGCCGCTGCCCTCTCAGCAGTGCTCGAAAAAATCCGGACACGAGGTTTTATCGGAGACCCAGGCAGGGACTGGCTGTTCGTAAGCGCTCTACTGAGCAATGCGGACGCTGCGGAGCTGACGCTGGTCGCAGGTTTGGTTATTTACCTGATGGCGTTCAATCGTGGCCGAAGGATAGCCGAAGGACTTATGGAGACATGGCAAGTGGCAGGTAACTACGAGTCTGCCCGCCGCGTGCTGGACGCGGCCATAGCCGAAGATCAAATCCTATCTATCGGGTCGGACCTAAAAGGTATCAATGTGATGACGATGCATAAGTCGAAAGGGAAAGAGTTTGACGGCGTTATTGTCATGCATCTTGGGTATGGCTCACCGTTCTCATCGTCAAAAGAGTCGCCCCCGCATATGAAAAGCCGTCGGCTACTCAGGATGGCGGTTACACGGGCACGCCATCACGTCCTTCTTTTAACTGACGTATCTGATCCATCCCCTCTTCTCGACGGTCACGATTTGCGCCGTCCCCCACCTCGGACGAACTGATAAACCAGGGTTGCTACCGAATCGCCTACCTGTTCTTCTATGTCAAGCAACGCGCACCTCTTTCATCATGGCAAGCGAAGGGGTCCCGCCTTGAATGGCCGGACCCGATGAGAGGCTCCGCGAAGCAAGCCAGTCTAAAACCCGAATTGCCCTGCCGCCTCGCTCGCCACAATGGACTCTATACCTTCTGTTCGGTCGTCCTCGCATACGGACCGTAACCCGGACGATAGCTCTTGTCGTCGAGGAACTGGCTCATGCCCTTGGCGCGGCCGCCCTCTTTGTCCTGCAAGCGCATCTCCTGGCTCTTGGCCTGCAGGTAGTCGGCCGCCTGCTCGTGCGGAACGGCGCGCACGTTCTTGACAGCGATTTTCGTCGCCTTCAGCACTTCGGGATTGAGCTTGAGAAGCCGCTGCGCAAGCGCCACGGTCTCCTCGCGCAGTTTGTCGCGCGGCACCGCCTTGTTGATCAACCGAATCTTCTCCGCCATCTTGCCGTCGAACGTCTCGCCGGTCATGGCGAGCCAGACCGCGTCGCGCAGGCCAAGCGCATCGGTGAGCGCCTTGGAAACGAAGCCGCCCGGCAGAATGCCCCAGTTCACCTCGGAGAGTCCGAACTGGGCGTCTTCAGCGGCAATGGCGAAATCGCAGGCGATCAGCTGGGTAAAGCCGCCGCCGAAGCAGAAGCCGTTGACCATCGCGATGGTCGGCTTCGGATAGGTGAACAGTTTCTGCCAGCGCCAATAATGGCTGGCCCAGGAGGCGCGCGCGCGTTCGCCCGGCTTGTTGTCCAGGTCGCGGAAATAGAGCTTGAGATCCTGGCCGGCGCACCAAGCTTCGCCGGCGCCGGTGAGCACCACGACCTTGGTGCGCGCGTCGCTTTCCAGCTCGTTGAGCACGTCGACCATGTCGAAGTGGAGCTGCGGACTCATGGCATTGCGCTTTTCCGGGCGGTTGAGGATCACCCAGGTAATACCGGCACTGGCGCCTTCGTCGCGCTCGATCTTGACGGTCTCGTAGGTGCCATTGGCCATGGTTTTTAGCTCTCTCCCTTTGTTTTCGATCCTCTCCCCCCGCAAGGAAGGAAGCAGCATCAGCTCGTCTTCGCCGCGACCTTGCGCGCAAGCGGAGTGATGCGCAATGCCGTGATGCGGTTACGCGTTTTGCGCAAAACGTTGAACCGAAAGCCGTGAAAGGTAAAACTTTGGCCCGCCTCCGGAATCGAGCGCGCCTCGTGGATGACGACGCCGGCGACGGTCGTGGCCTCGTCGTCGGGAAGATTCCAGTCCATCGCCCGGTTGAGGTCGCGTATCGGCGCCGAGCCGTCGACATTGACCGAGCCATCCGGCAGCACCCTGACGCCGGGCACCGCAACGTCTTGTGCGTCGCTGATGTCGCCGACGATTTCCTCGACGATATCTTCGAGCGTCACCAAGCCTTCCAGCTCGCCGTACTCGTCGACGACCAGGGCGAGCGCCGTCTTGCGGGCGCGGAACGCGGTAAGCTGTTCGTAAAGCGGCGTGGTATCGGGCACGAACCACGGCGTCGTCGTGAGCGCGGCGATGTCGATCTTGGTGGCGTCGCCGCCCGCCGCATGCAGCGCACGCAACAGGTCCTTGGCGTGCAGCACGCCGATGATGTTATTCGGGGTGCCGCGCCATAGCGGCAGGCGGGTGACCGCGGCGGCAAGCGCCGCATCGACGATGGCCTGCGGCGGCTCGTCGGCATCGAGCATGATCATCTTGGTACGGTGAACCATGACATCGGACACCGTAAGCTCGCGCAAATCGAGCACGCCCCCCATCATGTCGCGGTCGAATTTTTCCACCACTCCGGCGCGGTGCAGGAGGTCGACGGCGCCGCGCAATTCCTCGCGCGGCGACAGGATCGATTGCAATTTGCCGACCGGCATCCCGATCGCGCCCAGCATGTGCCGCACCAGCCATTCGACTGCTTTAAGGACCGGCATGAACCAGCGCACCAGACGATCGATCGGCCGCGCCACGGCGAGCGCCGTATGGTCCGGAGCGTTGAACGCCGCCGTTTTCGGAAAGACTTCGCACAAGACGAAGATGAGCACCGTCATCGCTATCGTGGCGTAGATCACGCCGGCCTTGCCGAACAGCGCAACAAGAAGGCTGGTCGCCAGCGTCGAGGCGGCGATATTGGTCACGTTGTTGCCGAGCAAGATCGCGCCGAGCAGGCGCTCGCGCGTGGCCAGCAGCCGATTGACGATGCCGGCGTCGCGATTGCCCTCTCGTTCCAGCCGCAGCATGGCGGCGCGGGACGAAGCGGTCAGCGCCGTCTCGCTGGTGGAGAAAAAAGCCGACACCAGGAGGCAAATCACGATCGCGGCAATGTCCAACCAATCGATAATCGTCATCGCTCGGCAAGCTTCTCGGTCAAAAACGCACGCACCTCGGTTTCGTCCACGCCGGCCTCGACGAAGGCGGCGCCGATCCCACGAACCAGGATAAATGTAAGCCTTCCGCGCCTTATTTTCTTGTCCTGCGCGATCAGTTCCATCAGCCGCTCCACGGCCAGCGGTGGACCCGGAATATCTCCGATCCGCGTCGGCAATCCGACCGCATCGAGATGACGGATTGCGCGTGCGGCCTCGACCTTCGATGCGAGGCCTTGCCGTGCGGCCGAAAACCCGAAGGCGAGCGCCATGCCGATGGCGATCGCCTCGCCGTGCAGCAGACGATCGGAATAGCCGCAGGCGGCTTCCAGGGCATGGCCGAAGGTATGGCCGAGATTTAGGAGCGCCCGATCGCCGGTTTCGCGCTCGTCACGGGCCACGATCGCGGCCTTGGCCCGGCAGCTTACCGCAATGGCATGGTCGCGCGCCGGTCCTCCGGTGAAGACTGTTTTCCAATTGGCGTCGAGCCAATCGAAGAATGCAGCATCGCCCAGCAACGCGTATTTCACCAGTTCGGCATAGCCGGCGCGAAATTCGCGGGCCGGCAGCGTGTCGAGCAGCGCCGTGTCGGCCAGCACCAGGATCGGCTGGTGAAAAGCGCCGACCAGATTCTTCCCCTGTCTGGAGTCGATGGCGGTCTTGCCGCCGACCGAGGAATCGACCTGTGCCAGCAAGGTGGTCGGCACCTGCACATAGTCGATCCCGCGCCGCACCACCGCGGCCGCGAAGCCCGCGAGGTCGCCGACGACGCCGCCACCGAGTGCCACGACCAGATCGCCCCGTTCCATGCGCGAGGCGATGATGGCTTCGCAAACCTCCTCAAGGACGCCGAAGCTCTTCGAGCCCTCGCCCGGCGCAACCACCATGCTGTCGTTCTTTACTCCCGCGGTGCGGAGGGCCGTCTCGACGTCAGCAAGAGCGTGGCGAGCGACGTTCTCGTCTGTGACAATAAAGGTCTTGGCGCCCGGCCGTAGCGTGGCGATGCGCGCACCCAGAGAAGCAACAACGCCTCGCCCGATCGCAATGTCGTAACTGCGCGTGCCGAGCATGACCGGAACCACCATAGGCTCGGCTGTTTCGTCATCGCCGCGAAGCGCTGCAGTCATGTCCCCTCCATTCGCCCTGCGGAAGCCGCGACATTGAGAAAGGCGGCGAGCGACATCACGATGTCTCCGACCACCGCGTCGTGCGGCGCTTCCCGCGAATGGACGGTAAGGTCGGCCAGCGCATAGACCGGCTCGCGCAGCTCAAGCAGATGACGCATCGTTTCAGCGGGATTCTCCGTCTGCAGCATCGGGCGATCGTTCTTGCGTTTGGCGATGCGGCGGATCAGCACGTCGACTTCGGCCGACAGCCAGATCGACACCCCCCTGCTTTTGATCGCCGCGCGCGTCGCGTCGTTCATGACGGCGCCGCCGCCGGTCGCGAGCACTTGCGGTCCGTTTTCGAGGAGCCTTGCGATCACGCGGGCCTCGCCGCTTCTGAAATCGGCCTCGCCGTGCCGGACAAAAAATTCGGAAATGGTCATCCCGGCGGCCTTTTCGATTTCCGAATCGGCGTCTACGAACGGGATTGCGAGCCGGGCGGCGAGGCGGCGGCCGATCGACGACTTGCCGACGCCCATCATGCCAACAAGCACCACCGACCGACGATCCAGCGCGGCGCGGATCGCCGCCGCCGGGTCGGCCCCATTAAGGTAATTTTGTAATGCAATATCAATCATCTACGTTCAATTTGCGGCGCTGGGTCCGTCCGCCATCTCCTTTAAAGTCCCGGCAAAGTCGGCAAGCACGGGCGGGCGGCTTGTCAGATTTGGCCGAACATGATCGTACTCGGTCCATCCCGCCGGTACCAATAGGATGGAGCGCGGTCACACGATGCCGAGCCTGATCCGGTTACTCACTGTCGTTGCTATCCTTTGTGCGCTCGCTTACGGCGGCCTTTATGCGCTGGCCAATTTCGTTCAACCCCATCCGCGCCAGATGAGCGTTTTCGTGTTGCCGAACCAGTTCCTTAAAGGTCAGTGAGGATGCTTATGGCTGGTCGCATGGCCGGTCGGGCGGCTGGCGCAACGGTGCAGAAGATGCGCCCTTCCGACCAGCGATTGGTCGAGCTTTTTCTCGATATGCTGACGGCGGAGCGCGGTGCGCAAAAGAACACGCTCGTTTCGTACGGGCGCGATTTGGCGGACTTCAGCGCCTACCTTGTGAAAGCCGGGCGTTCCATTGCCGGAGCGGACACCCAGCATTTGCGCGCCTATCTGGGCGAGTTGTCGCGGCAGGGATTGAGCGCCGCGACAGTGGCGCGGCGGCTTTCGGCGATCCGGCAGTTCTACCGGTTTCTCTATGCTGAAGGTTTGCGCAAGGACGATCCGGCCGCGGTGCTTAAAGGGCCAAAGCGCACCCGCCCGCTGCCCAGGACACTTACTCTCGCCGAGGTCGATTTGCTTCTGCGGGCGTCCGCGAACTGCGATCCGGCCGCTCCGCTGCGCGAGCGTCTGCGCGCCGCGCGGCTCGCCTGCCTGCTCGAAACGCTCTACGCCACGGGCTTGCGCGTCTCCGAGCTTGTGGCGCTGCCGGTTTCGGCCGCCCGCCGGGACGCCCGCGTCATTATCGTGCGCGGCAAGGGCAACAAGGAGCGGATGGTGCCGCTCAACACGGCCGCCAAGGACGCGATGGCGTCGTACCTCGCCCTGCTCGGCGAGTCGGACCGCGAGGCCCGGTCGAAATGGCTGTTCCCGTCATTCGGGGAGAGCGGCCATCTCTCCCGGCAGCACTTTGCGCGCGACCTTAAGGCGCTCGCTGTTTCCGCCGGCCTTCGTGCCGATCGCGTGAGCCCGCATGTGCTCCGTCACGCCTTTGCCAGTCACTTGCTCCACAACGGGGCGGACCTGCGCGTGGTGCAGACGCTGCTGGGCCACGCCGATATTTCCACCACGCAGATCTACACCCACGTCCTGGAGGACCGGCTGAAAAGCCTGGTGCGCGATCTGCATCCGCTCGGGGAGGTTTGATCGCGGCGACCGAAACAATTGCTGCCGCAATTGACTTACAGCAGCATCGCGGGCGAAATCTCTTCATCTCTATCGTCATAAGTCTTGGTGGTACCTTTAGATTCCGCATGCGCTCTTATCTCGATTTCGAAAAGCCGGTGGCCGAATTGGAGGCCAAAATCGAGGAACTGCGCGCTTTGCAGCAGGAAGGCGACGCGATCGCGATCGGCGAGGAGATCAGCCGGATCGAGGGCAAGGCCGCCGCCGCGCTGGAGGAACTTTATGGCGCGCTGACCCCGTGGCAGAAGACGCAGGTCGCCCGTCACCCGCAGCGGCCGCATTGCCGCGATTACATCGCCGCCCTGATCGCGGATTTCACGCCGCTCGCCGGCGACCGCAAGCATGGCGAGGATCAGGCGATCATCGGCGGATTCGGCCGGTTCCAAGGCGAGAGCGTCTGCCTCATCGGCCACGAAAAGGGCTCTGACACCGAGAGCAGGCTGAAACACAATTTCGGCATGGCGCGGCCCGAGGGCTATCGCAAAGCGGCCCGGCTGATGCGAATGGCCGACCGGTTCGATGTCCCGGTCATCGCGCTGGTCGACACCGCGGGCGCCTATCCGGGCATCGGAGCCGAGGAACGCGGCCAGGCAGAGGCCATTGCACGCTCGACCGCGGCCTGCCTCGAAATCGGGGTTCCCAACGTGGCGGTGATCATCGGGGAGGGCGGTTCGGGAGGGGCGGTGGCGATCGCCACCGGCAACCGGGTCATGATGCTCGAACACGCGATTTATAGCGTGATATCGCCCGAAGGCGCGGCCTCGATTCTGTGGCGCGACACCTCGAAGGCGCAGGATGCCGCCTCGGCCATGAAAATCACGGCTCAGGATTTGGTTCGGCTCGGCGTGGTCGATACCATCATAGCCGAGCCGACCGGCGGGGCGCACCGGGAGCCTGCCGCCGCCATCGCGGCGACGAGCGAAGCCATCGACGCCGCACTCGCCGACCTGGGGGGTCTCGACCGATCCGCGATCGTGCGGATGCGGCGTGAAAAGTTCACCGCGATTGGGCGAACGCTGGTCTGACCGAGCGCCCAGCCGAAGCTCTTCCCGCAGCGGGCCAAGCCGTCGCCACAAAGTTGCCAGTGTGGCGGTTCAGAAGTCCGCATCATTCTTACCGCGGGGCTCGTTATGCGGACTTCTGAACCAAAGCCACGCTACATCAATAACTTGCTAGCGTCCTTTGTAAGAGGGGCAAAACCCGCGGCGACAGAACCCATGGTGGTATGATTATACGATTCACAGGAGGGCGCGAGTCAGATTCATTCTGGGTATGTCGCCGCCCGATGATCTTGACCGTCTGTCGCACG
>JBOHIU010000038.1:0-8117 GCA_050725855.1 Xanthobacteraceae bacterium | reverse complement strand
GCGTTTGTATCGCCATCCTGGTCGCCTACAACCTCGCCGGCCTGTACGGCATCGCGATCGCTGCGACGTCCATGCTGAGCATGGCTGGCATCGTCGTGGCGCTGGACGCCTACGGCCCGATCACCGACAACGCCGGCGGCATCGCCGAAATGGCGAAGCTGCCCGAGTCGGTGCGCGCGGTGACCGACCCGCTCGACGCGGTCGGCAACACCACCAAGGCCGTCACCAAAGGCTATGCGATCGGTTCAGCCGGCCTCGGCGCGCTCGTGCTGTTCGCCGCTTACAATGAAGACCTCAAATTCTTCATCAGTCATGCCGATCAGTATTCCTACTTCCGGGGCGTCCAGCTCGATTTCTCGCTCAACAACCCTTACGTCGTCGCTGGCCTCCTGTTCGGGGGACTGCTGCCGTATCTCTTCGGCGCGATGGGCATGACGGCAGTCGGCCGTGCGGCCGGCGCGATCGTCGAGGAAGTGCGCCGGCAATTCCGCCAGAAGCCCGGCATCATGAAATACAAGCAGAAGCCGGATTACGGCCGCGCCGTGGACATGCTCACCAAGGCCGCGATCAAGGAAATGATCGTGCCGTCATTGCTGCCGGTGCTCTCGCCGATCGTGGTTTATTTCGCGATCTATTTCATCGCCGGTGGGGGTGCCGCCGGCAAGTCGGCCGGCTTCTCGGCGGTCGGCGCCATGCTGCTCGGCGTCATCGTCACCGGCCTGTTCGTGGCGATCTCCATGACTTCGGGCGGGGGCGCCTGGGACAACGCCAAGAAATACATCGAGGACGGCCATTACGGCGGCAAGGGCTCGGAAGCCCACAAGGCAGCCGTAACCGGCGACACCGTCGGCGATCCCTACAAGGATACGGCAGGGCCCGCGGTCAACCCGATGATCAAGATCACCAACATCGTCGCGCTGCTCTTGCTCGCGGTGCTGGCGCACTGACGCTTCGGAACAGTCTGAAATCGCAAGCCGGGAGTCGGATAAGATTCCCGGTTTCCGCGTCAGGTGGTCTTGTCGAGGAGAATGCGGAACAGGCCGTTGAGGAGGCTGAGATCGGAGCCACCGGTCGGCGTCGTGCGGCTGATGAAATCGAACAGGTGACCGTCCTTGAGTCCATATTCGGCAATGCGTCTCACTTTTCGATTGCTGTCGAAGTAGACGGCGATCACCCGCTGGTCGACGACCTTGGTCGCCATGAACGAGAATTTGCGCTCGGCGCGTTGCGAAATGTAATAGAAGGCCTCGCCGCTCACCGTCGCGACCGTCGAAGGCGTGCCGAGCACGATCAGCACCTGCTCCTGCGAGGAGCCGAGCGGAATCTGCTGCAGCGCTCCGTCGGGCAAAACGTAGCCGCGCTGAAATGTCTCGCCGAAGCACCCCCCTGGCATCAGACCGAGCGCCAGGAGCACCAGACACGCGGCGGTGTTCCGCCGCGTCATCCGAAAGCTCATATCGCCGCTATGCGCCGCATTATCCCCCATGCCCGCTCCATCTTGCCTCTGGCCGCCGCCTGGCCTAACCCCAACCCCGACCGCGCATTCCGCTCCACTATCGCCAAGCCCGCCCTGCAGGCAATCGGCATGGCCAAGGTCGGAGCAGCGAGAACCGCGCAACGAAATCGACCTGACGGGCTATCCCCATGATCCTGCGGCCGTTTCGGCGCCGCGCCGAGAACCGCACCATTGCCTCGCTCTATGGCATGATCGTGGCACAGGCGCGCTCGAAGAGCTTCTACTCCGACTACGGCGTTCCCGACACCGTGCAGGGCCGATTCGACTTGATCGTGCTGCACCTGGTGCTGTTGATCCGCCGGCTGACGCCCACCGAATCATCGACGCCGCAGCGTGGCGGCGGCCAGAACATCGGACAACGACTGTTCGATGCGTTTTGCCGCGATCTCGACGACAATCTCCGCGAAATGGCCATCGGCGACCTTGCGGTTCCCAAGCACATGCGCCGCTTCGGCGAGGCTTTTTATGGACGGCAAGCCGCTTATATCGCGGCGCTCGGGGCCGAAGACCAGGAGGCCTTTGAGAATGCGCTTGCACGCAATATCTTTGGCGGTGACGGAATCGAAAGCGAAGCAGGCCGGCTCGCCCGTTACGCGCGTGCGTTGGTCCGCGAACTCGATGTCCAGGCGGAGGATACCCTGTTGCGTGGCGAGCTGGCGTTTCCCAGACCTGAGGCCTTTGTCGATGCGTGAGTCTAGATCCGAGACACCCGAACAGCGTCCTTGGCAAGCACGTCCTTGGCCAGTGCCGATCGCGGTGGACGAAATTCCCGAAACCGGCCAGCACGTCGAACTCGTCGCCGGCCCGCATGTCCGCGCCGAGATCGCACGCATGGCGGGCCTGCGCGATGTGCCGCGTCTTGAGGCGAATTTCGATCTCATGCGTCAGGATGAAGGCGACGTCCGCGTCATTGGCCGGGTTTCGGCGACGGTCGGCCAGAACTGCGTCGTCACGCTGGAGCCGCTTGCCAATGAGATCGAGGAAGAGGTCGACCTCCTGTTCACGCCCCGATCCGCCGCGCCAGAACCGAAGGAGGAGGGCGAGGGCGAGCGCCATCGGGCCGACGTCAAATGGGACGATCCGGAGCCATTGATCGGCGGCGTGATGGACCTCGGTGCCTTGGCGACAGAATTCCTGCTTCTCGGTGTCGACCCCTATCCGCGCAAACCGGGCGCTGTTTTTGAGCGGCCGCGGGATGTCTCGGCCGATGCCCGTCCGTTTGCCGCGCTTGCCGGATGGACAAAGAGCCGCAATGACCATTGATCGCAGTTGTGTCCCGGCGCCGAACCGCTATTGTCGCGGTCGCTTCCGGCTCCCCCTCCTCGGCACCTAGGACCGCAAGGTTCAGACCCTTCGATGCCAGACAAGGTCCGCATTGCGCTCGATGCGATGGGGGGCGATCACGGCCCGGCCGTGACCGTTGCCGGCGCCGGACTGTTTTTGCGCCGCCACCCGGAAAGCGAGTTCCTGTTCTTTGGCGATGCGGCGGCGGTGGCGCCGCTGCTCGACGCCGATCCGCAGCTCAAGGCCGCCTCGCGGCTCACCCACACCGAGGTGGCGGTGCGCATGGACGCCAAGCCGAGCCAGGCGCTGCGCTATGGCCGCTGGAAGTCTTCCATGTGGCTCGCCATTGCAGCCGTGAAGAAAGGCGATGCCGATCTTGCGCTGTCGGGCGGCAACACCGGCGCGTTGATGGCGATGGCGAAATTCGAACTCAAAATGCTGCCGGGCATCGAGCGACCCGCTATCGCGGCCCTGTGGCCGACGCTCCGCGGCGAATCGATCGTTCTGGATCTCGGCGCCTCGATCGGCGCCGACGCCGAGCATCTCGTCGACCTGGCCGTCATGGGAGCGGCGACGGCCCGCATCTTGTTCGGCCTCGAGCGTCCGACCGTCGGCTTGCTCAATATCGGCGTGGAGGAGGTGAAAGGTTTGGAGCCGGTGCGTGAAGCCGGGCGAATCCTGCGCGAAGAGAAGTTGCCTAATCTCGATTATCAGGGATTTGTCGAAGGCGACGATATCGGCCGGGGCAAGGTGGATGTCGTCGTCACCGAAGGTTTTGCCGGCAATATCGCGCTCAAGGCGGCGGAAGGCACGGCGAGGCAAATGGGCGAGTATATAAGGAATGCGATGAGCCGTTCGCTCAGTGCGCGCATCGGTTATCTGTTCGCGCGTTCCGCGTTGCGCGAGTTGAAGGCGCGTATCGATCCGCGCCGGTCCAATGGCGGCGTGTTTCTCGGGCTCAACGGCATCGTCATCAAAAGCCATGGCGGCACCGACGCTGAAGGCTTTGCCGCGGCAATTACGCTTGGCCACGGCGTGGTGCGTGAAAAGCTGTTGACCAAGATTACCTCCGCGCTGGCGCCGCATCGCGATTTTCAACGTCGCGCGATTGGCGGAGCGGCCTCGTGACCGTACGCCGCTCGGTTATCCTTGGTTGCGGCAGTTATCTGCCGAGCCAAGTCCTCACCAATCACGATCTGGCCTGCAAGGTCGACACGTCGGACGAGTGGATCGTGCAGCGGACCGGTATCCATGAGCGCCGCATTGCCGCCCCGGGCGAAACGACCTCGCAGATGGCGACGCTGGCGGCCCAGTCGGCGCTGGCGCATGCGCGAATAGAGGCCGATACGATCGACCTCATCGTGCTGGCGACGTCGACGCCGGACAATACCTTTCCGGCCAGCGCCGTGTCGGTGCAGGCCGACCTCGGCATCCGGCGCGGCGCCGCCTTCGATCTGCAGGCCGTATGCTCCGGATTCATTTACGCGCTCGCGGCGGCCGACGCGTTGCTCAAATCCGGCGCCTTCTCGCGCGCGCTGGTTATCGGCGCGGAGACCTTTTCGCGCATTCTCGACTGGAGCGATCGCTCGACTTGCGTGCTGTTCGGCGATGGCGCCGGTGCGGTCGTGCTCGACGCCCAGGACCAGCCGGACACGCGCGAAGGGCGCGGCATTCTCGCCGTGTATCTGCGATCGGACGGACGCTACAAATCCAAGCTCTACGTCGACGGCGGGCCATCTTCCACCGGCACCGTCGGCCACTTGCGGATGGAAGGACGCGAGGTGTTCCGCCACGCCATTGCGATGATCACCGACGTGGTGGAAGATGCATTCAAAGCCACCGGCTACACCGCCGACGATATCGACTGGTTCATTCCCCATCAGGCCAACAAGCGGATTATCGACGGCTCGGCGCACAAGCTCGGCATCAGTCCGGACAAGGTTGTCACCACGGTCGACCGCCACGGTAATACCTCGGCGGCGTCGATTCCGCTGGCGCTGTCCGATGCGCTTGCCGAGCGTCGCATCAAGCGCGGCGATCTTTTGCTTCTGGAAGCCATGGGTGGCGGCTTCACCTGGGGCGCCGCGTTGGTGCGCTGGTAGGCCCACGAATCCCAAACGAAAACCCCGTTGACCCTGTTCCGACAAGATAATATCGTAGATAATTCAGCACGATATGGGATCGACGCCGGATCGGTCGCCATGCTGGACGGGGCTGGCAATGGTCGGAAAGACGGTCACGCGTGCGGACTTGTGCGAGGCGGTCTATCAAAGGGTCGGCCTTTCGCGCAGCGAATCCGCCGCCCTCGTGGAGTTGGTGCTCAAGGAAATCACCGACTGCCTCGAACGCGGCGAGACGGTGAAATTGTCGTCGTTTGGTTCTTTCGTCGTGCGCAAGAAGGGGCAGCGGATCGGCCGCAATCCCAAGACCGGGAAGGAAGTGCCGATTTCGCCGCGCCGGGTTATGGTGTTCAAACCATCGGCGATTCTCAAGCAGCGCATCAACTCCGATGCGGAAGACAATTCCACAGTATAACAGTGATGGGCCGCGGCGGGGCCGGTAAACGCGACGGGGGAATGACTCGTGGAAAAGGCGCCGGGAGCGTTCCGAACGATCAGCGAAGTCGCGGACGGAATCGACGTCCCGCAGCATGTTCTGCGATTCTGGGAGAGCCGGTTCGCGCAAATCCGCCCGATGAAGCGCGGCGGCGGCCGGCGCTTTTATCGTCCCGAAGACGTCGACCTGTTGCGCGGCGTGCGGCATCTGCTCTATGGGGAAGGCTACACGATCCGCGGCGTTCAGCGCATTCTACGCGAGCAAGGCGCTGCGTTCGTCCAAAACGTCTGGCGCGCCGGGGCCGAGTCGCCGCCGCCGGAGTTGCAGGAGGATCGGGCCGCGGAAGATGCTGAGCCGCCGACCACCGCCGAGCGTTCCGATCCCGATCTGTCGGTTTTTTCATTGCCGCCGCCGCGTGCGCGCGACTCAACTAGCGCCGAGCATGGCAGCGAACGGCGAGAACCGAAGCTCGCACTTGCGCCCGCCGGCACGAAGCCGCAGCGGACCGGTGTCACCGACGACGATCGACGCAAGCTGCAGGCGACGCTCGACGAGTTGGTCGCTTGCCGTCGCCTGATCGAAGCGGCGCTGGCGAACACGGATCCGGCCGAGCAGAACGGAGTGAGCGCAAACCTTTCCGCTCGGTAATCGCAGCGGGGTCCGCAAAAACGAGCGCCGACCACGATCGTTGCGATCGTGATCGGACGCTGCTTTACCTGTAAAATTTAGCCAGTTGTCGGCGGCTCAGTGGTGGTGACCGCCATGACTGCCATGTCCCATCGGTCCATGTCCCATTGGTCCGTGTCCCATTGGTCCATGTCCCATTGGTCCATGTCCCATCGGTCCATGTCCCATCGGTCCATGTCCCATCGGTCCATGTCCCATCGGTCCATGTCTCATTGGGCCATATCTCATTGGGCCATATCTCATTGGGCCATGTCTCATTGGGCCATGTCTCATTGGGCCATGTCTCATTGGGCCGTGTCCCATCGGACCATGTCCCATATGTCCGTGATAGAAGCCCGGTCCTCGATGGGGGCCGACGTGCCAGCCGTGCCAGCCCCGCGGGCCGCCCCAGCCGAAGCCGCGGTGCCAAGCGTAACCGCACCAATACCAGCCGGGCCCATGCCAGCCACTCCAGTACCAGCAATAATGTCTGCCACTGAAGATGAAGAACTGAACGTCCTGAACCAGAGGGTTATTGCCGGCTTGGGGAGCGAGCGGGGTCAACGGCATGGCTTGCGCCGTACCTCCACTCATCGCGGCTCCCATTGTTATCGCGATGCCGGCGGCTAATGCGACTCCCAATTTTTTCATTGCACAATCCTCATCCGTTGGGTCTGGCAAGCCCGGATCGATAGCCGGGCGCATCGAGGACGGCGCTGGCCGAGACTTGCCGCCTCCAAGTTCCAATCCCTGAACAGATTTTAGGTTCCGGTGCAACCGGTTCGTCGGGCGAGTTTAGGCCGGTCTGTAGTAAGCAGGTCACAGGCGGAAGAATGGCGCAGTCGGAAGGGGGGACCATTCAAAGGCCGCGTGAAGGTGCGCTTGGAAGGCAATCAACAGAGCCGGCAATACTAAGCCGCTGAAAAGGGGGCAATGCTCGGTGACGGGCCGCTACCCCAGCGGGCCCTCGCTGACGGGTGTATCTGTCTCCGGCCCAGTCGAAGCGCAATCCGTCAAGAGCAGGGTGAGGAAGCATCCTGGGATTCTTGCGTCCCAGAAAAACACTCCCTCACCCGGCGCCTTGCCCGACCCCCATCGGATCAGTATGGATTGAATTTGAAGTTCAGCCCGGCGCGAACCATGTTGATGTATTCGGTCGGCGAATTTGCGGTGACCGTGGCACCGGTGAAGTTGTAGGCGTCGTTGACGCTTTCGAGGCCGGCGACCAAATATTCGACCCGGCCGGTGATGCTGTCGGTGAAGGCATATTCGACGCCGGCGCCCGCCGCCCAGCCGAGGCGGAAATTGCTGACGTTCTGCGAGGTGCCAGCCGCGGCAAGGCCGCCGAACGGTGCGGTGTTCTGCGTGCGCTGCACTTGGTAATCGGCCATCGCCAAGCCGCCGGTGCCGTAGATCAGCGCCCGATCCCAGGCAAAGCCGAGCCGACCGCGCACCGTCGACAGGAAATCGGTGCTGTACGCATGGGTGACGTTGCCACCCGCGAAATCCGTGCCGGTCACGCTGCTCTTGTTTGACAGATAGTCGGCATCGGCTTCGAGGCCGAACACCACCTGGCCGGTCTGATAGTTGAAGCCGATCTGGCCGCCGCCACCGAAGCCGCCATTGTTGAACGACTGGCCGCTGCTGGTTTTTGTTGCCGCTAAGCAACCCGGCCCGGTGCAGGTGAAGTTCGTGTTGCCCTGGCTGACCCAGGAGCCGCCGCCATTGATGCCGATATAGATACCGCCCCAGTTGAAGGCCGGCGGCGGCGCGTAGGCGGCGGGCGCTTGCGGCGGCGCATAGGGTGCCGGAAGGTCGGCGGCGAACGCCGGGCTTGCGCCAACAAGCGCGATTGCGCCAACAAACAACATCCGCGTCATAACAATCTCCCGTCCTGATGCCGCTGAAATTTCTGAACTTCTTCTTTTCCATTTTCTCTTTGAGTTCTTGTTGCTGAAGAGTTCTTGCTGTCGAACCTCTTGCCGGGCCTGTCCCGCTCGGGACTCGATCCGCGTCTCTGCGTCGCCCAATAAGTATCTGATCTCGCTTCAAAAGGATGTCACCGAAATGCCACAACGGCCAAGTTTCCACAGTC
>JBOHIU010000037.1:0-11204 GCA_050725855.1 Xanthobacteraceae bacterium | reverse complement strand
CCCTCGTGCTTGAAGGCGAGGTAGCGCGCCGGCGTTGCGCCGGAATTGAAGTGCTGATGAAACCACATGTTGGGTGGCACGATCAGCGTGCCGACTTCCCACTCGAAACGCTGCGGCTCCTCGCCTTCCGGCCACATCAGCGAAAAGCCCTCGCCCGAGAGTACGATGACGTGGGCGCCGGGACCGTGGGCGTGCGCTTTCTTGTAGGTCCCGATCGGAAATTGGGAGATGTGGCTGTTCATCGAGCCCTTGGCCAGATTGAAGCGGATATGACCGCCGCCGGCGCCGCGCTCGGCGGCCGTGACCAGCGGAATGTTGACGGCATCGGGCACGAAGTTGGTCGTCAGCAGAAAGCCTTTCTGGTCGCCCTTCGAGCTGAAATAATCGGGTTCGCCGGAAAAGCGGTCCTTGAAGTCGTATGTGGTGTTGAAGATGAAATCGATGTCTTCGTACAGATTGATCACCGGCGGCGCATTGGTGACGGCCACATAGCGCACCGGTTCGCGCCCCGATCCATTGAAATGCTGGTGGTGGCAGTTGAGCGGGATGGCGAACAACGCGCCTTCCTTCCATTCGAAGCTGATGCGGGCACCGGCGTCGTTCCACACCGTGGTCGAGCCGCGGCCCGACAGCACCATGATCATCTCTTCGTAGAGCTGCCGGTGCGGATTGAGGCTCTTGCCGGACGGAATTTCCATGACGTGGCAGTCGTTCGAGGTGCGGGAGGCGTCGTGGTTCAGGAACACCGCATTGCCGCCGCGGCGCGCCCAGGGCTTGAGTTCGACGGTGCGAAGGTTGCGCACGTAGATCGACGGGATGATATCGAGGCCTTCGGATTTGACCCAACGCGTGTACGGCGTTTCCTTCTCGGTTTTGAATTTACTGGCGAGATCCTCGGAAACGACGGCGTTCTTGGCCATTTGGCTCTCCTTTTTTAATCGGCTCAGCTGCGCATCGTCCGACCGAAAAAAACCGCTATCCTTTTTGCGCATTCAGCTTAAGCGGCCGGGCGATCGCTGCGTATTGTCGAACCACATTCTCATACGTGAATAGGACCGCCGCCGGGCTTTCGCAAGGAGTCGGCCGCAATCCGGTCGGCCGATCGACCTCGGCAAACGGAAAGCTGAAACGATCGCGATCACTGCCGTCATGGTTTGGGACGCACGCCGCATCTGCGCTTCGGCCATGCCGTCTTCCTCTACTTTTGATTCACCGTCTGCGCGACGTTGGCCTAGCATGGTGCCGGAGCGCCTCTGCCTTGTCGGACCGGACTGGCATCGCGATAGCCACGTTCAGGGCTGAATCAGGTATCTATTTGCACTGCAACCAATGCCTGAATGGCAGCGTTACGTGTTCCGGAAGCAGGATTGTCGGAGTGTGCATGACGTCAGCCGGCGGCCTTGATCGCCGTACCTTTCTTGTTGGCGCCGGTGGGGCGGGTTTTGGGCTCGCCCTGGGCATTGCCATTCCAGGCCCAGAACTGGCGTTTGCCGATGCGGCGAGCCCGCCCGAGATCAATTGCTGGGTGGTGATCGCGCCCGACAATACGGTCACGATCCGGATTGCCCGGTCCGAAATGGGGCAAGGCGCGCTGACCGGTCTCGCGCTCCTGGTCGCCGAGGAGTTGCAGTGCGATTGGGCGAAGGTGCGCACCGAATTTGTGTCGCCGAGACGGAATATGCGCCTCGGCCGCGTTTGGGGCGATCTATCGACCGGGGCGAGCCGCTCCATTGCGTCATCGCAAGACTATCTTCGCCGCGCGGGGGCCACCGCGCGGGACATGCTGATTGCGGCAGCGGCTGCGCGCTGGAATGTGCCGGTGTCGCAATGCCAGGCGCAGAACAGCCGGATCGTTCACGCCGCAACCGGCCGCACTCTGACTTTTGGCGATGTGGCGGACGAGGCCGCCATGCTCCAGCCGCCCTCGGAGGTGAAGCTCAAGTCGCCCGCCGAATGGACGTTGGCCGGTAAGCCGCGCAAGCGGCTCGATATTTTCGGCAAAGTGACCGGTGAGCCGATCTACGCCATCGATGTACGGCTGCCGGGAATGCTCTACGCCGCCATCCGGCAATGTCCGGTATTCGGCGGCTCGCTCGGCGCTGTCGAGGAAAATTCCATCCGTGGCATGAAAGGCGTTCGCCGAATTGTACGGCTGCCGGACGCGGTTGCCGTGATCGCAGACTCCTGGTGGCGGGCAAAGAACGCCGTGCAGGCCCTCGCCGTGAAGTGGAACGATGCCGGTAATGGACATCTCTCCACGGCCGCCATCAGCGAGTTCGTCCGCACCGGTCTCGATGCCACGCCCGGCCAAGTCGGCCGCTCCGATGGCGATGTTGCCGCGGGTCTTGCCCGTTCTGCCCGGCGCGTCGAAGCCGACTACACAGTGCCGTTCCTCGCCCACGCCACCATGGAGCCGCAGACCTGCACCGCGCACGTTCGACAGGATGGCGTCGAAATCTGGGTCCCAACGCAGGATGCTTCGACGGCATTGGCCACAGCCGCGATCGCCGCCGGCGTCCCCGACGAAAAGGTCAAGGTCAATCGCCTCCTGCTCGGCGGCGGTTTCGGCCGGCGCGGCACGATACAGGAATACATCCGCCAGGCGGTTCTGATCGCCAAGGAAGTGGACCAGCCCGTCAAACTTATCTGGACCCGTGAGGAAGACATTCAGCACGATCTGTATCGGCCATTCGGAATGGCGCGGCTGGTCGCCGGGCTCGGCGCCGACGGGCTGCCGGTTGCCTGGTCGATCAGGGTGACCGGGCCTTCGTTTGTCGCCGAAATCCTGCCGGGCTTCGGCACGAGCTTCATAGATCGGAGTTTCGTCAGCGGGCTCGCCGAGGAAATGCCCTACGACGTGCCGAATTATCTGGTCGATTACGTGGTGCGCAAAACGCCCGTTCCGCTTGGCGTCTGGCGCGCGATCAATTACACGCAGAACGCCTTCTATAAGGAGAGCTTCGTCGACGAGATGGCGCACGCCGCGGGGACGGACCCTTATCAGTATCGGCGTGCCTTGTTGCGCAAGAGTCCGAAAAATCTGGCCGTTCTCGACGCCGCGGCCAACAAGGCGGGCTGGGGCAGTCCGCCGCCAGATGGCGTATTTCGCGGCATCGCCCTGAACGAAGCGTGCGGCAGCTATTGTGCGCAAGTGGTCGAAATCTCGATCGACGACGGCCGGGTGCGCGTTCATCGCGTGGTTGCGGCGATCGACTGCGGTCACGTCGTCAATCCGCTTTCGATCGAAATGCAAAGCGAGGGCGCGATCGTCTATGCGCTGACCGCCGCGCTCTACGGCGAGATCACGATCAAGGACGGCGCTGCCGCGCAATCGAACTTCGACACCTATCGGATGCTCCGTATCGACGACGCGCCTAGAGTGGAAACAGTGATCGTGCCGAGCGGCGATTTTTGGGGCGGCGTCGGCGAGCCGCCGGTGCCGCCGCTGGCGCCGGCTTTATGTAACGCGGTGTTCGCAGCGACCGGCCATCGGATCCGCTTGTTGCCGCTGAAGAAGCACGATTTGCGGGCGCAGTCTGCCGCGCGGGCGTTTAGTCCGCAGCCGTAGATTCAACGAACTCTGCGGCATCGCGCCCCTCCGGCAGAGCTTGTCACGCCGATGCGCGGCTGGAATATTGGCCGGTCTCTCATTCGTGATAGCAACTTTTTTACCTCAAGGGAACGCACATGCCGGGATCACGCATCCTCCGTCCCATTCTTGCGCTCGCCGCCGCGTCGATCTTTGTCCTGACCGCGGCTCAGGCCGGCGCGGCGAGCTATCCCGCCAATAAGATCACGCTGATCGTCGGCTTCGCCCCGGGCGGCATCGCCGACACGCTCGCGCGCCTTATCGGGCGAGGCGTCAGCGAACGTCTGCATCAGACCGTTGTCGTTGAAAATCGAGGCGGCGCCGGCGGCAATATTGCGGCGGGCGTGGTTGCCCGCGCCGCTCCGGACGGCTACACGCTCCTCGCCACCACGACGGCGCTTGCCATCAACGAGACGTTGCACCAGAACAATCCGTTCTCGCGCAACGACCTCAAAGCCGTCGCCATCGCGGCATCAAGCCCCGAGGCGTTGGCGACAAGCCCGAGCAATCCCGCCAACAACCTCGTCGAGTTCATCAAAGAAATGAAAGGCCGGACCATCAATTTCGGCTCCGCCGGCGTCGGCACCGGCTCGCACATCGAGGCGGCGTATTTCTTCAAGTTCCTCGCCAAGGTCCCGGCACAGCACATCCCGTATCAGGGCGGCGCACCGGCGATCAACGCGGCCATCGGCAACCAGATTAATCTATTGGCGACGACGCTTGGCGGTGGTGCGGCGGCCCAGATCCGCGCCGGCAAGCTCAAGGGACTCGGCATCGCAGCCGATAAACGCACCGCGGTCGTGCCTAATGTTCCGACCTACGCGGAGCAGGGTTTTTCCGGCTTCACGGCCTCCTCCTGGGTGGGATTCTTCGCGCCGGCCAAGACCGATCCCAAGATCCTCGTGACGCTTAACACGGCCATCAATGATGTGATCAAAACACCCGACGTACAGAAACGGCTAATCGCCATCGGCTTTGAACCGATCGTGAAATCGCAGCCGCAGGCCGACGCCATGTTCAATTCCGAGGTGGACAAATGGGGCAAGATGGTCAAGGCGCTGGGGCTGTCGATCAAATAGCGATCGGCCGGATGATCCTCTGCAGCCCCATGCCCTTGCGCGGCAAGGCCAATCCGCGCCCGCTGCTCCTGGCGCCTCGCTATGCGCCGAGGGGTCGCGCTGCGGAACGCTTCATTTCGCAAATCGTTGTCGCGCTGACCGGCACTCTCCATGCGGATCGAACAACACGCGTCAGTCGCTATCCCGTTGGTCGCCGGCCCGGGGCACATACTGCAACAATGGGGAGGTCGAATTGATTGCGAATTATTCCTGGTCAGCGCGTTGGCGAACGCGACGGCGTCACGGCCGGCTGATTGCTGCCGCCGCACTCGCGTGGTCGTGCCTTGTCGCCGGCGGCATTGCCGGTCTCCAAGTCATGGTCCAGCGCGCCCACGCGCAATCCTCGCAGTCGGCTCAGGCCTTCTACAAAGGCAAGGTCCTGACTGTGATCGTTCCCTATGGGGCCGCGGGCGGTTACGAGTATTGGGCGGCGGCGTTGAAGCCGTATCTGGAGAAGACGCTCGGGGTCGCGCGCATCGACATCGTGAACCGGCCCGGCGGCGGTGGTTTGGTCGGCCAGGATTATCTGTACGCCGCCAAGCCCGATGGCCTGACGATCGGCGAAGTCAACGGCGGCGGGAGCATCTTCGACCAGATCGTGAAGAAGCCTGGCGTCAATTTCGACCTGACGAAGTTCGATTGGATTGGCGCCCCCAACATCGAGGATCCGATGACGGCGGCGCGTTCCGGCTCGCCCTACAAGAATTTCGCCGACCTGTGGAAGCTCCACGGCGGCACCAACAAGGTCGTGGTCTTGTCCGCAGGCTATGGCGGCTCGGACTATGTCGGAGCGATCCTGCCGCTCGCCGAATTCGGCATTCCCTATAAGGTTTTGTTGGCTTACCAGGGATCGACCGCGGTCAAGGCCGGCTTGCTGCGCGGCGACGGTGACATTGCCAATTATGCGTACGCGACTTTCCTTGCGCTCATCAAGGCGCATAACGTCGTGCCGCTGTTCCTGACGGCGCCGACGCCGTCCCCGGAATTGCCGGGCGTACCGACCGTTCTTCAATTGGCAAAACAATATAAATTGCCGCAGTCGAGCGTCGATACACTCAACCTGTTCGCCCGCGCGGTCAGTATCGGCAAGGATTGGGCGGCGCCGCCCGGCGTGCCGGCGGATCGCTTGACTTTGCTGCGCTCCGCCTTCCAGAAAGCGGTCGAAAACCCCGGCCTCGTCGCCGCAGCCAAGAAGGCCGGCCGTATTGCCGGCTATACTTCCGCCGAGAGCTTGCAACAGACGTTCGAAAGCGTCATCAAGAACAAGGACAAGTTCACGCCGTTCCTTAAACAAGCCTCGTAGTGGAATACGACGGTGTCCCGACTCCGAAGTTCGCGTCGTTGTGCGCCCCACTCGTTTGCGGACTTCGGAATCGAAGGGACACCAGCAAGTTTTTGATCTAGTGTGGCTTTGGTTCAGAAGTCCGCACGACGAAACCACCGCAACAACGATGCGGACTTTCTGAAGCGCCACACGAGGCGAGTGCACCCAGCGGTAGCAAACGGGCTTTGTCGATTGCGCCGGGCCGTCGGCGGAAAATCAGAATATGTATTACGCCGCCGCCATGGTCGCCGGGTTGCAGGCGCTGTTCAGCCCCAGCGCCATCGTCCTTCTTGTCGCCGGCATGCTGGCCGGGACTTTCGTGGGCGTGATCCCGGGACTGGGCGGGGCGGTGCTGCTGACCATGCTCTTGCCGTTCCTCTATGGCTTGAGCGTCGTGCAGGGGCTGGCGCTCATGGTCGGGGCGCACGCCTCGATCTATTTTGCCGGCTCGATCACGGCAATTCTCCTTAACACGCCGGGAGCGCCGGAATCCGCGCCCACCACCATCGACGGCTATGCCATGACGCGACAGGGCAAGGCCGCGCGCGCGCTCGGCATTTCGGCGGCGGCGACCACACTCGGCGGCTGGATCGGCTTTGTCGCGCTCATCGGCGTCATTCCGCTCATGCACCAACTCATCGCCATATTGAAGCCGCCGGAGCTATTGCTGCTCGCGATTCTGGCGGTCGTGCTGGTGAGTCAGCTCCACGCCGGGTCGCTGACCAAGGGGCTATTGTCCGGCACCTTCGGATTCATGATGGCCTTCGTCGGCTACGATCCGATAACTGGCGTGCAGCGATTCTCGTTCAATTTGCTCGCCCTCTATAACGGATTCAGCATCGTCGTCGTCGCGCTCGGCCTGTTCGCCTTCAGCGAGATGTTCCATCTCTACGGCGTCAAGCGCGCGGTTGCCGAAGGCGGCTCGATGTTGCTGTCGCAGCAACCCGGCGCGCGTGTCATCGACGGCGTCCGCGACGTTTTCAGCCACCTTTGGCTGGTGGTGCGGTCGGCGGCGATCGGCGTCGTAGTCGGCGTGGTTCCAGGAGTAGGTGGGGTCGCCGGCAATTTCATTTCCTATGGCCAGGCGGTGCGCACCTCGCGCCATCCCGAGCGCTTCGGCAGTGGAACGCCCGAGGGCGTCATCGCCCCGGAAGCCTCCTCGCTGTCAAAAGAGGCCGGCTCCTACATCCCCACCTTGGCGCTCGGCATTCCAAGCACGGTCGGCACCGCCGTCATGCTCGGCGCCTTCCAGATTCTCGGCGTAGCGCCGGGACCGACCATGCTGACCACCAATCTCCCGCTTGTCTTCACCATCGCCTGGACGCTCGCCATCACCAGCCTGCTCGCCAGTCTCATCGGGCTGGTGCTTGCCCCCTGGCTCGCCCGCATCACGCTATTGCCCGGGCCCATCATCGTGCCGTTCGTGTTCGCGCTGGCCATGCTCGGCGCCTATGCGGCAACCGCCGATATGATCGAAGTGGCGGCGGTGATCGCCTTCGGCGTCGTCGGCCTCCTGATGCGCCGGCTCGGCTATTCGCTGCCCAGCGCCATCATCGGCTTCATCCTTGGCGGCGTTGTTCAGAACGATCTCTATCTCACGGAACGTCTCGGCGGGTTGCGTTTCGTCACCCAGCCGCTGGCGGACGTGCTGCTGCTGCTGATTGTGCTCGTCCTCGTCGCGCCGTTCCTGCAGCGGCAGTTACAACGCCGTCGAGCGATGCAGTCGCGCGACACCACGGCCGCCACGCCGACCGTCGTGGCAGACAAGATCATCGTGCCGGCGCGGCTGTCGACGCTCGATCTCGTCGTCGACGTCGCATGGGTCGTATTTGCAGCGGCATATGTGATCGTTGCCTGGGGCTATCCGCCCGCCGCCGGTCTGGTGCCGTTGAGCTTCGGCATCGTCGCCCTTGGCGTCGCCGTCCTCCAGCTGGCCGGCCACTTCATCCTGCCGTTGCGGCGGATCACCCATGCCCAGCGGCGGACCGCTTCGGCAATGCTTGGCGGTTCTGAGGGAGCCGGCGAAAGCGGCGACAGCGAAGCTGGCCGGGCGCGGGCAGCGCAGAGACACCGGCGCGAGATGACAGCGATTGCCTGGGCCGTCGCTCTGTTGGTGGCGATCTATCTGTTCGGCTACGCGGTCGCGCTGCCGGCCTTCATGCTGGCCTATTTCACCTTCGGCTACCGCACTCACTGGACCGTGGCTGTTGTCTCGGCGGCCGCCATGTGGGTGCTGACTTACCCGGTGATCGAGCAAGCGCTCGGCGTGCATCTCTCCGGCGGACTTTTGTTCGGCGCGTGAAAGCTGGCAATGCTCTTGTTGACAGCACGTGGACAAGATTGCCGCGCGCCATGGATTTCACGATGGGGCAAAACATCGCGATGCCACGTTTGCTTGCGGCGAGCACCACGCCGGATATCGCGTTGATCGATGCTGCATTATCGCCGCGCGTTTGCCGGTTTATTCAGACAAACCTGTCGGTCGTTTCGGTTCCTTCGGTGCCCGAGATTCGGCTGCACAAGGCGAATCCAAAGAGCGGATTGTGGCGGCTTGCCAAACGGGACGACGATTTCGACACGCCCTATTGGGCATACCTGTGGGGCGGCGGTCTCGCGCTGGCACGTTATGTCCTGGATCATCCGGCGACAGTAGGCGGATGCCGGGTGTTGGATCTCGGCTGCGGATCTGGTCTGGTCGGCATAGCCGCCGCCAAGTCCGGCGCCAAGGAAGTGATTGCCGCCGATATCGACCGTTACGCGCTTGCCGCCGCCACTCTCAACGCCGAACTAAACGGCGTGCGTCTTCGGCCGATCTTGGGAGACCTGACAGCGGGATCGCCGCCGGCTGTGGATGTAATTCTGGTTGGTGACCTGTTTTATGAGCAGCATCTTGCCAGAGCGGTCGCGACCTTTTTCGATCGATGCTTCCAATCAAACATAACCATTCTGATCGGCGACCCAGGCCGCGCCTTTCTGCCACGCGAGCGCCTGCGATTGTTGGCCGAATATCCCGGTTGCGATTTCGCCGATGCCCATCGCGCCGAGCGGACGCGGAACGCGGTTTTCTCGCTGCGGGCCCGACTGGGCGCGCCTACCGCCCAAACAATCTGTTGAGCAGCCAGGAATCGAGACCTCCGCCGCCGCCCGTTTGGGGCCGTCCCCCGCCGGCGGGGACAGGGCTCGGCGGGTATGGCGGCGGCGCGTACGAAGGTGGCTGCGCCGAGGCCATCCATCCGCTTCCGGCAAGCCCCGGCAGCGGTGCGGGGGGAATATTGCGCAGCGCCGCCTGCATGAAGCGGCTCCAGACGTCGACCGGCAGTCCGCCGCCGGTCGCTCTGCGGGTCGGAGAATCGTCGTCGTTGCCGAGCCACACCCCGGTGACGAGGCGCGAGGTGTAGCCGATGAACCAGGCGTCGCGATAGTCCTGGCTGGTCCCGGTTTTGCCGGCCGCCTGCCATCCCGGAAGGTTGGCGCTGCGCGCCGTGCCGCTGATGAGCGTCTGGCGCATCATGGAATTCATCATCGCGATATAGCGCGGATCGACGATCCGGCCGAGCGCCTGCGGCGGACGCGCATACAGCGTCTTGCCGTTCGCGGTGCGAATGCGTGCGATCACGTGCGGCGAGGTGGCGAACCCGCCATTGGCGAACGGCGTATAGGCGGACACCAGTTCGAACGGCGAGACAGCGGAGGTACCGAGTGCGATCGATGCGTTGGGCGCGAGCGGCGAGGTGATACCCATCCGATGCGCGGTGTGGATGATCGCCGCCGGGCCGACCTCGAGCGTCAGCCGCACCGCCACGGTGTTGATCGAATCGGCGAGCGCCTGCGTCAGTGTCACCGGACCGAGATACTGGCGCTCGTAATCCTCAGGCTTCCAGCCGTGGACCGAGATCGGCGCGTCCTCGCGCACGGTGTCTGGCGTGAGGCCATCTTCGAGCGCCGTGAGATAGACGAACGGCTTGAAAGCCGAACCGGGCTGGCGCCGCGCCGCGATCGCACGGTTGAACTGGCTCTCCCCATAATTGGTGCCGCCGACCAGCGCGCGGACCGTACCATCGGGCGTCATGGCGACCAACGCACCCTCGCCCACGCCGAATTTCTTGCCGCGTTGATCGAGCGTGTCGACCAGCGCGCGCTCGGCGGCATTTTGCAGCGCCGGATCAATCGTGGTCTCGACCACGATGTCCCGGTCGAAATTGCCGATCAGGTCGTCGACCGCGTCCATGACCCAATCGGCGACGTAGTTGACCGAGCCGGCGCCGCTCGGCTTTGTGGCGCGCGCCGGATGCATGAGCGCGAAGCGCGCAGCGTTGGGCGTGATCATTTTTTGCTCGAGCATGGCTTCGATGACGTCATGCGCGCGGCGCACCGCGCCATTCGGATTGCGCGTCGGCGCCAGCCGCGACGGCGCTTGCACCAAACCCGCCAGCATCGCGGCTTCGGCCAGCGTCAATTGCCGCGCCGACTTGCCGAAATAGCGTTGTGCGGCGGCTTCCACCCCGTAGGCGCCGGAGCCGAAATAAACCCGATTGAGATAGAGATCGAGAATCTTGTCTTTGCTGTATTTGTGCTCCAGCCAAAATGCGAGCAACACCTCCTGCATTTTGCGCGTCAGCGTGCGCTCCTGCGTCAGAAACAAGTTTTTGGCGAGCTGCTGCGTGATCGTCGATCCGCCTTGCGTGGCGCCGCGATGCAGCACGTCGGCGACAGCGGCGCGCATGATGCCCCACGGGTCGACGGCGTAGTGTGAGAAAAAACGGCGGTCCTCGATGGCGACGAAGGCGTTGGGCACGTAGGCTGGCAACTCGCGCAACGGTACCGCGGCGCCGCCCGAACTGCCGCCAATTCCGCCGCGCGTCGCGAGGGTGGCGCCATTGTCGCCGAGGATCAGCACCGACGGCGGCCGTTTCGGGATTTGCAGTGACTGGATCGGCGGCAAGTGAGCCCCGACCCAGACCACGATACCGGCAACCGCGATTGCGCCCCACAGCGCCAGCACGGCGCCCCAGTAGAGCACGCGGCCGATGCCCGAGCGGCCGCGTCTGCCGCCACTGCCACGGCGCTTTGGCGGACTCCAAAGCCGGAATGGATCAAGGCGGCCGCGCGAGCCGCCGCGCGCCTTCGGCGCGCCACCCAGCCGATCCTGTGGCCGCAGCCGGACATCGAGACT
>JBOHIU010000036.1:0-3888 GCA_050725855.1 Xanthobacteraceae bacterium | reverse complement strand
TGGACAATGGTGCGCGATCGCTGTTACCTCGCGCTTCTCAAGCGAGTGATTGCGCCGCATAAGGCCGATGACCTTCGCGCGCGCATCATGCGCCACTTGGCGCGCGAACGGCGTCCAGAGTTTGTCGATATTCGCACCGTGCGCTCGGTGGCCGACCTCGAACCCGCCATGCCTCGGTTTCTGACGGCATTCCTGACTCATTTCTGGTCGTGACCGGCCGTCTGCCGGCTATCCGGCTTGCGCCTGACGCCCCTCTTCCGCTACAAGGGTTTTGCTCCATATCGGGGTTAACGCGGCATTTACTGTGATCCGCGACCCTGCGAGCCGTGACGAGGGCTTTGGCCGAGGACTTTGGCGATGTCGACGCGCTGCGATCATGTTCGCGCGATGACCCGGAGGGCCGAGCAGGCCTTCTCCGAGACTGCCTTCGTTTGTTGCCGCACGCAGTGCGAGATCCTTGGCGGGCTCCTGCTTCTTAGCACCCCCTGAGGGCCGGCTGGGCGTTTGCGCCTGGGCACTCAGGGGTCGAGCGAAAGCACGGGACCCTCAGCGCCCTGACCCGAGCAGAGGCAGGCGCGAGCAAAAAGGAGCCAGTTTCATGAGCACAGCCAAATCCGATCCGGCCAAATCCGAGCCAGTCAAGAGCGCGCCGCCACGATCCGAGAAGGATCGCGTCGTCATCTTCGACACCACCTTACGCGATGGCGAGCAATGTCCCGGTGCGACGATGACGTACGAGGAAAAGCTCGAAGTCGCCGAGTTGCTCGATCAAATGGGTGTCGACATCATCGAGGCGGGATTTCCGATCGCGTCCGACGGCGATTTCGCCGCCGTCAACGAGATCGCCAAGCGCGCCAAAAACGCGGTGGTGTGCGGTCTCGCCCGCGCCGGCTTCAACGACATCGACCGCGCCGGCGAGGCGATCAAGCCGGCCAGGCAGTCGCGCATCCACACTTTCATCTCCACTTCGCCGGTGCACATGAAGTGGAAGCTGCAGCTGCCGTCGGAGAAGGTCTATGAGATGGTGGTCGCCTCGGTGACCCGCGCGCGCAAATACACCGACGACGTTGAATGGTCGTGCGAGGACGGCACCCGCACCGAGCACGATTTCCTCTGCCGCTGCGTCGAGGCGGCGATCAAGGCCGGCGCCACTACGATCAATATTCCCGACACGGTCGGCTACACGGTGCCGGAGGAATATTTTGCGCTGATCAAAATGGTACGGGATCGGGTCCCGAATTCAGATCAGGCAGGCTTCTCCGTGCATTGTCACGACGATCTCGGCATGGCGGTGGCAAATTCGCTCGCCGGCGTGCGCGCCGGGGCGCGGCAGATCGAATGTACCATCAACGGCATCGGCGAACGCGCCGGCAACGCCTCGCTCGAGGAAGCCGTGATGGCGATGCGGGTGCGCAACGACGTCATGCCGTTCTGGACCGGCATCAACGCCACCATGCTGACGCGGGCATCGAAACTCGTCTCGGCCGTCACGTCCTTTCCGGTTCAGTTCAACAAGGCGATCGTCGGGCGCAATGCCTTCGCGCACGAGAGCGGCATCCATCAGGACGGCATGCTCAAGCACACCCAGACCTACGAAATCATGATGCCCGAGGACGTCGGCGTGAAGCAGACGTCGCTGGTCATGGGCAAGCATTCCGGCCGCCATGCCTTCGTGCACAAACTGGGGGAACTCGGCTATCAGCTCGCCGGCAATCAGTTGGAAGACGCCTTCGTTCGCTTCAAGGCGCTGGCCGACAGGAAGAAGCACGTCTACGACGAGGACATCGAGGCGCTGGTCGACGAGGAGATTGCCACCGCCGAGGACCACATCAAGCTCCTTTCTCTGTCGGTGATCGCCGGCACGCGCGGGCCGCAGCGCGCGACCATGAAGCTCGACATCGACGGCAAGACGATGATCGAGGAGTGTGAAGGCAATGGCCCGGTCGACGCGGTGTTCAATTGCGTCAAGGCGATGGTCCCGCACGACGCGGTGCTGGAGCTGTACCAGGTCCACGCGGTGACCGAAGGCACCGATGCGCAAGCGGAAGTCTCGGTCCGCCTGGCGGAGAATGGGCGTTCGGTGACCGCCAAGGGCGCCGATCCGGACACTCTCGTCGCCTCGGCCAAGGCCTATCTCGCTGCGCTGAACAAGCTGGTCGCCCGCCGCGCGCGGACCGGCAAGCTTGAGCCGATCGCTGTCGGCGAGCGGCGCATCCATTCGACGGACGCGGGATAACCGCCGTATTCGGCTGATGTGACATCGGGGAAGGGTGTGTGCAGTCGCCGCTGCTCACGTCTCCGCCGACGAATTCAACGCGAATCGCCCTTAAGGGAAGCCTGCCCGTCAAGCTTTCGTTTACCTTGTTTGTTTACCGATCGTTAGGGGGCGATAACGGGAGCGATCCATGCTGCTGGGCAGCCGGATTAGCCTCGGGCCGTTCGTGCCCGAAGATTGCGCCGCGGTCTTCTGCTGGATGAACGATGTCGCGGCCGCGCGGCTCGATTTCGCCTATCGTCCAGTCGATATGATGGCGCACCAGCAATGGTGGCAGGGACTCGGCAAGGATCCGGCCAAGGTCGTGTTCGCGATCCGCAAGACCAGCGAACCGACGATCATCGGCTTTGTGCAGATCGCCGCCATCAACAGCGTGCATCGCTCGGCCGAAATCGGCATTCGGATCGGCGAGGAGAAACATCGCGGGCAGGGCTACGGCACCGAGGCGCTGCGTCTGGCACTGCATTATTGCTGGAGCCACCTCAATCTCAATCGCGTCCAGTTGACGGTGTTCAAGCACAACGCGCGTGCCATTGGCGCCTACGAGGGAGCCGGCTTTCGTAAAGAGGGCCGCATGCGCAAGGCCGCCTTCATCGGCGGCGCCTGGGTCGATTTGATCCTGATGGCCGCACTGCGCTCGCCGCAAACCCGGCGCCGCCGATCGAACGGTTCTGCTGCGAAGGCGGCTGAGGCACCGGGAACGCCATTGATCCCCGACGCATTTGCCGCATAAAGGCGGCGCGCGGGCGACAAAGCCGCAAGGCGCAATCGGCGCCTTGCCCGACAACGGCATCATCGCTATATGCTGCCCTCGGCCCGGGCGCATAGCTCAGTTGGTAGAGCAGCTGACTCTTAATCAGCGGGTCCAAGGTTCGAGTCCTTGTGCGCCCACCATTGGTTGCGCTATCCAAGTAGCAACCATTTGTAATACAAGAAATCTTTAGTGCGTCGGCTCCGCTTAAATTCATGATCGCAAACAAAAGTTGTCCTGCCGGCCGCCTTGGTCACTTTCAGGTCACACAAAGCGCCTACTTTCTTCGTCCCCTTGTGAGAAGACTTGGTCGACGCAATTAACAGCACTCTCATGGTGCCCCGGATTCCGCCGTCGGTGTTCCCGTTGAGCTGGTGATCAGCTCAAAGCGCGACCGTCTCGTCCGCCGCGTCCCCGGCCAGCGCCACAGTTGCGGCGACCCGCATCATGCTGCCCACCGGACGACGATTTTTCCCGGATTTTGTCGTTGGCGTCACCAATCGTTCCACCCAGGATTCGATCGCTCTCGTTGAGATCAAGGACGACGGTGTGACGGGCCGCCTTCAGGTCGATTCAAACATCATGAAAATTCGGGGCCAGCACCAGGAATATAAAAATGTATTTTGGACCTACCGTACGGCAGAACACATTTGGGCGCGCGCCCGCTATGATGAAGGGCTTCACCGCATGTGGCGCAGGGCGCCTTTAAGATTGCGGAAATGGTTTATCTCACCTGATGACTGATTTATGCGCCTGCGCGCCGATGGCGCTCTGGATGCGCAATCTGGGCAACCAGGCATTGCAAAAACCGTCCTCGTCGAGCGTTTCCTTGGTTCGAATCATATCAGGCGGCTTCGGCGAG
>JBOHIU010000035.1:0-47065 GCA_050725855.1 Xanthobacteraceae bacterium | reverse complement strand
CCTTGATGCGCTCGTAGTCGCCTTTGATATCGTCGGTGAAGAACATCGCCGCGGGCTGGCCCTGCTGAAACAGCGCTTGCTGATAGGTCTTGGCCGCCGGATTGTCGTTTCGCGCAAGCTGCAGCTCGGTTCCTTCCGGCTCGTCGGGAGAGGCCACGGTCAGCCAGCGAAACGGACCGTTGCTGAAATCGGCCTTCTTGGTGAATCCGAGTACATCGGTGTAAAAGCGCAACGCCTTGTCCTGGTCGTTGACATACACGCTGGTCAATTTGATCTTCATTTGGTGCTCCTTCCGTTTACCGCGTTTCCAGTGAGTGTTGCTCCGCCAGCAGGATTCAGCTGCGAATTGCGCCGTCTGTTCGATCCATCCGCGCCAAGACCGGCTCCATTGCCGCGAGGAACCGATGCCATCCCGCCGTGGCGCCCCGATAGTTCTGCGGCTGATCGGGCCGGAAACCCGACTGCTCCATGCGCAGATGCGTGCCGGTGCGCGTGGGCGTGAGCGTAAAGGTCACCACGCTGGTCAAACCGTTGGCCGCATCGTCGAAATTCCAGGTATAGGACAACGTTTTGTTCGGCTCGACGGCCAGAACCTGGCAGTCGAGGACAATGTCCACATCGGGACGGGGGTTGTTGCGGAGATTGAAACGGTGACCCACGACCGGCTTGAAATCGTTCTTCATCAGCCACTCCTCGATCAGGTGCGGTTGCGTCAGGGCGCGCCAGACCTTTTCCGGCGGGAACGGGAACTCGCGCTCGACAACGGCCGAGTGCGTTGCGGCCACGGATTCGCTCATTGGTCCATTCTCTTGAGCAGGTCTTCGAGACGGTCGAAGCGGTTTTGCCAGAAACCGGTCATCTGTTTGGTCCAGTCGATCAGCGGCGCCAGGGCGCGAAGCTGCGCGCTGTAATGCGTCTGGCGGCCGGCATGGCGGTCACGCACCAGCCCGGCCTGCTTGAGAACGGCGAGATGCTTCGACACCGCCGGCTGCGAGATTTTGGCCCGCGCCGTCAGGGCGGACACCGTCTGCTCGCCGTCGCGGCATAGCCGCTCGAAGAGCGCCCGGCGGGTCGGATCGGCGAGCGATCTGAAAAGCGCGTCATGAGGATGCGACATCGTGATCAATAACCATATGGCTATTGATTTAAACCCATAGCCATCCAGCTATTAAAGTCAAGCGGAAAACGGGTATCGAGATCGGCAGGTTCCGGCCCTACCCTCCTCCAATGACTTCGGAAAGGTAGGAAAACGACGATTTCGGTGTCCGCTTCTGCGTCGCGAAATCGACGCGCACCACGCCAAAGCGCCGGCCATAGCCTTCGGCCCATTCGAAATTATCGAGCAGCGACCAGACGAAATAGCCGCGCAGCTTCACGCCGGCCGCGATCGCGCGGCGGGCGGCGGCAAGGTGATCGCGCAGAAAGGCGACGCGCGCGTCGTCATGCACGCTGCCGTCGGCGCTGACGATATCGTCGAAGCAGGCGCCGTTCTCGGTGACATAGAGGTCGAGATCGCCGTGGCGGTCGCGCAACTGAATCAGTTCTTCGGTCAATCCGCCCGGATCGATCGGCCAGCCCATCGCGGTAAGCCGCGTGCCGGCCGGGAGCGCGCCGAACCATGCCCCGAACAGGCTTCGCGGGGCGTCCGCGATGTACATCGGCGAATAATAATTCACCCCGAGGAAATCGATCGGCACGCGGATCGCGTCGAGATCGCCGTCAGCGATAAGGGGCGCGAACTCGGCCGCGATGGCGCTCGGATAGTTGCCCTTGAGCAACGGATCGAGACAGGCGCCGTTCCACATAGCATCAAAGCGCGTCGCGGCGCGACGATCCTCATCACGTTCGGAAGATGGCCGCACAGGCTGCAAGCTGATGACGGTGCCGATGCGGAGGTCGGCACGTTCCGCGCGCAGCGCCGCCACGGCACGGCCGTGCGCCAGATTCTGATGATGAATGGCGGCGAGCACGTGCGGCAGCCCGGTCAACCCCGGAGCGTGAGTGCCCATTCCGTGGCCGAACAGCGCGTGGACGTTGGGCTCGTTGAACGTGGCACAGCGCTTGACGCGATCGCCGAGCTTCGCCGCGACCACACGCGCATAATCGGCAAACTTCTCAGAGGTATCGCGATTGAGCCAACCACCCCGCTCCTGCAATGCTTGCGGCAAGTCCCAATGGTAAAGGCAAAGCCACGGCGTAATGCGCTGCGCGATCAGCGCGTCGACGAGGCGGTCGTAAAAGTCGAGGCCGCGCGGCTCGACCGCGCCGGCTCCGACCGGAATGATGCGCGGCCACGCCGTGGAAAACCGGTAGGCGCCGAATCCACCGCGGGCGAGAATCTCGACGTCCTCGCGAAAGCGATGATAGTGGTCGCAGGCGACGTCGCCGGTATCGCCGTTTTTGATGCGTCCCGGCGTGTGACAAAAAACGTCCCAGATGCTCTTGCCGCGGCCGTCGGCGTCGACGGCGCCCTCTATTTGGTAGCACGAGGTAGACGCGCCCCAGATGAAGTCGGCGGGAAACGCGCCCGCCGCGGCAGCTTGTGCGCGCGACGGCCTGCGCAGCACCAACGGCCCAACGGCCGCGGCGAGCACTTTCCGGCGCGACACTTTGAACATCTCGAACGTCCCGCCCTCAACGGCGCTTCTTGACTTTGCGGGCCGGACGCGGCGCCGCGCGCGCGGGCTTGGCACGGCCGGGAGGCGGCGGCGACGGACTTTTGGCTCGCGCGCTCCAATATTCCCAGGTCCGGGTCACCACATTGGGCAACCGGCTGATGGCTCCGGCGAGTTCGACTTCGCCGTGATGAAGCGGAGCGGGCGTGCCAAGCATGAGCGCGCGCAGCTGATAGTCGGCGTTCTGGCACATGAAGATCGAGCGCGAGACCAATTCCTTCAATCCACCACCGACGACAGTGGCGCCATGGCGATTCATGAGGATCGCTGGGTGTTGGCCGAGCGCCCGCGCCAGCGAGTGGCCCTCCTCCTGCTTTACCACCAGAAGATTGGTGTCGCCGAACTCGTCGTGCTGATCCCAGAACGGCATGTCCTCGCCACCGGCGGCGCCGAGATGAAACACCGGCACGATCGGCTTGCCGGCGATGGCGAACGGCATGATGGCCGGCGCGTGATGATGGCAGACTGCCATCACATCGCCGCGCGCCTGATAGATGCAGCCGTGGATGACACGCTCGGCGTACATCAACACCTTCGGCGGCTTCACCGGCTCGGAATCGAGTGTGAATTCCAGGATGTCGCCTGGTTCGATCAGCGCCGGCGAGCGCGAGCGCGGCAAGAAATAACGCCCGGGATCGCTCGGATGGCGCATGCTGACATGGCCAAAGGCGTCGAGCACGCCCTCATGGGCGAGAATATTATTGGCGAGCGCCAGCTCCTCGATAAGGTCTTGCAATGTGTTGGGCACGATCGATCCTTGTGTTGCGGCAGCAGCTTGCTGTCTGCCGGGAGTTCACTCGTAGAGGGGGTCGATGAGAAGGCTTGCTCCTTCGCCTGGCGCGCCGAGCAGGGCCGGCGCTCCGACCGGCACTTTGTGTCCATCGATCGCCAGCGTCGCCTGCACCGAGACGAGCGCGCCGTATGGCGGCGGGTTCATATCGCCAATTTTCGCTTCGCCAATTTTCGATTCGCCAAGCTTTGTTTCGTCAAGCCGCGATCCCATCAAGGGTTCGAGCGGTTGCGCCATGCGGCAGCCTTCCACCAGATAAGAATCGAACCCGGATTTTAGACCGCGGTCGGACGGCAGCTGCGCGACCGCCTGGGCAAATCGCGCCGCGGCTTCGCTCAACATCGCACGCTCGCAAAATGAACGCACCAGGCGAACCCAGATACCCTTGTAGGCGACGGTCGCCCGCAACGCGAAGCTTGCGCCCAGGCCCGGCTCGCCCTCGATGCGAATAAAGCGGCTATCGCGCTTTAGGTCGGGCACGGCCGCGAGATAGATCTCTTCGGCACCGAGAAGCCGCGCCTGCCGTTCGGCAGCGGCGGTCTTTGCATTGAGTGTGTCGCCCTGTGCCTGCGTCAGCGCATGATGCGCGATCGCAGCGGCCTTGGTTGCGAGCGCGATCTCGGCCGGATCGGCGTTGCCGCGCACGTGTTTGAACAACGGGCTCGCATCAACCCATGTCAGATTGGGCCCGCCTTCGCGCAAATCCGCGGCGATGCCGGCGGGCAAGCCGTCGAAATCGACGACGCCGACGGCGGCATTCTTCTGAACGGAAGCAATTTGCTGCGCGGCCTTGAGCCCGACACGTGGATTGTGCAGCACGTCACCGAGGCGGCTCACACGCTCGATCCAGGTCTTGACCCGGAAAGTCAGCGCCGCAACCAGATAGGGCGCGCCCGCGCGCGGCACGACCAACAAGGCTTCCGACCAATACGGCACGAAGCCGACGAGCCACGACACGCCAGCCGGCCTGGTGTTGTTGGTGTAGATGACAAGCGCATCGAGTTTTTCCGCTCGCATCGCCGCACGCACCCGATCGAGCCGGGCGTCAAGCACCGCGTCGGGCAGTTCCACCGGCGAGCGAGCAATCAGGCCGCGGCGCATCCGTTTGCTTCTCTGTTACGCGGCGACTTCGAACAATCGGCGCGGGGTCTGGCACAGCACTTCGACGCCGGTTTCGGTGACCAGCACGGCATCGCCAAGCACGATATAGCCGGCTTCGGGATGATAGGTGTTGGGATGTACGATCAGCGTCATGCCCGGCTGCAACACAGTATTCACGTCTTCCAGAAGGTGCGGCTTGGAATCCGCGAACAAACCCATGCCGTGGCCGCGTACGCGCGTCCATTGGCTGGTCGTGTATTCGCCAAGGCCGTGCTTGCGAAATACATCGTTCTCGGCCTTCGCCACGTCGGCGGCGCGCGCACCGGGCCGGACGGCGGCGATGCCGGCCTCCAAGGCTTCGACGAATACGCCGAATGCGCGCCGCTGCGTCTCGTTTGCCTTGCCCACGACCAGGGTCCGGCAAATCTGCGAGAAATAACCCTCGACGGCCGGCGTGAGCTCCGTCGTCACCAGATCGCTGGCGGCAATGCGCCGTTCGGACGGCGGTGTCATGCCCAGAACGTCCTTGCCGCCCGAGCCGATGATCATGAAATTGTCGGGGCAGCCGCGCTCGCGCAGATGGGCTTCGATATCGGCCACAATCTCGTATTGCCGGCGGCCGGGCCGGACAGCTTTCAGAAACTCGCCGTAGGCCGTGTCGGCAATCTGGGTGGCGCGGCGCACGGCCGCGATCTCGCCATCGCTTTTGTGTATGAGAAGCTTATCGACAACCGCGGTGCCATCGCCAAGTGTGAAGCTGCGCGTTGGATCGGCGAGAAAACGCGGTAAGAAGCGCCACGGCGCCGCTGCCAGCCGCTCGTTGGCGACACGGTCGAGCCGCGCGCCGACCGCGCGCGCGATATCGGCAGCAAAACGAACCTGCACCTGCGGCACTTCCAACTCCGCGCGCTCGGTCTCGACGATACTGTCGAGATAAAGCTCGGCAGCGCCATCGGCGGAGACGAGCGCGATGCCATGGCCTTCGAGAATGCCGAAATCGGCGCCGTAGCGGAGATAATCGCCTTGCCACGCATTACCGTAAAGCACCAGATGAGCAATGCTGGCTTCGCGCATCGCCGCGGCAAGCCGCCGGCGCCGGTCCTCGCCGAGATTCTTTTTGGGGTTTTTCATCCTATTTGATACTGCTCCGCGTAATGGCGGGACCTTGTCTGCGCATGATTGGGTTCTTGCTCGGTTTCCGTCCGGCCAGCGATCCTCGTCATCCGATGTCTGCGAAGGCCGTGGCAAGCCTTTGACATTCGCCGCCATCGCTCAGGGCGCCGTGGGACATCGTCAGCCATTCGTGGACGCGTGCAGCGCCGATTAGCGAATCGAGCACGCGATGCGCCTTGTCGTCAATGTCGACGCTGCCGAGCGGTCGCTCGGGGTCGCCCATGGCTGCGGTGACTCGGCGCCGGAATCTCTTTCCGCCCGCCTCAAGCTCGACATCGGCGGGCCAGTTCCGCGGATAGAACGCCTCCAAAGCCGGCTCCGGCGCAACCTCGACCTTCGCCGCGAACCGCAGCACCTCAGGATCGATGGTTGGCGCGCTGCGATCGACATCGTAGAGAAGCTTAGGCTGCAGCGCCGCCAACGCGATCTGGTGTGCGACGCTCACCATGGTTGATTGACGCAGGCCCGGTTCGGCGTGCGTCGAGATCATCGCGACAAGCGCCGGCGGTACGCGCACCGTGATTTTCGCGATAGCGTCGGCGTCAATATTCTCTTCCAGGAAAACCCCTCGGAATGCCTCGACGGCGGCGATGGTTTGTTTGGCTGCGCAAAACGGTTTGAAGCTCAATGTCGAATAGACGGATGCCGTTCCGAGATTGTTTGTCAGACGATCGCGATCAAGCGCAATCGCGTGCGTATCGCTGAACGAATTTCGATCCAGAAGCTCCGGATCGCCGCAATAACCGGCGCGCGCGGCCTCGGCCGCGGCAATTCCGGCAGCGACCGAGCGAGCGTAAAGAAACCAGCGCCCGGATGGCGCGCCGTGGATACGCCCGACACCGCCGGTGAGCATCATGAAGGCCAGCGACAGCGCGTGGCCAGTGCGAACCTCATCGAGCCCGAACATGCGCGCCGCCGTCGCGGCCGCCGCCACCGGCGCCGCGAGATAGGTCGGCCAGATGCCGCGATAAAGGATCTTCGGCCCGTCGACCGCAAGGCCGATGCGCGCCATCACCTCGGTCCCGGTCCAGACGGCGCTGGCCATCTCCTCGACGTCGAACTTTTGCGCCTCGGCCGCCAGCGCCAGCGCGACCGGAACGGTGCCGGCGCTCGGCGTGGTGCAGGACGGAAGATGAATATCGTCGATCTCGGTGAGCCGAATGGCGGCCGCGCGCCGTCCAATCCGATCGGCAAGCGCGCCTTGCGTGCCGAAGCTCTGCAACGCCTTGCCTTCCGGACTATGCGCTCCGGCAAGCGCCGCCATGACCGTATCGGCAAAATGCAGCTTGAGCCGCTCGCGATCCGGTGCCGGCAGCCCCGACGCTTTGGCGCCGACCACGAAGGACGCGAGTTGACCGATAACGCTCATGGCATGATTGTCCGTGACGAGGCGAATTGGATATCAATAATACACTCAAAGCAAAAGGAGCCGGGGCGAAACATGCTATTGGAGCTCAATGAGACACACGATTCAAAACGGCGCAGTTTTGTCGAAAGCGCCAATGCGCCGGGCAGTGAATTCCCGATCCAGAATTTGCCGTTTTGCGTATTCCGCCCGACCGCGGGAGCGCCGCCGCGCGTCGGCGTGGCGATCGGCGACCGGATTCTCGATATCGCCGCGGCAGCATCGCTCTTGGGCGAACCCGCCGAAGCCATGCTGTCGGCCAATGCGCCGTACCTCAATCACCTCATGTCGCTCGGACCAAGCGCTTGGTCGGCGCTGCGGCTGGCGCTGTCCCGCGGCCTGAGTGTCGAGCATGGCAATGAACGGCTGCGCGAGCACCTTACGCCGATGGCACAGGCGCAGTTAAGCTTGCCGGTCGCGATCGGCGATTTCACCGACTTTTTCGCCTCGATCTTCCATGCCACCAACGCCGGCCGCATGTTTCGACCAGACAATCCGCTGATGCCGAACTACAAATATGTGCCGGTCGCCTATCACAGCCGAACCTCGTCGATCATCGTCAGCGGCACACCGTTCAAGCGCCCGCGTGGCCAGCGTAGGGACCCCAATGACGCGGCGCCGAGCTACGGGCCTTGCCGCAATCTCGATTTCGAGCTTGAGCTTGGAACGTACATCGGCACGCCGAGCACACAGGGCGAGCCAGTGCCGGTCGGTAAAGCCGCGGATCATGTTTTCGGTTTCTGTTTGCTCAACGACTGGTCGGCGCGCGACGTGCAGGCATGGGAATATCAGCCGCTCGGCCCGTTCCTGGGAAAGAATTTCGCGACCAGCGTTTCGCCGTGGGTGGTGACCGCGGAAGCGCTGGCGCCGTTCCACGCGCCGGCCTTCGCACGACCGCTGGGCGATCCCGCTCCCCTGCCCCATCTCGACAACGCCGAGGATCGCACTCATGGCGGCCTCGACATCACGCTCGAAGGTTATTTTTCAACCGAGGCCATGCGACGATCCGGCATTGCGCCGTTGCGGATCACGCAGACATCGTTCGCGCTGATGTACTGGACGGTGGCGCAGATGATCGCGCATCACACCAGCAACGGCTGCAACATCACCACCGGCGATCTTGTCGGCTCCGGCACCATCTCCGGGCCGGAGAAATCGAGCTGGGGAAGCCTCCTTGAACTGACCGCGCGAGGCCGCGAGCCAATCGCGTTGCCAAGCGGCGAGCAACGCGGTTTCATCGAAGACGGCGACGAAATTATTTTCCGCGGCTCCTGCGCGAGGGGCGGCTTCGCCCGTATCGGCTTCGGCGAGTGCCGTGCGGTGGTGCTGCCGGCGTTTCACGCCTGAGCGCCGATAATCTCGTCTGGGCGGGCATTTAGCCAAGTGGGTCTCCCCGCGGCCGCGTTTAGCGCCTCTGTGGCAAATGGGCAACGCTTGCCGCCGTTCTCTCCGGAGCTGCTTGTTTTCTCGCAACCCCCATGGGACGCTGAGCGCCGACGTCGAAACGCGGGCTAAGGCGCGGGGGCGACCGTGGCTATCCGCAAGTGCAATCGCACCATACGTGTGGCTGGCGCCATGATCGTAGCGCTGGTCGCCGCGATCATTGGGACGACCCGCGATGCTCACGCGCAATTCGCGACCCCCATCGTGAGTTCGATCTCGCCAACCAACGGCCCGCCCGCCGGCGGCACGAACGTGACGATCACCGGAAGCAATTTTTTTAACGGGGCTACAGTCAACTTCGGCGGCGACTCGGTCGGCTCCGCTTTCGTCAACGGCTCCACCCTCACCGCAACTTCGCCGGCCGGGACTGGCACGGTTGCTGTAACGGTGACCAGTAGAGGCGGCACCAGCACCACGAGTGTCGCTTTCACCTACGCGCCGGGCGGAAGCACGACATCGCTGTCGTCGTCGCCAAACCCGTCAAGCCTTGGGCAAACGGTGACCTTCACGGCGAATGTGACCGGATTGGCACCGACCGGAACGGTGAACTTCTTCGATGGCGGCACACAGATCGGCCGGCAAACACTGGCGGGCGGCACGGCCAGCCTCACGACGTCCTCGCTCGCCGTGGGCACCCATTCGATCACGGCCAGATACGGTGGCGACCCCAACAATGCCGCCAGCGCCTCGGCGGTATTGACGCAGAACGTCGCGCCGGTCGGGAGCACGACATCGCTGTCGTCGTCGCCAAACCCGTCAAGCCACAATCAATCGGTGACGTTCACGGCAACTGTGACCGGATTGTCGCCGACCGGGGCAGTGATCTTCTTCGTCGACGGCACCCAGATCGGCTCGCAAAGCTTGGCGGGCGGCACGGCCAGCATTGCGACGTCCTCCCTCACCGTCGGCACCCATGCGATCACGGCGCGATACGGCGGCGACACGAACAATAATGCCAGCACCTCGGCGGTATTGACGCAGAGCGTTAACGTCCCGGCCGACAGCATCAAGCTGCGCGCGCTGCAGGTCTCCGCAACACCGATCATCGCGCAAATATCGGGACAAGCCATCAGCGGCGCGATCGACAGCGCGATCGATGCAGGCTTCAGCGATAATCCACCGGCTGTCACGCCCAATGGCGGCGGCTTTACCGTCAACATCCCTCTGGACCAGCCGCCATCCGAAGTCGCCGTCCGTGTCGAGCCCGGCGTTGCGGGCAGAGGCGGAGCCAACGTAACGAACCTTCCGAACAGCCGGCGAAATGGTGGTGGCGGCCCAGCGAGCCTCGCCAATGGCAGGTGGGGCGGCAATGGGGCGCCGCCCGGCGTCCGCCTCATCGACATGGGAGCGATACCGCTGCCGCCCAGCTCGGGCGTGCCGCCGGACGGCGAAGCACGGTTCGTGCCCAACCAGGTCGTGTTGCAGTTCGGTGGCGGAACGACGCCGCAACAGATCGCCGCCATTGCGCAACGTTTCGGTCTCACGATCGTGGCGCAGGCGAACGTCGGCGCGCTCGGTCGAACGATCTACACGTTCCAGATTGGCAATGGACGATCGGTGCGCGAGGTCATCCGTCTGATCGGGAACGCGCGGCTCAACGCCGCGGCCCAGCCCAACTACACCTACGGCCTGACCCAGGCTCAAGACGCTGCCGCCGCGGATCAGGGCGATCCGGCGCAATACATCGTGCCGAAATTGCAACTCGTCGCGACGCATCGGATCAGCAACGGTGACGATGTCGTCATCGCGCTGATCGACTCGCGGGTCGACAGCAAACAGCCGGCTTTCGCCAGCCGGATTATCGACGATTTCGACGCCGGCTGCGGCGCGGCGGAGCCGCCAAACGCGCACGGTACCGGCATGGCAGGCGCGATCGCCTCCCATGTCGGCCTTTTGGGCGTCGCACCCAAGGCGAAGATCATTGCGATCTGCGCGTTCGGCGGCGCCGGAAAGCCGCAATCGACTTCGGTCAACATCGTCCGCGGACTAGACTATGCGATTAGCCACGGCGCCAAGATCGTCAACATGAGCTTTGCCGGACCTCGCGATCCGGCGCTTGCCCAGGAGCTGCAAATCGCCCGCGAAAAGGGCATCCTGATCTTGGCTGCGGCGGGCAACAACGGCCCCAAATCGCCGCCGCTCTATCCGGGCGCCGATCCGAACGTCATGGCGGTCACCGCGACCGACGAGAACGACCATCTGTTCCGCGGCGCCAATCAAGGCAAATACGTCGCCATCGCCGCGCCGGGCGTAAATATTCTGGTGCCGGCTCCCGACGGCAACCTGCAGCTGACAACCGGCACTTCGGTCGCGACCGCCATTGCGAGTGGCGTTGCGGCATTGCTGATCGCCCGCAAGCCATCGCTGACGCCCGAGCAAATACGCGCCATCCTGGTGACCACTGCCGCCCACCTCGGATCCCGCGGTATCAATCCGCAATTCGGAGCCGGCCTTGTCGATCCGCTCAAGGCGCTCGAACAGGCGGTTTCGGAGGCGCCGGCTTCGCAACAGGACAGCCTCAATCGTTTCCTCGCGTCACCGAACGCAAGCGCGCGCGTCGATGACGGCTTTTCCGCGCTCGGCTATGCCGACGATGCCCGCATGGTCGACAAGGCGCCGCCGGCGGCCGCGCTGCCGCGGCCGTGGCTCGCCTGGGTCGACGTGCGCGGCACCGATTTCGACCGCAACACGGCGGGCAGCGATCTCAAGGGCACGCAGGTCAACGCCATTGCCGGGCTCACGCGCAGGCTGACGCCGAACTTCCTGGTGGGTGTGCTCGGCGGCTATGAGCATTTCGATTACATCTCGCAGGCCTATAACGGCGTGCTCAGGGGCGACGGTGGGACAGCAGGCGCCTATCTGGGCTGGCGCTTCGCGCCGCAGCTCCGCTTCGATGCCGGAGCGGCATGGTCGGAAATTTTCGTCGACGAAGCCGCTGGCACGGCGACCGGCAATTTTACCGGTCAGCGCTGGCTCGTCACCGGCGGCGTAACCGGCACGTATGACTGGGAGCTGGTCGTGCTCGAACCATCGGCGCGGGTTTATGCGTTATGGGAGCACGAAGACGGCTACACCGACAGCCTCGGCACCTTGCAAAGCGACCGTAATTTCGAAACCGGCCGCGCCAGCACCGGCGCGAAGGTAAGCTATCCGTTGGCCTGGTCGAGCACCGTGAACTTCGCTCCCTATGCCGGGCTCTACGGCGACTATTATTTTTCGTGGGACGACGCCGTCGCCACCGGGCTCACCACCGTGCCGCTTCTTGAAGGCTGGTCGGCGCGCGCCATCGGAGGCGTCGCGGCAACGCTCGGCGGCGGCGCCCAGATCAGCGCCGGAGGGGAGTACGCCGGGATCGGCGGCAACACCCACATCTGGACGTGGCGCGTGCGCGGCATGGTGCCGTTCTAACGCCGAGACCCCCGCGCCAAGGCGCGAACGTGCAAGCCGCCGCATGAGAATGCGCGCGAGTTAGCCGCGAATGACCGGCGCAATCCTGGTCGCGAAAAGTTCGATCACCCGCGCGACATTGGCGAACGGCACGCCGCCGATATCGATTTGCGCCAGGAAGCGCTGGTGCCCGAACAGCTCGCGTTCGTACAGGATCTTGTCGATGACCTGTTGCGGACTGCCGACGAAGATAGGGCCGTGCTCGCTCGCCCGCTCCTCATAATCGCTCCGCGTGATCCGTTGCGCACGGTATTGCGAAGGGGTGTGCGTGAGAAAATATTCGGCATAGTGCGGATAGAACTCGTTCAGCGCATCCTGCGAGTTTTCCGCGATGTACATGTGGGTCGCCAGGCTGACTTTCAGATCCGACGCCTTATGACCCGCTTGAATTCCCGCGCGCCGATAGAGTTCTACCATCGGCGCCAGCTTCGCCGGCGGCATGCTGATATTGGCGAGCGACAATGGCAGTCCGAGTGCTCCCGCTCGCTCGGCGCTGCTCGGTGTGCCGCCAGTCCCGATCCAGATCGGCAGCCGATTTTGCGCCGGGCGCGGCGGAATCGCGGTATCATGCAAGGCGGGGCGAAAGCGGCCCTGCCAGGTGACGCGCTCCATGGCATTGAGCTTGATCAGCAGATCGAGCTTTTCGGAGAACAGATCGTCGTAGTCGGACAGATCGTACCCGAACAGCGGAAAGGATTCGGTGAAGATGCCGCGCCCGGCGATGATCTCGGCGCGTCCGCTGGAGATCAGGTCGACGGTGGCGAAATCCTCGAACACGGTGACCGGATCGGCGGTGCTCAGGATGGTGACCGCGCTCGCCAGGCGAAGCCGTTGCGTGCTCGCCCCTATCGCCGCGAGCACCACGGCGGGAGCGGAAATCGCCATATCCAGGCGATGGTGTTCGCCGACCGCAAAGACGTCGAGCCCCGATGAGTCCGCAAGTTTCGCGGCGGCGATGATCTCGCTCAAACGCTGCCGGGCCCCGGGAGCTTTCCCGGTCTGCGCGTCCGGCGTGAGGTCGCCGAAGGTATAAAGCCCCAACTCAAACGGCTCGCCCATCGGGTTGTTGTCCGCCGTGTTATCGCACTATGATTAATACGAACGTGGCGACCGGCCGCCATTCGGCTTCCGATCGGCCGCGACAGGTATGTCCAGGTGATCCTGGCCCGAATTCCTAACACGAAGCGGGATCAACTCAATATACCGTCGCGAAGCTGGTGGGTTCGCGCGCGCATACGATCTGCAGCACCAAGGGAGGTCAGATCATGAAACTCTACATGCATCCGGTTTCGACGGCGTGCCGTCCTGTGCGGCTGCTGATTGCCGAAAACGGCATCCAATGCGACGAGGAAACCGTCGATATTCTCAGCGGCGCCCATTATCAGGAGCCGTACGCCTCCCTCAATCCCAACCGCATGGTGCCGTTGCTTGAGGACGGCGACTTCCGCCTGACTGAGGGCTCGGCCATTTTGAAATATCTGGCCGACAAATACGATTTGCCGTCCTATCCGAAAGACCTAAAGAAGCGCGCCAAGATCAACGAGATGATGGATTGGCTCAATACCCAATTCTATCGCGACTTCGGCTATGGGCTGGTCTATCCGCAGTTGTTTCCGCATCACAAGCGCCGCAGCGACGAGGCGCACGCCGGCGCGGTCGCGTGGGGACAGCAAGGCGCCAAGAACTGGCTGCAGATCCTCAACGACTACTGGATCGGACCAAACAAGGCATATCTCTGCGGCAGCGAAGTTACCATTGCGGACTACTTCGGCGCCGGCCTGGTGTCGATTGGCGAACTGATCGACTGCGACTTGGCGGCTTATCCCAACGTCAAACGCTGGCTCGGCAACATGAAGAAACTGAAAACGTGGAATGAGGTCAACGAGGTGTTCAACGGCTTCACTGCCGCCAACAAGGGCAAGGAGTTCGTGCGCGTGTGAACTCCGCTAATCTCAACGGGCATCTGCGCGACGCACCGATGCCGTCGCGCAGAAGGCCGCACGAGCCGTGCGGCTTTAATGAATCTCCGGCTCCGGCACCGGCGCGGTGCCGCGGAGGAAATCGAAGTCGCAGCCCTCGTCGGCCTGGCCGATATGCTCTGAAAACATCGCGCCGTAGCCGCGCTGATATTTAGGCGGTGGCGGAGTCCAGGCGGCGCGGCGGCGCGACAACTCCTCATCGCCGACGTGCAAATGAATGCGCCGCGCCTCGACATCGACTTCGATTTCGTCGCCGGTCTGCACGAAGGCGAGCGGACCGCCGACGAAGCTTTCCGGCGCGACGTGCAGGATGCAGGCGCCGTAGCTCGTTCCGCTCATGCGCGCATCGGAGATTCGCAGCATGTCGCGTGTGCCGGCCTTCAAGAGCTTTTTCGGAATCGGCAATTGACCCCATTCCGGCATGCCGGGCCCGCCCTTCGGACCGCCGTTCTTGAGCACGAGAACATGGTCGGGCGTGACATCGAGATCGTCGCGATCGACCTCGCGCGCCATGTGATCGTAGCTCTCGAACGCGACCGCCTTGCCGCGATGGTGCAGAAAACGGTTCTCCGCGGCCGCCGGCTTCATCACGCAACCGCGCGGCGCGAGATTGCCGGTCAGAACGGCGGTCGCCCCTTCCGGATAAAGCGGCGCCGAAAGCGAATGGATGATATCCGGCAGATGCACCGTGGCGCCGGCGATATTCTCGGCAAGCGAACGCCCGGTCACCGTGATGCAGGACAGATCGAGCAGATCCTGCATCTGTCCCATCAGCGCACGCAAACCCCCGGCATAGAAGAAGTCCTCCATCAGATATTTGCCGGACGGCGTGATGTTGGCGATCACCGGGACTTGCCGCGAGATGGCGTCGAAACGCGCGATGTCAAGCGCGATTCCGGCGCGCCGCGCCATGGCGATGACGTGAATGATCGCGTTGGTCGAGCCGCCGAGCGCCATGTGCACGCGGATGGCATTGTCGAACGCGGCTGGCGTCAGAATCTGGTCCGGCGTCAAGTCTTCCCACACCATCTCGACGGCGCGGCGGCCGGCCGCGGCGCACATGCGCGGATGATTGGCGTCAGGCGCCGGGATCGACGAGGCGCCAGGCAGCGCCATCCCCAAAGCTTCGGCGATGGCCATCATGGTCGCGGCAGTGCCCATGACCATGCAGGTGCCGAACGAGCGCGAAATCCCGCCCTCGATCTCGTTCCATTCCTCGTCGCCGATGCGGCCGGCGCGCTTCTCGTCCCAATATTTCCAGGCGTCGGAGCCGGAGCCGAGTGTGTGGCCGCGCCAGTTGCCGCGCAGCATCGGACCGGCCGGCACATAGATCGCCGGCACGCCCATCGAGATCGCGCCCATCAACAGGCCGGGCGTGGTCTTGTCGCAACCGCCCATCAGCACCGCGCCGTCGATCGGATGGCTGCGCAACAGCTCCTCGCACTCCATGGCGAGGAAGTTGCGGTACAGCATGGTCGACGGCTTGACGAACGGTTCGGCCAGCGACATCGCCGGCAGCTCGATGGGAAAGCCGCCGGCTTGATAAACGCCGCGTTTGACGTCTTCCGCCCGCGCGCGCAGGTGGCCGTGGCAGGCGTTGATGTCGCTCCAGGTGTTGATGATGCCGATGACCGGCTTGCCGGCCCAGTCGTCGCGGTCGTAGCCGAACTGGCGCAGCCGCGAGCGATGGCCGAACGAGCGCAGGTCGTTCTTGCCGAGCCAGCGGTAGGAACGCAGCTCTTCGGGCAGTTTTTTCTTTTGTGCGGTCACGGGGCGGATTCTCGCTTATGTTGATCGGCCGAGCCTAAGCGGCATCGCCGATCCCGCACAAGGGTCGCGGCCAAACGGCGCCGACCGCCTTGCCGGGGCTATTGCGGCCCGATAATTTCCCGTTCCCCGCTCAGATGAGGACATTGCCATGATCGACCTTTACGCGTTGACCAGCCCGAACGTGCAGAAAATCTACATTATGCTGGAAGAGACCAAGCTGCCTTACAAGGAGCATTTCGTCGACGTGTGGAAAGGCGACCAGTACGATCCGAATTTCATCAAGGTCAATCCGAACTCGAAGATTCCGACGATCGTCGATCACGAGGGTCCGGGCGGCAAGCCGCTCACCATCTTCGAGTCCGGCGCGATCCTGATGTATCTGGCCGAAAAAGCCGGCAAATTCCTGCCGACCGACACGGCGAAGAAATATGAAGCTTTGCAATGGCTGTTCTTTCAGACGTCCGGCGTCGGCCCGATGTTCGGCCAATTCACGCACTTCAAGCTATTCGCTCCCAAAGACAAGGACAATTCCTACGCGGCGGCGCGCTATCAGACCGAAGTGAAGCGGCTCTACGACGTTCTGGAGAAGCGGCTGGCGAATTCGCGGTATCTCGCCGGCGACGAATACTCGATCGCCGATATCGCGACGTTTCCGTGGACCCGCAACCACGACAGCCAGGGCGTGAAGTGGGAGGACAACCCGAATCTCGCTCGCTGGTTCAAGTCAATCGACGAGCGCCCGGCGGTGAAAGCCGCGCTCGCCAAGGTCGGCGCCATCAAATCGAACCGCGAAACCGCAAGCGAGGATCAGAAGGACCGCTTCTTCAACCGCGGCCGGTATGCGCGAGCGTAGCTGCCGTAGCCGCGAAGACGATCACACAGGGGGAGCCGTCATGCTGACGCGAAAAGCTGCCATCCTCTTCAATTCGCTGAGAATTGGGCTTGCCATCACATTCGTTGTGGCGATGGCTACAAGGGGATCCGCCGCAGACCTGGTCAGGGTGGGAAAAGCGCAAGGCTTTATTTGGGACTTCCTTCCCGCCGATGTCGGCATCGCCTCTGGAATCTTCGCGAAATACGGTCTGGACGTCAAAATCACGGCGCTAGCGGGCGATGGTACGGTGCAGCAGGCGCTGACCGCCGACAGTATCGACTTTGGCCTCGGCAGCGGACCCGGCATGGCGTTCGCCGCAAAAGGTTCGCCGGCACTCGCGGTTGCGGCGATCGAGGGCGCGCCGCGCGATCTTTGCATCATCGTGGCGACCGATTCGCCGATCAAATCGGTTACTGATTTGAAAGGCAAGCTCGTCACCGTGTCGACGCCGGACTCGCTGAGCGATTGGCTCGCCAAGCGGCTCTCGATCACCGAGGGCTGGGGCGTCGATGGCATCCACCGTCTGCCGCTGGGCGCCGCACCGGCGCGCATCGCCGCGCTGCGCACGCATCAGACTGCCGCCGATATCACGGGACCGGAGGCGGGCTTCGTGCTCGAAGAAAAGCATGAGGCGAGAATTCTCGCGCCGATGGATAAATACGCCCCCGACTTCATCACCCACGTCGTGTTTGCCAGAAAGGAGCTCATTGCCAGAAAACCCGATCTCGTCCGGCGTTTCCTGAAGGGCTATTTCGCTTCGATAGCTTACATGAAAACGCACAAGAAGGAGACTGACGCGGTCGCGGTGTCGGCGCTCAATGAGACGCCAGCCTCCGCCAGTAAGACCTATGATTATTTGGTATCTGCCCTGAGCAATAACGGAACCTTCGACCCGAAGGCCGTGCAGGTGCTCAAACAATCGTTCGTCGAAATGGGCATTCTCAAAAACGTGCCGCCCGACAGCGAGCTTTTCACCACCCAGTTCGTCCCGGTGACGCCGTAAAGCGGTTTTCAAGATGCTCACCATTCCAAATCCAATCTGGCGTCCCGCCACCATGCGGTCGCGGATCATGCTGGAGACCGTCTCGGAGCTCGTCGCTGCGGACGAGTGGGATGCCAAGCAAGTGATGATTCTCATGCGCCCCCAGGGCGACGACAAATGGCGCATGCGCTTCTTTGCCAGCGACTCGCCGGTTTCGGTCGACGCGGTGGCGAAAGGCGAAGCCGATATTGCGATCTGCAATCCGGGCGGCGTGCTCGGCATGGCCTTGCGCGGGCGCGGTCCGTTCCGGAAGTCGATCCCGCTGCGTTCCATCATGGTGATTCCGCAATTCGATCAGTTCGGCTTTGCCGTGAACGGCAACACCGGATTGAAAAGCCTGGGTGACTTGAAGCGGACTCGCTATCCACTGCGAATTTCGCTGCGCGGGCAGCCCGACCATTCCACGCATTTGATTTGCAACCATGTGCTCGCCGCCTATGACCTGTCGTTCGACGATATCGTGAGCTGGGGCGGCAAGATCCTCCGCACGGCTGGATTGCCCAATGCCCCTGACCGGCTCGGCGCGGTCGCGCACGGCGAGCTGGACGCGGTTTGGGACGAGGCGCTACCGGTCTTCGCCCAGCAAGCGATTGAACTCGGCATGCGCTTCCTCGCCGTCGACGAACCTGAACTGCGCGCGCTGGAGAGCGACGGGCTGAAGCGGGCCGCGATCACCGACGAAGAATATCCAGGCGTCGGAGCAACCGTCTGGACCGTGGATTTCAGCGGGTGGCCAGTGTTCTGCCTCGCATCGGCGCCCGACGACATGATCTATAACTTCTGCACCGGTCTCGAGGCGCGGAAGGATCGCATCCCGTGGTACGGCGAAGGCCCGCTGCCGCTCGACAAGCTGTGCAAAGACAGCAAGGAAGGCCCGCTCTATCTTCCGCTGCATCCGGCGGCCGAGCGCTTCTGGCGGGAGTGCGGCTATCTGCCGTGACGGCGACGCCGCAGGCAGATTCGCTGATTGTTCGATTCCGCTCGACGGCTCTTGCTGTACGATGTTTCACGCCGGCTTCTGAGTGTGATCCAGCCCGAACTGCGCCCGATCTATCGCCGTGCGGGCGGAATCCGAAAGCAGTTTTTGGCGAAAATTCTCCCATGGCCGGTTGATGTCAAATTCCCACGGCTCGAACAATTCCGGTTTGTCCATGACCACGACGTTACAATCGATCTGCAGCGCCTGGGCCTGCATGCGGGCATTGATGTCGGTGTAGGCGGCAAAGACCGCGGCCTGCTTGACCGACGACCCGACAACCACGTTACCGTGACCGCGCATCAGCGCCAGCGGGCCGCCACCCAGCGCCTTCGCCAGCGCCGCACCGCGGGCCATGTCGGTGATCTGCATCCCGCGACCGTTACCGCGAATGTCGCGAATCTCGAAGTTGGGAATGCAAAGCGGCATGAAGCCCGCCTGGACGATGACCGGCCGCAATGCCACGCCGGTAAGGCTGAAGGGGATGACGGCTTGCGAATGAGAGTGCACAACGGCATTGACGTCCGGGCGCGCCTTGTAAATTTCGCCGTGAAGATAGCGCTCGCCGTTGACCCGCCGGCCACGCGGATCGATAGGTTGGCTGGTCTCGACGCTCAGCTCGAGAACGTCTTCAGCTTCCACCAGCGCAGGCGGCATCGCGCGCGGCAGCAGGAATCGATCGGGATTTGAGGGCGAGCGGGCGCTGACGTGTCCGAAACTGTCAAGGACCGCTTCATCCACCAGAATTTTGTAGGCAAGCACGAGATCGGAGATAGTCTCGGCGTCAGGACCGGTTACCATCTTGCATTCCATCCAACCGCAGCGCAGTGGCCATCAGTAATGCATCATACCAGCGCTCCTGTCAGCACGGTGCATCTCTCCCGCACATCCCCGCGTAAATTTCATCGCGGCTTTGCAGTAGTCACAGGGAGGACGAGCCGCGAGGCGTGAACGCCGTCGTGATAAATCGTGTCCGTCCCCATCAGGCAGGGATGGTACGGATGCGAGAAAACGCCGTCGGTCGTCGGCGAATCGCCGTTGGCGATCTCCAGACGGATGCGATGGCCTTTTTTGAAGACATAAGCGATCGGCAGCACCTCGATGTCGAACTGGTAAATCTCGCCGGGCGTGAGCGGCTGCGGATTGGTGTGGGTGTAGAATGGCCGCTGCGACGTTGAGCGCGTTGCGTCTTTTTCGCGATGCGAGGCCTTGAGCCAGCCTTTGGAGACCGGCGTATAGGCCGGTTGCTCTCCCCTGCCCCGCGCCGCCGGGTCCTGCGGATGCTGGTCGGTCAGCTTGACGATGAACTGGGTGTCGATCGCGGTCGATGAGGCGTAAAGCTTGAGCATGATCGGCCCGGTCACATCGAGATCGGTCTCGAGCGGGGCGCTGGTAAAGGTGAGCACACGCCGGACTGGATCGACCCGTCCGTCGGGACCGATCACGGCCACCCCATTGACCCATTCCCAGTCCGGATAGGTGTAGTTGGTCGCTGCTTCGTTCGTTGCAGGCGGGTCGGCCGACAGCCCACCGTCATTGAGGGAGGTGACGCTGCCCGACGGGCCTTTGCGTAAATAATACGCAATCTCAGTCGTGCGCTGCGGCGGCCATTCCTCTTGCGAGCGCCAGACATTAGCGCCGCGCACGTAAAGCCGCACCGGATCGGACTCCATGAAGCCGTTGTTGGCGCCCTTGAGATGCAGGTCGTAGAACGGCAGCAATTCCTCTTGGTGAAACTGCACCTGATCGAACATGCGGTGGGCTTCGAAGGTGTTGCGCGCACCGGTGACCACGAGCTTCTTCGGCGCTTTCACCTCCTCGTAGCCGAGGATATTGCCGCGCAGGTGCAGACCCATTTTCCCCCAATGGCCGATCGACAGCACTGGACACTTGATGCGGTCGAGCCGCCAATAGGGCGAGCGCACGCGCCAGAATTCATCGTCGAGCGGATGATCGATCATGGCGCCGACCAGATCGAACGTCATCGGCCGCCGGCCGTGCCCGCCGGCGAGGCGGTGCTGGTTGTCGGCGCGCAGCGTCGTGTACCAGACCGAGCGGTACGAGCAGTAAATGCCGCCGTGATAGTTCGAGCCGCGGTACTGATCGACGAGCCCATCGTAAGGCACGATGCAGGCGAGGCCCGGCGGGTTGTAGGTCGCCATCAGCCACTGCGCCATGGCGTAATAGGACTGGCCGATACCGCCGACGCGGCCGTTGCACCAGGGCTGGCGGACAATCCAGGCGATCAGTTCGATGTAGTCCTGCTGCTCGTTGAGCCCCATGAACTCGAACTCGCCCTCGGAGCGTCCCGCGCCGCGCACGTCGGCGTGCACATAGCAATAGCCCTGGCTCACGTACCATTCGACCGGACCGGTCTCGCGCCAAAGAAACAGCGGATAGGCCGGGACATCGTCCATTTCGTATTGATAGGGCGAGGCGGCGAACAAGACCGGGAAGCGGCCGGCCGCATCGGGCCGATAGAGGCACAGCGAAATGCGCACGCCATCGCGCATTGTCACGGTAATGTCCTTCTCAACCTTCATCGCGTACTGCGGCACTTCGCTCCCTCCCCGTGCTTGCGGCCATTGCATGGCTGCGGCATTCTTAGCCGATCAAATAACAAAATCCCAAGCGGAGGACGTCATGTACAGGTGGAGTCGCGCCATCGCCGTGTTTGCCCTGCTGGCCCCGGCTCTGCCGGTCGCGGCCGCCGCGCAGAATTATCCGTCACGGCCAATCAAGGCGATCGTATCCCAGGGCCCCGGCGGACTGAGCGACATCGTCATGCGCGCGATCGCGCAGGCGTTCGGCGCGGCGAATCTCGGCACCATCGTGGTCGAGGACCGCGTCGGCGCGGCGGGCACGATCGGCGCTCAGGCCTGCGCGGCCGGGGCTCCGGACGGCTACACGATCTGCATCCTTCCGGGCGAGGCGATCACCATCAACCCGATCATCCAGCCCAACGCCGATTTCGATCCGAGCAAGAGCCTGGTGCCGATCGCCAGAGCCTATTACCTGACGCAGGTTTTTGCGGTCAACGCATCGCTGGGCGTCAAGTCGTTTGCCCAGCTCGCCGCCCTGGCCAAAGCCAAGCCGAACTCCCTCAATTATATGGCGCCATCGCTGTCGAAGGTCGCCTTCATGCAGGAGTTCAACAAGAAAAACGGCGTCGACATCGTCCGCGTGCCGTTCAAGGGCGGCGGAGATGCCGTCAACAGCATGCTGACCGGCACGACCCAGGTTGCCATTTTTGGCATCGGCAATCTGATCCCCTTCATGAAGGCCAAAAAAATCATCGGCCTCGCCATTGACGGCGACAAGCGTTCGCCGCTCGCCCCCGAAATTCCGACTTTCAAGGAGATCGGCTACAAGGAGCATATTGCGCCGACCTTCTTCGGCATTTTCGCGCCCGCCGGCACGCCCAAGCCGATCGTCGACAAGCTGAACAAGATGATCGCGAGCGTCGGCACCAAGCCCGCTTTCGAGCAGAAATTCCTGATCGCCCGCGGCCTGACCCCGGTGTTCGATTCGGCCGACGACTTTGCCAAGGGGCTCGTCGCCGACCGCGCCGAGGGGCTGTCCGTGGTCAAGGCGTCGGGACTTTATCCGAACGTGAAGTGAGGCCGTACGGCGTGATCTTCATGAACGTGCCACAGATGCGGACCCTTCGCCCGTATCTTCGCTCGATCGCGCTGCGCCATTCAGCCATCTGGAAAACCAACCGGCCGCGCTCGCTCTCGGCTCTTGCAATCAGGCCGACGGCGGGTGACGAAGAGGGATGGATGCATTCGTAGAGAAGCCGGTCGTCGAGTCGACAGGCCCTTCCAGGCTGGCCGAATCGTTTCTGGTCTGGACCCGCATATCGCTTGCCGGTATCGGCGGAGCTGCCTTGCAGCTTGCGACCATGCACCGGCTGCTGGTGCAGCAAAAGCGCTGGATTTCCGAGGAGCGATTTTTTCACGCCTTCAGCTATTGCATTGCGCTGCCGGGTCCGGAGACGCAGCAGCTTGCGATCTATGTCGGTTGGCTGGCGAACCGCATGGTCGGCGGCATCATCGCGGGCGGCCTGTTCATCTTGCCCGGCATGATTTGCATGATGGCGCTGTCCTTCGGTTTCGTCACGGGCGCCGAATTGCCGGTCGGCCAGGCGATTTTCCTCGGCATCAGACCTGCCATTCTCGCCATCATGATCGAAGCCATCGTACGGTTCGGGCATCACGTTATCCACAGCCGATGGATGGCGGCGCTTTCCCTGGCGGCCTTTGTCGCCGCCTTCCTGAAGCTTCCGTTTTCGATGATCGTTCTGGTTGCCGCGCTGGTCGGGACCGGCGTCGCCCTGGCAGGACTGCCCGGATTCACGCGTTCGGATGCGCGCTCGGCGGGCGATGCAAACACCGACGACTCGATCGTGGATTTGCCCAATCATGCCCAACCCAGCGTGCCGCATTTCGTTCGCGCCGTAACCTTTTGGCTGGTGCTATGGCTCACGCCGCCCATTGCGCTGCTGGCAGTTTTTGGCGTGCAGAACATATTCGCGCAAATCTCACTCCTATTCGGCAAGGTCGCGATGATGGCGATCGGGGGCGACTATGCGGTCGTTGCCTATGCCGCTCAGCAGGGGGTCGACGTCTATCACTGGGTCAGCAATCATGACATGCAGGCCGGAGTCGCGATGGGCGAGATGGTACCCGGCACGATCATGATCGTGACCGAGTTCCTCGGTTTCATCGCCGCGTATCGCCATCCCGGCGCTCTGTCGCCGATCGTCGCCGGCCTGCTGGGCGGATTGCTCGCCACCTGGATGACTTTTTGCCCCTGCTTCCTCTGGATATCGTTGATAGCGCCCTTCATCGAACGGCTGCGGCGTAATTCATTCCTCAACAATACGCTGCAGGCCGTAACCGCCGCGGCAGTCGGAATGATACTCAATCTTTCGGCTTGGTTCGGAATTCGCACCTTTTTTCATCATGTCCGGCACGTTAACTGGGCCTTCGGCAGTTTCGACAGCCCGGCATTCGGAACGTTCGACTTCTGGGCCTTGGGATTATTCATTTGCGCAGCCATCGCCGTCTTCCGCCTTAGAGTAGGCGCTCCGGCGACACTTGCGGCCTCGTGCGTGGTCGGGCTCATGCTCTACATGCTGGGCTTCACCGGATGAGACAGGCCGTCTATCGGCTGCTCAAATTCCGAGATAGCGCGATTTGACGTCCTGATTTTCCCAAAGCTCGCCGGGCGGAGAGGAATGGACGACGCGGCCTTTGCTGATGACGTGAACAAAATCGACGAGCTTCAGCGCAAGCGCCGCATTCTGCTCGACGAGCAGGATGGAAAGTCCCTCCTGCTTGAGCTTGGCGATCGCGTCCCACAGGCCCTGGATGATGATCGGAGCCAATCCCTCCGACGGCTCGTCCATGATGAGACAATCAGGATTGGTCATCAACCCGCGGCCGATGGCGAGCATTTGCTGCTCGCCGCCGGAGAGAGTCCTGGCGCGCTGCCGGCACCGCTCGCGCAGGCGCGGGAACAGCGAATAAACCCGCGCCATGCTCCAGCCGTGACGTTCGACGCTGCGCGCGGCGACCGACAGATTGTCCTCGACCGACAGTGTCGGGAATACCCGCCTGCCCTGCGGCACCAGACCCACGCCGCTTCGCACGATGGCAAATGACGAATCGCCGGTGATATCGGCGCCCTTGAAATAGATCCTTCCACGGCGCGGCGGCACGAAGCCGACGATCGAGTTCACCAGCGTGGTCTTGCCGACGCCGTTTCTTCCCAGCAGGCCGAGAATCTGACCCTGTTCGAGCTTGAGCGAGAGACCCTGCAGCACGTAAGCGTCACCGTAGTAGGTGTGAATATCCTGGACATCGAGAATCGCCATGGATCAGTCCGACGCTCAGCCGGTCCCTAGATAGATTTCCTGTACCCTGACGCTGGACCGGATGCGTTCGGCCGATCCGCTTTCCAGAATCTCCCCGAAATGCAGAACCGAGATCTCGCTGGCAAGATCGAACACGATATCCATATCGTGCTCGATCAACAGGATCGCCATTTTCGAATCCAGTTTCTGCAGGAACCGCGCCATTTCCGCCGACTCCCCCGACGACAGGCCCGCGGCCGGCTCGTCGAGCAGAAGAAGGTCCGGATCGCCGGCAAGGCCCAGCACGATTTCAAGCTGACGCTGCTCGCCGTGCGAAAGGCGAGCCACCTCGACATCCTTGCGATCGAGGAAAGCCGCGCCCTGCAGCAGCGTGAGCGCCTTGTCGTAGACGTCGCGATAGCTCGACAGCGGCCGCCACATCACGAACTTCGATGCCCGCCTTCCCTTGATCGCCAACAACACGTTGTCGAGCACGGTGAGATTCGGAAAAAGGCTGGTAACCTGAAACGTGCGCGCCATGCCGAGCGCGGCGCGCCGATGACTCGACCAGTAGGTGATATCGCGGCCGAAGAGCAACACTTGTCCCGAACTGGGCGGAAAAATTCCGCTGATGAGATTGAACAAAGTCGTCTTGCCGGCGCCGTTCGGGCCGATGATGGCCTTGCGGTCGCCTGGCATCACTGAGAACGAGACGCCCCGGACGGCCTGCAGGCCGCCAAAAGACTTCGACAGCGCCTTCAGTTCAAGCAGCGGCGTCCGACCGTTGATATAATGATCGGCACTCACGTGCAGCCCTTTTTGCGAAATGACCGGAACGCCCTCCTTGCGTCCCGATCCCGATCACGCCCATCTCCCCGCAAAGCGGGCCGGCATTGCTGTTTCCTCATTCGCAATATTTGCAGGGCGGGTAGTCGCGGCTGTAGACCGGCTGCTTGAGATACGCAGCCTTGTTGTAGGTCCAGAACTGGCCGACATGCGGGTAGGTCTTGATGACGACGTCCCAGAGTTCCGGCTTATCGTAGCCGAACATCTTCGTCTTCTCGACCTTTTTGATGTAGATGTTCTGCACTACATTGCGCATGTCGTCGAAGCTGAGCGGTCCGCGCACGGCGCCCACGTGAAGCGCCGCCATCTTGGCGATGAACGGCAGCGCGCCGGGCCACTTGCCGCCGGTCTCCTTCATCACGTCGTCGATCATCATCGCGGTGGTATAGTTGCTCTCGGAGAAATACGACGGCACCTTGCCGTACTTGGCGCGATAACTCTTGACGAAAGCCTCGTTCGCCGGCGTCTGCAACGCGGCGCTATACTGCTCCGCCGAGACATCGCCGATCACCTCGTCGCCCATGAATGGCAGCGAGGCCTCGTCGTAGCTCACGCTGCCGCCGATGATCGGCTTGGTGTAGCCGGAATTGCGAAGCTGCTTGGGAAATTGCAGCGTCATCGGCCCGACCATCAGCGAAAACAGCGCGTCGGCATCGGACTTGATGCCCGGAATATACGGCCCGAAATCCTTGGTGCCGATCGGCGGCCAGATTTTCTGAACGATCTTGCCGCCGCAACCCTCGAAGGTCTGCTGAAAGCCGCCGACCGACTCGTAGCCGAACGCATAATCGGCGGCGATGGCGGCGACCTTTTTGTAGCCCTGATCGCAGGCCCACTGGCCGAACGGATGCATGGGCTGCGAGCTGGTCCAACTGGTGCGGATGAAATACGGATACTTGCCGATCTGCCGCTGGGTCAGATCGTCGGCCGCCGTTACCGAGGAGATGTAGATGGTCCTCAGTTCGGTCGAAACCGGCGCCAGCGCGTAACCCTCGGTGGCAAGCACGCCGCCGACGATCATCTGCACATGATTTTCCAGAATGAGCTTGCGCGCCTTGGTCACCGCGAGATCCGGCTTGCCCTGGCTGTCTTCGATGATGGGAACCACCTTCATCCCGGCGAAGGTGCCGTGGACCTGATCGAGATACATTTTGAAGCCGTTGGTCATATCGGCGCCGACCTGGGCGAAGATGCCGGTCACCGGCGCGATGACGCCGATGCGCAGCTCCGGTTGTTGCGCCGCCGCCGGCGCGGCGGGACACACCGCCAGCGCCGCACAAGCAGTAAGCAGCAACAGACCAACGCGGCTTCGCGTTTTACTCGTCATGGCTTTCCCTCCCTCTGTTTGCGTTCTCCGCCTTACCGTTGCGTTCGATCGCACGAACTGATTTAGCCGGCCCCGGGCGACGATAATGTGCCCGCGGCGCCCACCGCCCGCCGTCGGCGAGCGCGCTGCGGAATGCTCATCAGACCGCCGGGCAGGTAAAGGATGACCACAACGTAGATTCCGCCCAGCACGTACTGCCACCAATGCACCAGCGTGCTGAGATATTCGCGCACGAAGAACACGACGGCCGCGCCGAGCACCCCGCCGAACAGCGTGCCGGCTCCGCCCAGAACCGGCATCAACAGCGCGTCGACCGAGGTGGTCAGCACCACGTCGTCGGTCGAGACAATGCCGGAGGTGTGCACCCAGAGCACGCCGGCAAGCCCGCCGAAGGCGCCGGCGATGACGAACGCGATGTATTTGTGCAGCCAGGTGTTGTAGCCCAAAATTTTCATGCGCAATTCGCGCTCGCGAATCCCGATCAGGCTGCGGCCGAACGGCGAGCGCACAAGCACGTAGAGCAGCAGCAGCGAAACGCTAAACAGCGCGAATACCAAATAGAAGAACGGCACCTCGCGGGCGAAATCGATGCCGAAGAAATGCGGGCGGTGCGGCACGTTGATGCCGTTGTCGCCGCCGGTGAGCGAATTCCAGCGATAGGCCAGGCCCCACACGCACTGCCCGAGCGCGAGCGTAATCATGAGAAAGTAGACGCCGCTGGCGCGGATCGCGAGCAAGCCGAAAAATGCCGCCAGCGCCGCGCCGCCGATCATGGCGAGCGCCACCACCAGCCAGAAATCGTCGCCGAGGCCGAAGTGATAACGCGTCGCCAGGATCGCCGTGAGATAGGAGCCGACGCCGAGATAGGCGGCCTGTCCGAGCGAGGGCAAGCCGGTGAAGCCAAGCAGAAGATCGACGCTCATCACCAGGATGGAAAACGCAAGCGCGCGCGTGACCAGCAAGATGACGAACGAGTTGGTGTGCGGAACGACGAGCGCGACGGCGATGAGCACCGCGGCAACAGCCAGGACCTTGGTGTATGCACCGGACATGCCCGTTCATTCCCGCCCGAACAACCCGGTCGGCCGCAACGCCAGGATCAGCGCCATCGGCGCATAGAGCGTAAAGTAGGACACCTCCGGAAACAGCGCCTTGCCGAAATTATCCGCCAAGCCCACGATCAGCGCGCCGACGGCGGCGCCACCGAGGCTGCCCATGCCGCCGATGATGACCACCGCGAACGCGATCGGCAGGATCTCGAAATCGAGCCCCGGATAAACGCCGAGAAAGGCGCCGCCGATCACCCCGCCAAGCGCGGCGAGCAACGCGCCGAGGCCGAAAATCAATGTTGAGATGACCGAGGTATTGATGCCGATGCCGCGCGCCATTTGCGCATCGTCCACGGTGGCGCGAATGGCGGCGCCGAGCCGGGTCTTTTCCATGACCAGCCACAGTGCCAGGCCGATGGCGAGCGCAACGGCGATCATGAAGATGCGGTAGATCGGCAGGTGCAGTCCGCCGACCACGATGCTTCGGGTCAACTGGTCCGGCGGATCGATGTCAAAGGGATTGCCGGACCAAATATCGAGCGCGGCCTGCTGGAACAAGTAGGCAAAGCCGACGGTCAGCAACACCTGACGCAGCGGATCGAACCCCAACGGCCGCAGGAACACACGTTCCATGGCCAGGCCGAGCACGCCGATGCTGATCGCCGCAGCGGGAATAGCGAGCACCCAGGAGCCGGTCGCCCAGATGACCGACAGCGCCACGTAGCCGCCGAGCAGAAAGTAGGAGCCATGCGCCAAATTCACGATGCGCATGACGCCGAAGATCAGCGTCAGCCCGCTGCCGATGAGAAACAGCAGTGCGCCATAGGAAATGCCGTTGAAGGTCTGGATCAACCAGAACTGCGCGCCCATGGCCCCGGTTCCTCCCGACGGCTCCGGAACGGCAAGCTTACCCCAGCTTCGCGCCGCGCGGATAGGCGAGCGCGACCGCCGCGAACGGCGTCAGTGTCGCATGGCCTACATCCTGGGAATACCCGCCTGATCGATGATTTGCTTGAACATCACGATCTCCTTGGTCACCCGCGCCCAGGCGGCGTCGGCGCCCTTGGCGCGCACCAGGAAGCCGGTTTTGTAGAGTTTGTCCTTCATTTGCTGCGTTCGCAAAACCTTGAGCGTTTCAGCTTCCAGCCATTTGACGCGCTCGGGCGGCGTCTTGGCCGGAGCGAGCAGAACCGTATCGGTGGCGAAAACGAAGTCCTTGTAGCCGGCCTCCTGCATCGTCGGCACATCCGGCAAACCGGGCCAGCGCACGTCGCCGGTCACCGCCAGGCACCGGCACGTTCCGGCCGTGATGTGCGGCGCTGCCGGCGGCAGCGAGCCCGAACTCATCTGCACGGTGCCGGACAGAAGCGCCGCGAAGGCGTCGCCGCCGCCCTTGAACACCACGTCGGCGAGCCGCGGCAGCTTTTCGCGGATTTTCAGAACCGCGAGCTGGATTTGCGGCGTGGTCCCGATCGGCGGCGTCGAGCAGTTGTATTGGTCGGGTTTGGCGCGCGCCAGCGCGATAAAGTCGTGAATGGTTTTGGTCGGCAGTTCGGATTTGACCACGAACGTATTCGGCGACGTTGCCAGTTCGCTCACGCCGACGAAATCCTTGTAGGGATCATAGGGCAGATGCCGGTAAAGTCCGTAATTGACCGAATAGGCGTTGGTGGCGAGCAGAATGGTGTAGCCGTCCGGATCGGCATGGGCGGCATATTCCATGCCGATATTGCCGCCGGCGCCGCCGCGGTTTTCGACGATGAATGTTTTTCCGGTCGATTGTTGCAGCGCCGCCGTGACGATGCGGGCCACGATGTCGGACGGGCCGCCCGGCGTGTTGGCGACAACGAACTTGATCGGGCGATCGGGATAATCGTTCGCATAAGCCGAATGCCCGCGCAAAACAGCGGGCGCGGCCACGCCGGCGGCAACAATACTTGCCACTTTGATAATGGCGCGGCGCGAAGGCGCCCGCGTTACAGATTTTTTCATCGTACTCCCTCCTCGACCCCGAACGTTACCTTAAGTCGGCCGCGGCCCGTTGCACAGCCATCCTGACTCGGCATTTCTCTCCCCTCCCCCCTCGCCGCCCCAAGCCAACCTCAACGCCCGGCGAGAGGGAGCGCGAAGAAGAAGCGCACGCCAGAGCGGGACTCTTGCGAGGGCAGAGGAGAACTCCCTCTGAATCACTCAGTTCTGAAAATCCGCATTAACTTTTGAGCGGCGGGTAGTCGCGCGAGAACACCGGTTGCTGTAGAAACCATTTCGGATCGAAGGTCCAAAACTGGCTCACATCGTGATAGGTCTTTATGGTTTCGTTGACGTCCTTGACGCCGCTTTTCTTCACACGAAGAACATACACGTCGATGATAACGTTGCCGTAATCGTCGAAACGAATGGGGCCGCGCGGTGTGTCGGCAAGAACGACCGAACGCACCGCGCTGACGAACCGATCGGGGTCGTTGACCTCGCCCCCGGTCTTGGCCAAAGCCGCCTCGAGGATCTGACCATTGGCGTAAAAGACAGCGGCATAGTGCCCAATTCGAACGTCGGCGCCGAAGTATTTGTGCATCGCCGAGAGAAAGCGCTTGTTCGCATCGCTGTCGCGATCGAGCGAATATGGATTGGTATTGACCAGACCAACGGCTTCGTCGCCGTATTGTCCGACAATGGTATCGTCCGCGACCGTTGAGCCGCCTACCAAAGGCTTGCTAAGCCCGGCTGCCCGCGCTTGTTTGGTGAACTTAAGCGGATTGGACCCTGCAAGCACTTCGCAGACAACGTCGCAATCGCCGATTTGAGCAATATAAGGTTCGTAATCCGGCGTCTTGAGCGGCGACCAGAGTTTCTTCAGCAGATGTCCACCCTCGTCCTCAAGAACCCGCTGAAAACCCCCAACCTGCTCGTAGCCAAACGCAAAATCGTCGCCTATCGTGACCGCGCGTTTGAGCTTCATCTCCTTGACTACATAATCCGCCAGCGGAAACAGGCATTGCGACGAGGTGTAGGAGGTGCGGGTGAGGTAAGGGCTTCTCTGGCGCTGGGTAACATTGTCTGCACCGGCAAACGCGAGCGTCGGCATTTTGTGCTGGTTTAGATAATTCATCGTGGCGAGAAGTTCGAACGCCGCGAATGGCCCGAGGACGATATTCACCTTGTCGCGCTCGACAAGCTCTTGCGCCTTGTCCTTGGCGCCGGCAGGGCTGCCGCCGGTGTCGGCCACGATCAGTTCGATCTTCCGGCCGGAAAGGATGAAATTCTTGTCTTTGAGATAGGCGGTAATGCCCTGTTCGATATGCACGCCGCCAGCGGCAAGGGGGCCGGTTTTGACCGTCAGGAGCCCCACCTTCACAGGCGCACTTTGCGCGATTGCAGGCAGAGGGAACGCCGCCGAGCCCGTTACGATTGCGGTGCCGGCGATAAACTGGCGGCGATTCAAACGAGCGCCCATGATTTCCTCCTTCGCTCCACTGGCAGTGTTCGGCCACGATAACGAAATCGGCGGATGACGCCACCACATCCTGACCCGGCCGGAGCCTCTGCGCTCATTGGCCTGCCGCAATTCAATCGGCCCGATCGAGCTTGGCCGTTACGGAGATCGCCTTGGAATCCAAAAACTTGTCAGCAATGCACACAGAGTGAGCGCCGGAGGCTTACCGTGGCAATCAGAGGCGCCCCATAGCGAAGGCACGCGGCTGTTCGATGCTCGCAGCTGTGACCGCCTATGAGTTCAAGTAGCAAAATCCAAACCGACGGGATGATGGCCCATCGCCACCGCCAATCTACGCGAGAATGATACTCAGTAATCGAACGCGTAGACTTGCCCGTCGGCGCCGACATAGAGGCGATCGGCCGTCGCAATCAGGGTCTGGAAGTGACGCAAGCCCCGCAACGGCTCACTCTGGAAAATCTGCGCACCGGTATCGCCACGGAACGCATGCAGGCGATTGTCGCCCTCGGCGCCCAGGATCCACACGATCGGATTGGAATGCCCGTCCGTCGTGGTGACGATGGCCGAACCCCGGCCGTCGAGTTCGGCGCACCAGGCCGTGCTCATCGCCGGCTTTGCTCCGCCGGTGATTTTCAGAACCGTCAGACCGTTGCCCCGGCTTCCGCTGGGGCAATGCTCTCCTGGCCCCTGAAACGCGACCATGGCGTCGTCGCCGGCCGGATAAACCGCGGGCGCGGTGCGGATCGAGCCGGTCGAGGCGGTCAGCACGTCCAGTTGGCCGCCAATGCCGCCGAGATCGTCGCGGTCCAGCAGATACGCCTTGTGGTCCTTGCCGAGCGCGACCATCAGCGCGTGATCGCGGCCTGGACCGGAAACGTTCACCGGCACGGGGTTGCTGCCGCCGAGATCGAGGTCACGCGCATCGAGCGCGCGCCAATCGGACGGTGCGAAGAAGTCGTGCTTGTTGTCGCTTCGCCGCAGATCGGGCGATACGCGGAACACGGCTTCGCCATCGCTCCAAGTCCGGGCGCCGAACGTGTTGCCGGTCGAAAAGAAAATAGTGTTGCCGACAACGCTCAAGCCGCCCGGCGCCCAGACGGCACCGCCGCGTGCGCGCGACTCGAAGGTGGCGACGTTGCCGGGATTCTGCTCTGAGAAACCCAGCACCCAGCCGTGATAGTCGCCGCAATCCCCGAAATGGCCGCCGAACCCCATGTAAATTCTGCCGTCGAGAAGGCTCAGCGCGGTGCGCTGATTTTGGGTGCGCGCATCAAAATGCCGCCCGGCCTTTTGCAACGCCTCGGCGACGTCGACTGGCCAGCCCTTCAAAACACTGCCGTCTTTGAGCGACAAAGCGAAGACTTCGTGGTGAGGTCCGTTCGTTTCTTCTACAGCCGCGTCGAAATAGATCGCTTGTGCCGACGGATCGATCACCGGAGTGCCTGTGATGCCGAGCGGATTGATGTTTCCGCACGGCAGCGACGAGCCCGAAACGGGACGGCCGACGGAGCGCCTCCACAATTGCCTGCCGCTCTGAGCGTCGAAAGCTTGAACGACGTCGCTCTCCGAGGCGGTCACGACCATGGCCGTGTTCGACCCGGCAGCCCGCCAATAGAGCGGCTGGGCATACAGATGACCGTCGACGTGGGCGGCGAACGCTCGATCCGAATGTACGGACCGCGCCTTGTCGAACGTCAGCGCCGGCACCACGAAATTGCCGGTCCGGCTCTGGTCGCCGTGATAGGTGAGAACCGATCGCTGCTGAGCGACGGCCGGAGGCGCGGCGATTGCCGCACCGACGACGAGCCACGCCAAAACACCTTTAAAAGCAAGCTGCATGGCCATTCCCGCGCTTGAAATGATCATTGCTCTCAACAACGCCGCGCGGCGGCAAGTTCCGCGCGATCAAAACAGTCCGAATGTCAGCTACGCGACAGAGCGATTGCGGCTGCGGCAGCAAGTCCGATCCAGCCGATGATGAGAATGATGCCGCCGGTCGGCGCTGCCATCGGAAAGAGCCGATGCCCGGCAAAAGCGCGAAGCGCAATGTCGCCGGAAAACAAAACCGCGCCCAGCACCCACGCGGCGAGGACGGCGAACGCCAAAGGCTGCCAGAGCGCGCCTTTCTCTATAAGCGCGGCCGCGCCGAGAATCGCCGCCGCATGAAACAACAGCATATAGCCGGCGCTGTCGAGACCGGCGCCCGGCGCCGCATGCGCACCGGCGGCAGCCAGCATGATGCCGCACGCTCCCATCAAGCCGGAAAGCACGAGCAAGACTGTTATCGCCGTCAATGAATGTCCTTTCGTGTGCGCGCCTGATCTGACAGGTTTATTCATTCGACGCGACCGGCCCGCATCATGCCGGTGAACCGGTTTCTTTCTTCAGGAACGCATCCAGGTTGCAAGAAGCGAAATCGCCGATGTTCCCCAACGCGATGTCGGCCGGAGGATAGTCGCGCAAGACCTCCGGATCATAGGCATAGTGGCCCTGCTTCGGAAACACGGTGGTGACGCGCGGACCCCAGATTTTCTTCACGGCGTCGAGGATACGCAATTTGTCGTCGATGAGCACGTAGTGATCGGCGGGATAGAGCCGTTCGACATAGTCCAGCTCGCGTTCCTTGTGGATGTAGATGAGGACGCGCTCTTCGACCGCCTGCCATAGCCCGGAGCGCTCCACCTTGCGCGGTTGGAAAACCGCATCGCCGTCGGACAGGATGACGGTCGGTCCCCATTGCCGCGCGTGCCGAAGCGCGTCGAGGGCGCCGGGATAGAGGCGCTCGGCAAAGGGGTAGTCGACGAGCCAACTCGACATGCGCAGGATTTCGGGACGGTGCAAAGCCTCGACCCGGTAGCGCTCCAGCGCGCCGAGATAATCGACATAGCCGAGCTGCACTCGGAGGTCCTCGATAATTTGCCAGTAGCGGTCGCGTGCCTCGGCGCCGAAGTTTTCGGCCAGATGTTCTTTCAGATGGTCCTGCACGCGATCGTTGTCGATGAGCGTATTGTCGACGTCGAACAGAAAAACGATCTCGTCGCGCGCGATCATGACCCGGCTATTTCAACCTCGAAGTCGGCCCCTTCCCATGTGCTCGTCTGTGTCCAGAACAAGGTGAAACGCACGACGGCGCCGGGGCGCAATTCGCTGGTGGGGAGATCGCAGATATGGGTCCCGACGCCGGTGGGTTCGGCCGCACTGTCATGGACGGTCGACCAATCGTCGGCCGACCAGTGCACGCTTGCCGGCTGCAACAGCTCGACACGGAGCACGCGTCCGGGCGCGATCTTGCCGATCCTGGATTCGTGTCGCCAAACCTGCGGCGGCCGTGGCGGCGTGTTCGCGATGTAGCGTTCGCGGGTTTGCGGCGGCATATCGAACACCGCGCCGTCGCGCAACGAACGCAACAATTTGATGTGCTCGGCATGGGCCCAGGCCAGCGGCATGGCGCTGCCCGAAGGACGTCCGAGAAACAGTTCGTGCGCCGGAATATCCTCGCTGTCCCAGATTTGCTCCGGCAATAGGCCGCCGGCGCTGGCCGATGCTTCGAGCGTGGCGAGCAGACGCCGCGCCACATCATGCCGGCCGGCGGCCAGCTCGTAATGCGCGCGTTCGCCGGTCAGGAGCGGCCACAGCCTGCCGGTGCCATCGCCGTCGAACGGTGCGCCGTCGGCGTGCTCGCCGTAGCCGTCGTCGTTGTAGCGGTACCAGTACGGCCCCGTCGGCAGTTCTCGCTTGACGATTCCGTCGATCGCCATGACGGTGTTGCAAATGCGCGGGTCGTCGGCCGCGCGCAGACCGAAGCGGACGAGAGCCAGTGCGTCCGGACTGACAAGCAGATCGGCTTCGAGACCGGCGTCGCCTAGGGGTCGATTGCGAATTTGGACGAGCGCATGCGGATCGGCGCGGCCATGGTCTCCTGGCCTGCCGATGCGGATGTAATAGCCCTCGATGCCGAGCTTGCGCGACAGCTCGGTATCGACGACGTAGGTCCAGCTTTCGATCCGCTCATTCCAGCCGTCCGCGACTTCGCGCAAATACCGCGCGAGCGAGCTTTTGCCGGCCGCATCCATGGCATCGGCCGCGCACAACATAGCGGCGATTTCGGCCGCCAAGGTGAAGGGCGAATAGCCGCCGTCTTCTTCCCAGCGATCCTGGTCCGTCATCGGTCCGTTGCGCACGATATATCCGGCCGCCGCCTGGATCATGGCGCTAAACCGAGCGGCCTCGCCTCGACCGATGGCGCCGGCGCGCAGCAGCATGTCGTACAGCAGGATCGGAAAGGCGGTCTCGTCCATCTGCACGCCCCGCCAATACGGCCTGCCGTCCAGCCAGGAATTTTGCAGCCAATGGCCATCGGATTCCTGCACGGCCACGAGATATTCCAGTACGGCCTTGGCGTCCGCCGGACTTCCGGCGGCAAGGAGCCCGCCGGCGATTTGGACAAGATCGCGCGGCCACACCAGATGATAGCCGCCCAGATCGTCGTCGCCTTTCGATGAGCCCCATGGGATCGAGAGGCTGGCAATAATGGCCCCTGACACCGCGTCGCGGTGGGTCGCCAGCACCGCGGTACTTGTTCGATAACGATTCAATGACTTGGGGTCAGACTTGGTCTTGGACTTGGGCTCGGACTTGGTCTCGCGCGGGTCGTCGAGCGGAATAAGGGCGTCCTGCCATTGCCGCCAGCCGGCGCTATACCGATCCAACGCCGCATCGACGCCCTGCTGAATGCTGAGCAGCACCCGTAAGGCCGCCTCCTCCGGCTTTGTGCCGAATCCGATCGCGAGCAGTGCGCGTCCGCCTCCGGCCGCCATATCAAGCGTACCGGACAGTGCCACATTGCCATTGTCGGCGCGCACATATTCCGGCCGCAGACCCTCGCCGCGAGACAAGGTCTGCCAGCCATCGGAAAAGCCGACATATCCAGCCGAACGCGCAAGCCACGGCACGGAAGAAGCGACCGCGCAGGACGTTCCTCGCCCCTCAGCAAACAGTATCTGATGGCCCTTGTAGTCGGCGCACCAGGCGCTGTTGCCGGCGCCGGCATTGACCAGGTGCGGCGCGACAAGCGCATGCACGGCATAATCGGACGCCTTGCCCATAAGCGCCTCGAACGCGATCTCCTGAAGGACGACCTCGCGAGCCGGATCAGACAATATCGTTTTGAGGATCCGATAGCGGCCGTCGCGCGCCGTGTTGACCAATTGGAAAGCCGGAACGCCGTCTTCCACCATTCTCACTGTTGAGTCCGTGTCGCGCTTCTCCTCGGAGAAATAGTTCTCCGCGGTGACGAGCAAGCCGAAATCGCGAATACACGCCATATCGAGTCGCGGCACGTAGATTTCGTTGAGAATGCCGTGGCTGATGGTGAACCAGATGCGGCTATCCGCGTCGACGGCGGTGCCGACGGCGCTTTTCGCGCTTGAGGTCCAGCGTGGCGCGATTCCGGGAGCGCCGGGCGGTATTATTGCTGCAACAGACATTGGGCACCTTTAATCAGGAGACGATGTTTCCAGGCAAAGCAAATGCCCGTCAGGATCGCGCAGCAACACGCGCGACGATCCCGTTTGCGATATCACGGGACCGCTGCAAATCGCCTCGCCGTTGCACTCAACCAGGCCATCGAAAGCTTCGCGCACTACGGCAAAAACCAGTTGGGTCGCCGCGATTTCCGCCGGATCGCTGATCGTCTTACGACGATCGCAATAGCCGCGATAGCACAGCAATTCCACGTGAGGTGTCCTATGCATTGGCGGCGAGAGCGCCGTCACCTCGACCACCGCATCGGCAAGTCCATCGAGTCTCTGCTGCTCCGCTCCGGCATTGTGCGATCCGGCAAAACGTCGCAGGCCGAGCCGATCGTAAAACGCGATGCTTTTTGCCGTATCCGCGACCGAAATCGCCGAATGATCGATGCCTTGGCAGGTGTCGCCCGGCTGGCCCGCCCAACGGACCGGCCGCTTGTCCGGCGGGAATGCCAACAATTCGAGCGGATGCCCCTCCGGGTCACGAAACTTGAACGCCGCTACGCCGCCCGAAGAGTCAGGCAGAGTTTGCGGACCGCCGGTCGAAATCGCGGTCCAGCCGTCAAGCCGCTGCAGCGCCGCAAAGGCCGAATTCATATCGAAAACGACAATGGCAAAATGCTGAAACGCGAGGTCGTATCCGGCAACGTGATCGGGATAGGGCCGTCCCGGTGGCGCCACTTGAACGAGCGCCACGCGCTGTCCGCCGAGCGCCATCATGAGCGTTGATGCTCGCCCGCTCGCGAGACCAATCAGCGCAGCGAAATCCGGATCGGCCTTGGGCGCATCGTCGATCGGGGTGAATCCGAGCGCTCTCCGATAAAATTCGCAAAGGCGCCCGGCATCGCGACAGATCAGGACGATGCGGCTGAGGCCGTCCACCGCGATCACGGGGTCTGCACTCCCCGGCAATTGAGGAATATGGAGTACAACGTCGTCGAACCGCCGATGAAAAGCCGATTCTTGGCCGCGCCGCCGAAGGTCAAATTGGCGACGGCGTGCGGCACGAATATACGGCCCAAAAGCTCGCCGTCCGGGCTGATGCAATGGACACCATCGGCCGCGCTGCTCCAGATATTACCGTATTCATCCACGCGCATTCCGTCGCAATAGCCGGGCTCGATCTTGTGAAAGATATCGCCGCCGGACAGCGTCCGTCCGTCCGGTTTTATCTCGAATACACGAATGTACTGACGCGGCCTCTCTTGCGTCTGATCGCCGGTTTCGGCGATGTAGAGCAGACGCTCGTCCGGCGAGAACGCGAGCCCATTGGGCCCATCGAAATCGTCCGCCACGATCCTGATGTCGCCGGTTTTGGGATCGAAGCGATAGACGGCCGGGGGCTGCTCGGAGACCTGCCGTCCTCCTTCATAATCGTTGGCAATGCCATAGAGCGGATCGGTGAACCAGATCGAGCCGTCCGATTTCACGACGACATCATTGGGTGAATTCAATCGCTTGCCGCCGTGGCGATCGACCAGCAGCGTGACCCGCCCATCATATTCGGTGCGAAACACGCAGCGTTTCCGGTGCGAACAGGCGATCAGCCGGCCTTGTCGGTCGCGCGTCTGGCCGTTGGCGTAGTGCGACGGTGCGCGGTAGATTGACGCGCCCTGCCCTTCGATCCATCGCATGGTGCGATCGTTGGGAAGATCCTGAAACAACAGGCAGCCGGCGTCGCCCATCCACACCGGTCCTTCGATCCAGCGAAACCCGCTGGCGAGCGCCTCCAGTGTCGCATTTCCCAGAATGTAGTGGGCAAAGCGGGGAGCACAGACCTCAATCCCGTCCATGAAATCCGCTCCGTGCCTCACTTGAACCGGCAAGCCGACGCAATTGTCGGCGCCGTCTCGAATTGCACCAGCATCAAGACGGCGGGCTCCGGCCCGATCGTTCCGGAAAGATGGCCTTGCTTGCCGTCGACCGCGCGGGTGTTCTGATCTTCTCCAAACGAAATGTCACCCGGACCCATTTCGACGCGGATGCCGTCCATGGTTTCGACGAACCAGCGCCCGGACAGCGGGATGATCCATTGCGGGCGGGGATTCTCGTGCCAGTTGCCAAGCCAGCCGGGCGGAAGCACGGTGACCAGCACCGTCGCGTCCTGCCGCGTCTTTGCACCGAGCCATTGCGGAGCCGCCGTCGGCTGGATCGCGGCGTTCTCGAATTGCGTGAGCTGACAACGCGATTGGTGGCTGACCCCGCCGGCATCGGTCCATACGTGCCAATACGGGACCACGGGCGCGGATTCCGCGCTCATGGACGCGCCTCGCTGTTCACCACCCGGTATGGATGAGTGGAGATGGTGGGATGGGCAAGAAAATTGGACACCGCGGTCGCGTTGGTGCCGAAGACGATCAAAAGGAAGCCCGCGCCAAGAGCAAGGTTCTTCCAGAAGTCCCAAAACAGCGCCCGTGCCTTGCCGTCGTTTGCGGTCCAGAAGTCCCCCGGAACCCAGAATTGCTTCCACAGGAGCGCAGTGACGCCGCAATATCCGGCCAGGACGAACGCGCAGACCCGGTCGGCGATACCCGAAACGACACCGGCCGACATGACAACTTCGACAAACAGACCGGCCAGAATCAATGCGGTTGCCCCCGCGTTATTGGGGATCGCCTCCCGGGCCTGCGCCACGGCGGTGCGGAAATCGAGCACCTTGTCCAGGGCGCTGAACGGCAGAAACAACAGAACGAGGAAGATACGGATTAACGCCGTGAGGCCGATGCCGAGCGTGACCATTGCACACCACCTTGTCTCTCCAAGCCGCCCTTTCGGGCCAAGTCACCCTTTCGAACCAAGTCACCCTTTCGAACAAATCGCCTTTTCGAAGTCGCCTATTGCTAACCGGCCTCGCGCACTCTTGAACACAGTTTTCTTGTGAATACGGTTTCTTGCGACCAGCGCATTTTCATCCGGCAACGCATTCACGTATTGAACGATGTGGGTCATTGTAACTTGATCCAGGAGCACCGGGGCGGCGAAAACGTTTGGGGAATGGTTGATGAGCAGCGAACATTACGATGTTGTCATCATCGGCTCCGGGCCCGGAGGCGGGACGATGGCCCAGCGTCTGGCACGGACCGGGAAGCGGATCCTTCTCCTGGAACGCGGCGATTACCTGCCGCGCGAACGCGAAAACTGGGACAGCCAGGCCGTCTTTGTCGATGCACGCTATCAAGCCAAGGAGACCTGGTACGGTTCCGATGGCTCGACCTTTCATCCCGGACTGCATTATTTCGTCGGCGGCAACAGCAAGGTTTTCGGCGGCGTGCTGCTGCGGCTGCGCGAGCGTGATTTCGAGGAGATCAAGCACCAGGACGGCATTTCGCCGGAATGGCCGGTCAAGTACGACGTTTTCGAACCCTACTATCAGGCCGCCGAAGAGCTGTTTCACGTCCACGGCCTGCGCGGCGAAGACCCGACCGAGCCGCCCTCCAAGGCGCCTTACGCCTATCCGCCGCTCAGCCACGAGCCGCGCATCGCCCAGTTGTTCGATGGCCTCAAGCGCGAAGGCCACCATCCCTTTCATCTGCCGGTCGGCATCCTGCTGGACGAGCGCGACGGCAAGGCGCTGCCGCATTCACCCTGCATTCGCTGCAACGCCTTCGACGGCTATCCGTGCCTGACCAACGGCAAGGCGGACGCCCAGATCATCTGCGTCGATCCGGCGCTGGCCGCCCACCCCAACCTGACCTTGATGACGCAGTCCTATGTGGACAAGCTCATCACCGACCCGTCCGGCCGCGCCGTCACCGGCGTCGAGGTGACGCGCGGCGGCGAGCGCATCGTCTATACGGGCGACATCGTCGTCGTCGCCTGCGGCGCGCTGTCGTCGGCGCTGCTCATGCTGCGCTCGGCCAATGACAAACACCCCCATGGTTTGGCCAACGGCTCCGGCCTCGTCGGCCGCAATTACATGCGCCACAACAACAGCGTGGTTCTGGCGATCTCGCAAACGCCCAATCCGACGCTATTCCAGAAAACCCTCGGCTTGAACGATTTTTATTTCGGCGCCGACGACTGGCCCTATCCGCTCGGTCATATCCAGATGGTGGGAAAATCAGACGGCGTGCAGATCAAGGGCGACGGCCTGCCCGAGTTGCTGCAATGGTTTCCAGAAAAGCCGTTCGATTGGATCGCCGCGCACTCGCTTGATTTCTGGCTGACGTCGGAAGACCTGCCGCGCCCGGAAAACCGCATCTATTACGATGGCGATCGCGTCATCCTTGATTTGACCGTCGGCAACATGGAAGCGCACAAGCGGCTGCGGCAAAAGCTTCGCGATCTCTGCGGCAAGCTGGAAATCCATCCCCATCTGTTCGACCGGTCGCTCTATCTCGGGCAGAACGTTCCGATCGGCGGAACCGCCCATCAGGCCGGCACGCTGCGCTTCGGCAGCGATCCGGCCAAATCCGTGCTCGACCTCGATTGCAAGGCGCACGAGCTTGATAATCTTTATGTGACGGACGCGAGCTTTTTCCCGTCGATCGGTGCCGTCAATCCGACGCTGACGATCATCGCCAATGCGTTGCGCGTCGGCGATCACGTCGCCAAATGCCTCGGCGCCTGAAAAAACTCACCCGCTTCAGCCGGCGGCGGCGTTGCGCCCGCTCGGCATTTCGACCACGACGGTGTCGAATTCGGTCAGCGCCGCACTGGCGATGACCGGCTTGCTCGGCATCTGGTCCGACGGCTCATACCACGGGCGCCGATCGGTCACGCCGCCTTCGATGGCTTGCGCAATCAAGTTGCCGATTTCCTCGCCCTGCAGCGGAACGAGCTTCCGGTCGGAATCGTAGCGGTAGAGTTGCGGACAAAAATACAGCGCATGGATGCGCGGGTTGTAGCCTTCCACGACCAGGTAATGCTTCGCGTTAAGCAAAATGTTGAATTTCCTGACGATTGTTCTTTCCTGCGTGGCGCGGGCCACGCGCAGTTTCGCGGGCGACGGGCCGATGATCGTGCCGGCCTCCAGGACGATGATCCAGTCCTTGCTCCCGGCGTTATCCTGATGGATCGGAATAAAATGGCTCGGGACTTTTCGGCGGAACAGGCTCATCACGCGACCCTTACTCGAACGTTGCGATCAACAAAAACAGCATAGCAGCGCGGGCATCGAGGTCAAACCAAACGGTCGGGTCGAGCGTTCGCCTCAGCGCCCAGTTGCGGCGATTTGCCTAAAGCGCGGCCAGACGCTTATATCCCGCACCAGGCACCATTCGACGCGGCCATCCGGAATTCCGATGCAACGCATTCTCATCACCGGCGCCGCCGGCCAGATCGGCCGGGCATTGCGCAGCGGCCTGCGCGGCTCCTATCCGCTCATTCGCCTCCTCGACGTGGCGGCGCTTGGTGCCGCGGCGGACGGCGAAGACGTCGTTACGGCCGACATTCGCGACATTGCGTCGATGGAGAAGGCCACCGCCGGCATCGACTGCGTCGTGCACCTTGCCGGACAATCCACCGAAGCCGAATGGGACAAGGTGCTGCCGCTCAACATCGAGGGCTGCTACAATGTCTTCGAAGCCGCGCGAAGGAGCGGCGTCAAACGCATCGTGTTCGCCAGCTCCAACCATGCGGTCGGCTTTCACCGGCGCGAGCGATTCATCGACGATCGGGTGCTGCCGCGGCCGGACACGCGCTACGGCGTCTCGAAGGTGTTTGGCGAGGCGCTCGGCCGGCTCTACGCCGACAAACACGGATTGAGCGTCGCCTGCCTGCGCATCGGCACCTTCATCAACCCCGACCGGCCGAAGGATGCGCGGCAATTGCTGACCTGGATCAGCCATCGCGACATGGTGCAGCTCGTGCGCCGCTGTATCGATCACCCGCGCTATCATTTCGTGGTCGTCTATGGCGTGTCCAACAACCTGCGCAGCCGCTGGGACAACACCAACGCCAGATTTCTCGGCTATCGTCCGCAGGATGATTCCGAAGCCTTCGCGGCGGAGATTCTTGCCCGCGGCGAAAAAGAGAACGAGATCGCCGCGCAATTCCATGGCGGCTTCTACACGCCCATGGAGTTTTCGAGCGACCCGGATGCGGTGGAATGAGTAGACAAAGGCCAGCGAAAATTAAACGCACTCACAGCGTTTACAGCGATCAGGGAACGCCGTCGATCAATGTGGGCCTGATATTCCAAGGAAGAGCGCGCTGTGGCGGATCGAGATAAACAACGACACGGATTGGCGCGCGGGCTCACCAATTACGGCGATGCCGATTTCTCGCTTTACCTGCGGCGGTCGTTCGCCAAGTCGATGGGCTACTCCGCCGAGATGCTGACACGGCCCATCGTCGGCATCGCGCAATCGGCGAGCGGCTATAACAATTGCCACCGGCACTTTCCCCAACTGGTCGAAGCCATCAAGCGCGGCGTCATCGCCGCCGGCGGACTGCCGCTCGATTTTCCGACCATCTCGCTCGGCGAAGTCTTTCTCAGCCCGACCAGCATGATGTTTCGCAACCTGATGGCGATGGACGCCGAGGAAATGATCCGCGCCCAGCCGATGGACGCGGTGGTGCTGATCGGCGCCTGCGACAAGACCGTGCCGGCCTTGCTGATGGGCGCGACCTCCGCCGACCTGCCGGCCATCCAGCTGATCGGCGGCCCGATGCTGCCGATGGCGCACCGCGGCGAGCGGCTCGGCGCCTGCACCGATTGCCGCCGTTTCTGGGCCAAATACCGCGCCGGCGAAATTTCGGCGCGCGACATCGATGACATCGAGGGCAATCTCGCCACCACCACCGGCAGCTGCGCGGTGATGGGAACGGCAAGCACCATGGCGGCGGTCGCCGAGGCGCTCGGCATGACGCTGCCCGGCACGGCGGCGATTCCGGCGGTGCACTCCGACCGGCTGCGCGCCGCCGAAGCGAGCGGACGCCGCGCGGTCGAGATGATCGGCACCGAGTTGCGCCCGAGCCGGATCATCAATGAACGATCGGTGGAGAATGCACTGCGCGTTCTGCTCGCCATCGGCGGGTCGACCAACGGTCTCATTCATCTCACCGCCATCGCCGGCCGCGCCGGTGTCGACGTGTCGCTCAGGCGTTTGAACGCGCTGTCCGACGAGACGCCGATCCTGGTCGATCTCAAACCGACCGGCGCGCATTACATGTCGGATTTATTCTCGGCGGGCGGCATCGGCGCAGTGCTGCGCGAATTGAAACCGTTGCTCCATCTCGACTGCATGACGGTGACCGGAGAGACGCTCGGCGAGCGTTTGGCGCATGAAGCGGCAGCGGGCGATTTATGGGTCGATCGCGACATCGTCCGCCCGCTTGGCGAGCCGTATCAGCAGCAAGGCGGGCTCGCGGCTCTGTTCGGCTCGCTGGCCCCCAACGGGGCTATCATCAAGCGCTCCGCCGCCGATCCGCGCCTGTTCGAGCGCGAAGGCCGCGCGGTGGTGTTCTGCTCGCTCGACGATCTCGCCGCGCGCATCGATTCGCCCGATCTCGACGTCACCGCCGACGACTTTCTGGTGCTGCAGAACGCCGGGCCGAAGAGCGGCTACGCCATGCCGGAGGCCGGCTATCTGCCGATCCCGTCGAAACTGGCGCGCGCCGGCGTCAAGGACATGGTGCGCATTTCCGATGCCCGCATGAGCGGCACCGCCTACGGAACCATCGTGTTGCACGTCTCGCCGGAAGCGGCCATCGACGGCCCGCTGGCGCTGGTGAAGAACGGCGATCGCATCAAGCTCTCGGTCGCGCAGCGCCGGCTCGATCTTCTGGTCGGCGAAGCCGAACTGGCAAAGCGCCGCGAGGCTTATCGCCCTTCTGCTACAATGCCCGAACGCGGCTATGCGCAACTCTACATGCGGAGCGTGCTGCAGGCCGAAGCCGGCTGCGATTTCGATTTCCTGCGCAAGGCGTGAGTCATCGGTAGCCCGGGTTGAGCGCAGCGAAACCCGGGGGCGGCACTTAAGGCCGCACGCTCGACCCCGGATCGCGCTTCGCGCGATCCGGGCTACGTATTGCGCAAAGCCTGAACTGCCGCGAATTCGATTTCCTGCGCGACGCATAGCTATTAGGCTGCCCGCCCCCATCGCATTCCGGGATATTCCTTCATGAGTAGGCCAATGCTGACACTGCAAATGCCGCCACCGCCGGAGCCGGTCCCGGTGCTGCTCGAAGCCGCAACGACCGCCTTGCTCATATTCGACATCGTCGATCCTATTTGTACGCGTCAGCCCAATTGCACGGGGCGCATGGTGCCGGCCATCGCCGCGCTGCTGGCGCGGGCGCGGAAGGCCGGCGTCACCGTTGCGTATGGGACCCGGCCGCCGACCATGTCGAAATGGCTGCCGGCTGTCGTTCCCGCGCCCGGCGACATCAGGATCGAAAGTCAGGCGCAGGACCGGTTCTACAACACCGAACTCGACCGGATTTTGCAGGCCAAGGGAATCACGACCCTCATTCTGACCGGCTGGAAAGTGAGCGGATCGGTGACCTATACGTCGGTCGGCGCGACGCTGCGTGGTTATACGGTCGTCGTTCCGGTCGACGCCAGTTTGGACGCCACCGATTACGAGATCGCCATCGGGCTGTTCCAGATTTTGCACCAGCATAGCGCGAATGCCGAAAACGAGCCTTTGAAGCGTGGAGCCTCAACACTGAGCCGGACGGATTTGATCACCTTCAAATAAATGGCGGATCGCCGGCAATTCGCCACCGGCGCGAGCCCGATGAACAAGCGACGCCTGTGCGCGGTATGCTCTGCGACAATATCACGCTGGATTTCGACTTCTCGGCAATGGTTTCAAATCGGGCCGGGATTCTAAAAGTGAGTCCAAACAACGAGGAGGATGCGATGGCGACGCGACGATCACTCTTGCTGGCCGGCCTCGGCTCGCTCGCAGCCGCTGCCACCGGCGAGCGAACAACCGCTGATGCGGCGCCGGCGCTGAAAAAAGTCAGCGTCATCGTCCCGCTGCAGAGCGCCTTCGTCCTGAGTTACATGGGAGCGCGGGATGCCGGCGTTTTCAGCAAGCACGGCATCGATCTTGAAATCGACGCCCGGCCCTATTCCGGATTTCTCGCCAGCCTGCCGAGCAAGGCGGCCATGGTCGGAAATTACTCCGGCCTCAACGCCGTCGAGAAGATAAATCAGGGTCTCGATTGGGTGATCATCGGCGGCGGCCTGACCTTGGTGCAGGACGTGATCGTCCGCAACGATGCCCCGTTCAAGACGCTCGCCGATCTGCGCGGCAAGAAGATCGGGGTTTTTTCGACCGGCGCCAGCGGCTTCGTGTCGGCGCGCGCCGCCATCATGGACGCTTCCGGCTTCGATGTCGCCAAGGAAGCCACGCTGGAGCAGGTGTCCGGGCCGGCCCTGAACGTCATGCTGGAGCGCGGCCAGGTCGACGCGATGATTCAGCTCAGTTCGCTCACCATGGCGGCCGAAGCGCAACCGGACAAATTCCGCGTGCTGTTCTCGCCCAATGCCTATTGGAAGCAAAAGACCGGCTATCCCATCGTCTGGGCTTCGCCGCTGGTCGCCTGGAGAAGCTGGGTCGATGAGGATCGGGAGCGGGCGAAGAACTTCGCCGCGGCCGTCATGGAGTCGTTCCGCTGGCTGCGGAAGCCCGGCAGCCTCGATGCCGCGGCCAAAAAATACGGGGCCATGGCGGCGGTGACCAAGCCGGAGGACGTCGCGGAATACAAACAATGGCTCGGCGCGAAGGAGATTTTCATGGCGACGTGGACCCGGAAATCCGTCGATGCGCAGTGGCAATTCCTGGACTCATGCCGGCGCATCGGCGTCCTTCCCAAGGTGCCGACGGAAGACAAATCCGCGCTCTTCATGGGCGAACTCGGCGCTTAGAGCATTTTCCGGAAAAGTGGCTGTCGACTTCCGAAGAAAATGCGACCAAATCTATAAAACTGGGGCGCCGCCCGCTTCACAATCGGGAAGCGCTCCAGAACAGCGCCCCCACCAGCCAGCTCGCTATTTTCGAAATCCAGGGCTGGCTTGGGGTGTCTGTGAGGCCGCCGCGGGTGCTTCGTCGCTCTTCGGGACTCCTCACCCATGACGGCGATGTCCGCTCACGCCGCTTCGAGCCGCGCCAGTTCGGTTTCGAAGTCGAAGCGCAATTGCGCGCCCTCGTCCTCGGGCAGCCAATTGGTCATCTGCGGAAAGATGGTGCGATAAAGCGCCGTGCGGTCGTCGTCCCAAGGAATCGAGGCCATCGTTTTTGCCGCTCGCATCTGCGCCAGAATGCCGTGCAATTCCGCGCGCACCTCCTCGGGATCGGCGCGATAGACGGGCGTCGGCCGGTCCTCGAACAGGTCGTCCTGCTCGTCCTGCCGGAACAGGTCGCCTTGGCGGGG